>NZ_JBGKBE010000003.1:0-300746 GCF_041358175.1 Muriicola sp. E247
GGAACAAACCTGACCATTGGGATCGAAAACGGAGCTTCAGAGGTAGTTGATCTATCTTCTTTAGTGGGAACTGATGATCAGACCGCAACCGAAGTGACTTATGACAATACAACATCCGGCCTAACTGCCGTTGATGTACAGGCAGCTATCGATGAAGTTGCTGCAGGAAGCACAGACGATCAGAACATCAGTGGATCAGGATTAGCAGGTAACATCCTGACCATAGGTATAGAAAATGGAACGAACGAAACTGTCGATCTCTCTGCCCTTGTAGGAACCGACGATCAGATCGCCAGTGAAGTAAATATCACTGACGCAGGCGGAAACTTTACTTCTACAGAAGTAGAAGGTGCCCTTGCTGAACTAGCCGCAGGAAGTACAGACGATCAGAACATCAGTGGATCTGGCCTTGCAGGTAACATCCTGACCATAGGTATTGAGAACGGAACCAATGAAACAGTAGATCTCTCTGCCCTTGTTGGTACAGACGATCAGATTGCCAGTGAAGTTAATATCACCGATGCAGGCGGAAACTTTACCTCTACGGAAGTAGAAGGTGCCCTGGCTGAACTGGCCGCAGGAAGTACGGATGATCAGAACATCAGTGGATCCGGCCTTGCAGGTAACATCCTGACCATTGGTATTGAAAATGGAACGAATGAAACAGTAGATCTCTCTGCTCTTGTAGGTACAGATGATCAGAACTTAACGGGTGCCACTCTCAGTGGAGCCAACATACTTCAGATCGATATTGAGAATGGCACATCTACTACTGTTGACCTTTCCTCTTTGGATAATTCAGGAACAGATGATCAAACCGCTGCTGAAGTGACTTATGACAATACAACATCAGGACTTACGGCTGTAGATGTACAGGCTGCTATAGATGAGGTGGCCGCAGGAAGTACGGATGATCAGAATATCAGTGGATCTGGCCTTGCAGGCAACATTCTGACCATAGGTATTGAAAACGGAACTAACGAAACAGTTGATCTCTCTGCCCTTGTAGGTACAGACGATCAGATTGCCAATGAAGTAAACATTACAGATGCTGGTGGAAACTTTACCTCTACGGAAGTAGAAGGCGCCCTGGCTGAACTGGCCGCAGGCAGCACAGACGATCAGAATATTAGTGGATCTGGTCTTGCAGGCAACATTCTGACCATAGGTATTGAAAACGGAACCAACGAAACAGTTGATCTCTCTGCCCTTGTAGGTACAGATGATCAGAACTTAACAGGTGCTTCTTTAAGTGGTGCCAATGTACTTCAGATCGATATTGAGAATGGAACATCAACTACTGTTGACCTTTCTTCTCTGGATGATTCAGGAACAGATGATCAAACCGCTGCTGAAGTGACTTATGACAATACAACCTCCGGACTTACGGCTGTAGATGTGCAGGCTGCTATAGATGAGGTGGCCGCAGGAAGTACGGATGATCAGAATATCAGTGGATCTGGCCTTGCAGGCAACATCCTTACTATTGGAATTGAAAACGGAACCAATGAAACAGTTGATCTCTCTGCCCTTGTAGGAACGGACGATCAGATTGCAAATGAAGTAAACATCACCGATGCAGGCGGAAACTTTACTTCTACAGAAGTGGAAGGAGCCCTGGCAGAACTCGCCGCTGGAAGTTCGGATGATCAGAACTTAACGGGTGCCACTCTCAATGGAGCCAACGTACTTCAGATCGATATTGAGAATGGTACATCTACTACTGTTGACCTTTCCTCTTTGGATAATTCAGGAACAGATGACCAGACCGCCGCTGAGGTGACCTATGACAATACAACTTCCGGACTAACCGCTGTAGACGTTCAAGCCGCTATCGATGAAGTGGCCGCAGGGAGTACAGACGATCAGAATATCTCCGGTTCCGGACTGGCCGGTACTAACCTGACTATTGGTATCGAAAATGGTACTTCTGAGGTAGTTGATCTTTCATCCCTTGTAGGAACAGATGATCAAAATATTAGTGGATCTGGCCTTGCAGGCAACATCCTGACCATAGGTATAGAAAATGGAACCAACGAAACAGTTGATCTCTCTGCCCTTGTAGGTACAGATGACCAGATTGCCAGTGAAATAAATATCACTGACGCAGGCGGAAACTTTACTTCTACAGAAGTGGAAGGAGCCCTGGCAGAACTAGCCGCAGGAAGTTCGGATGATCAGAACTTAACGGGTGCCACTCTCAGTGGAGCCAACGTCCTTCAGATCGATATTGAGAATGGAGCATCAACCACTGTTGACCTTTCCTCTTTGGATGATTCAGGAACAGATGACCAGACTGCCAGTGAAGTAAATATCACCGATGCAGGCGGAAACTTCACCTCCACGGAAGTAGAAGGTGCCCTGGCTGAACTGGCCGCAGGAAGTACAGACGATCAGAATATCTCCGGATCTGGCCTTGCAGGAACCAACCTGACTATCGGTATCGAAAATGGTACTTCTGAAGTAGTCGATCTTTCTTCTCTAGTGGGAACAGATGATCAAAATATTAGTGGATCTGGCCTTGCTGGAAACATTCTGACCATAGGTATTGAGAATGGAACCAACGAAACAGTGGATCTCTCTGCCCTGGTAGGTACAGACGATCAGATCGCCAGCGAAGTAAATATCACAGATGCAGGTGGAAACTTTACTTCTACAGAAGTGGAAGGCGCCCTTGCTGAACTGGCCGCCGGAAGTACAGACGATCAGAACATCAGTGGATCTGGCCTTGCAGGTAACATCCTGACCATAGGTATTGAGAACGGAACCAATGAAACAGTTGATCTCTCTGCCCTTTTAGGAACAGATGATCAAAATATTAGTGGATCCGGCCTTGCAGGAAATATCCTGACTATAGGTATTGAGAATGGAACCAACGAAACAGTCGATCTCTCTGCCCTGGTAGGTACAGACGATCAGATCGCCAGCGAAGTAAACATCACCGATGCAGGTGGAAACTTCACTTCTACAGAAGTAGAAGGCGCCCTTGCTGAACTGGCCGCAGGAAGTACAGACGATCAGAATATCTCCGGATCAGGACTGGCTGGAACCAACCTGACTATCGGTATCGAAAATGGTACATCAGAAGTCATAGACTTGTCCTCCCTTGTGGGAACAGATGATCAGAACTTAACGGGTGCCACCCTTAGTGGAGCCAACATCCTTCAGATCGATATTGAGAATGGTACATCAACCACCGTTGACCTTTCGGCTCTGGATGATTCGGGAACAGATGACCAGACCGCCGCTGAGGTGACCTATGACAATACAACATCCGGACTTACCGCAGTAGATGTGCAGGCAGCTATCGATGAGGTAGCCGCAGCAAGCACAGATGATCAGTATGACGATGAAGTTCCTTTGAGAACTCCGATTGACGTAGATGAAGGGGGCGTAGGTTCCCCTACAAATGAAACCAACGTCCAGGAGGTAATCAATGCAATAGCCCCTATCACCTCAAAAGCTGCCAGGATCTTTTATCCTCCGTCAATTGCAGTGGATGCCTCTACCAATGGCAGCTTCTCAATCGACCTGTATGCCCAGTATACTGCACAATTTGGAACCCCAACTGTGGCCAGTGCAGGAGCGCCTGCAGCAGTACCGACATACGGAGCTACCGAATTGTATTATTACGTTACTTATGCAGATCCAACAGTATTCAACACAGCTACCATGTCAATTGACGCCAATGGTGTCCTTAGTTACGAGATCATAGGTCAGCCCACAGACTACAATTCACTAATTAATGTCGTATTCGTAGTAAAATAACATAACCAATACAATAGGGTGTTGAAGACCATAACCAAAAATAGAGTATTCATCCTCAGCAGTATTTTTATATTGCTGGGGATTCTCGCATCTAACGCCCAGTTTTTATTACAGGCGCCTAATAGCGGGGATGAAACTAATTTTCGGTGGTATGAAGCTTCAGATCCGACCACTGTCTTATCAACAGATTTTTTCTATGAAACCTCAATCCCCGGAATTTATTACGCTACCTACGATGGGACTTTATGTGGGTCTAATGCTACCGGATATTTTATTTTAACAGATTGTGAAGCCCCTGATAATCAAGTTACTCTCGACATATCAGCCAATGTTTCGGGTAGTGCTACGGTTAGCTGGACTCCTGCGGTTAGCGGGGATCAGCTCAGGCCGGTGGTAACTTCAACTCCCACGGTTACAAGATATACTGCAACTCTGACCAAAGTGGGAAATTCAATGGATTTACCATCATTTACCGTAGTTTGTCTGCAACAGGCAGCTACTTTGGTTGACGATTTTATTTCACTTGTGGAGGATACTTCAACCCTGATTCCAATTTATGACAATGACAGCGGTTTACCTTCTACCGGAACACTTACAACAACCGATCCCGCCAATGGTACTCTGGTGATCGATGATAATGGTACTCCTAATGATCCTTCAGACGACATTGTACAATACACGCCGATTATAGACTACAACGGCCCGGATTCATTTACCTATACGGTTTGTAATTCCTTTGGTGACTGTAGTACGGCAACTGTAACTATAGACGTTACACCGTACATTGATACCGAAGACGACGCAGTGGCAACCATTCTTGATACACCAGTGGATATCGACATCTGGACCATGAATGACAATGACCTGCCTGCTACCGGAACGATCTCATCTACCAATCCATCCAATGGTACCCTTACCAGGGATGATAATGGTACTCCAAATGACCCAACGGATGATATATTTACCTATGTTCCAAATCCTGGCTTTTTGGGTGCCGATGATTTTATTTACACCGTTTGTGATATGTCGGGGAATTGTGATTCGGCCACTATCTATGTTTATATCAACGAACCCGACGTGGATCTCGATTCTGATGATGATGGAATTGTTGATGCCTTTGAAGACCTCAATCTAGACGGAGATAATGATCCTTTTACAAATCCGACAGATACTGATGGAGACGGTATTCCGGACTATCTCGATATCGATAGTGATGACGATGGAATTCCGGATAATGTGGAAGCACAAACCACAGATGGGTACATTCCCCCAAGCGGACAGGACGATAACGACAATGGCCTTGATGATGCCTACGAAAATGGAGGCGGTCTTGGTTTAATCCCAATTGATACCGACGGTGACGGCCTGCCGGATTATGTTGATGATGATAGTGATGATGATGGTGTTCCTGATAATATTGAAGCCCATGACCACGACCAAGACGGTATTCCGGATGTTACTTTTATCGGTTCCGATAAGGATAACGACGGACTTGATGACGGGTATGAAGGTAGCTCTTCTATTGATACGGATGTAAACGATGAAATAGATATTCCTTTCAGGGATCTGCCTAATAATGATGGTGATGAAGAATCAGATTACAGGGATACAGATGATGACAATGATCGTATACCTACGGTTGATGAGGACAACAATGGTGACGGGAATTATGCCAATGATGATGCTAATAATAATGGTACTCCTGACTACCTCGAACCTAATGCTATTGAAGCCGATATAGAAGTATTTAATGTAGTCACCCCTAACGGGGATGGCATCCATGATGTACTGGCAATCAGGGGACTGGAAGATTATCCTAATAACACTATCAGAATATACAACAGATGGGGAGTTCAGGTCTACGTAACCAAGGCATATGACACTCAGGGGAACGTCTTTGACGGTACCTCCGAAGGCAGGGTAACCATCGACAAGGAGAATAAACTCCCTGTGGGAACCTATTTCTACATCCTCGATTTTGAGGATAATACCGGGGCAATGAAATCATTGACCGGCTATATCTACCTTAACCGATAAACCATGAGACCTTCACTTACCTACATAAAATTCATTAGTACTCTGCAAAAGGGGGTATTACTTTTTCTGCTATGCACACTCACCAACCTAAGTGCCCAACAGGATGCGCAATACACCCAGTATATGTACAATACTGTTAGTGTTAACCCCGGTTATGCTGGTTCCAGAGGCCAATTGAGTGTTGCAGCCCTGTATCGGGCACAATGGGTAGGACTTGAAGGTGCTCCCAAAACACAAACCTTCAATTTTCATACTCCTGTTGGATATCGTGGCGTAGGTATGGGATTGTCAATTGTCAATGATCAGATAGGCCCCACTTCGGAAACCTACTTTGATCTTGACTTTTCATATACCATTCAACTGGCCGCAGAAAAAAGGCTGAGTTTCGGACTTAAAGGAAGTGTGCATTTGCTCGATATCCGTTTTTCAGAATTGAATCAGGATTACACCAATCCGGGCGGACCAGATCCCACCTTGCAGCAGGATATCCAGAACAAACTTTCTCCCAATATAGGAGCCGGAGTCTATTACCATACCGATAAATACTATCTGGGGTTATCGGCTCCACGCTTTCTGGAGACCTCTCATTTTGACGAATCTTCCCTTTCTACTGCTGCAGAACAGATAAATTTATACCTAATTACCGGCTACGTTTTCCAAATGAATCCGCTCTGGAAATTTAAACCAACAATCCTGGCCAAGGTCGTTCAAGGTGCCCCACTGCAGGTAGACGGTTCTGTAAATTTTATGTATAATGATAAATTCATTATGGGTGCAGCATATCGATGGGATGCTGCGGTTAGTGCTATGGCCGGTTTTCAATTGTCCCCGGAATTCCTCATCGGTATTGCCTATGACAGAGAAATTACCGAACTGGGCACAGCCCGCTTTAATGACGGTTCCTTTGAAGTGATTCTCAGGTACGACTTTATTAAAGTAAAAGATAACCTGAAATCTCCCCGATTCTTCTAAAGTATTTTGGCCTCGGTTCTGCTATAAGATTTAAGATACACTTAACCAATTAACCAGGGGAAAGGTGTTATTTTTACGCAGTGGAAGAAGAAAGAGTAATCCTGGTTAACCAGAAAGATGAAGAGATTGGGACCATGCCAAAGATGGAAGCCCATGAAAAAGCCGTCCTGCACAGGGCGTTTTCTGTTTTTGTCATGAATTCAAAAGGGGAGACCATGCTGCAGCAAAGGGCGGCAAAAAAGTATCACTCTCCTTTACTCTGGACCAATACCTGCTGTAGTCACCAGCGATTGGGCGAAACTAATCTGCAGGCAGGTAAAAGACGACTTCAGGAAGAAATGGGTTTCCAAACCGAACTCAAAGAACTATTTAGCTTTATCTATAAGGCCCCCTTCGACAACGGACTTACCGAACACGAGCTCGACCACGTAATGGTGGGTTACTACGAGGGGGATCCAGAGATCAATCCCGAAGAAGTTGAAGCCTGGAAATGGATGACGCCAGATGCTATCCGCAACGATATACAGGCCTCGCCGGAATCCTACACCGCCTGGTTTAAAATTATCTTTGAGAGATTTTATGACCATCTTATTAAAAATACCCTTCAGAAATGAAAGTAAAAGTAAGTCGGAAAGCACATTTCAATGCTGCTCACAGATTATACAGGCCACAATGGACTGATGACAGAAATAACGAAGTTTTCGGGAAATGTAATAATCCTAATTTTCATGGTCACAACTACGAACTTATCGTTAGTGTAACAGGGGAGATCGATCCTGTAACGGGATTTGTGATTGATGTAAAGATCCTGAAAGACCTGATCAAGGCTGAAGTAGAAGATGCCTTCGACCATAAAAATCTGAATCTGGAGGTGCCAGAGTTTAAAGAACTCAATCCTACAGCAGAGAATATAGCTGTTGTCATATGGAACAAACTCAGGCCGCACATCAAAGATTCTGATACTCTTGAAGTAGTTCTATACGAAACTCCAAGGAATTTTGTAACATACACAGGCGAGTAAATGGGCCTTGAAGTTGGTAAAATTATCCCTGAGTTTTCCCTGAAAGATCAGCATGGAAAGACCTTTAACAGCAATGACTATATAGGAAAGAAACCCCTGGTGATATTTTTCTATCCAAAGGATTACACCCCCGGATGTACCAAAGAAGCCTGTTCATTCAGAGACAGTTATGAGGAATTTACCGACAGGGGAGCGGAAGTAATCGGGATCAGTGCCGATTCTGAATCTTCCCATCGTAAATTTGCCGCAACCTATAAACTACCTTTTATACTTCTTGCAGATACAAAGAACAAAGTTCGCCGACTTTTTAAGGTAGAAAAGGCAATGTTCAATCTGCTGCCAGGTAGGGAAACTTACGTTGTAGACAAAGAAGGACGTGTCATAATGTCCTTTAACAACATAGGTGCCTCCGGGCATATGAAGAAGGCGTTAAAAGCATTAAAATCGATCGCATGACAAAGATATATCCCTTAAAATTTCAACCCATCTTAAAGGAAAGATTATGGGGTGGAACTAAACTCTCAGAACAGCTCAACAAACCAAGTAGAAGTGATATTACAGGTGAAAGCTGGGAACTTTCAGGAGTACAGGGCGATGTCTCTGAAGTGGCTAATGGAGAATACAAAGGAAGCTCCCTCAACGCCCTGATTGAGCACTGGGGTCCCGATTTACTCGGAAAATCAGTTATTGAACGTTTTGGAAAGGAATTTCCTATTCTGATCAAGTTTATAGATGCAAAACAGGATCTGTCCATCCAATTACATCCCCACGATGAACTGGCCAAATCAAGACACAATTCTTTTGGCAAGACCGAGATGTGGTATGTCATGGACGCCGATAAGGACGCCAACCTGATCGTTGGCTTTAATCAGCCCATGACCAGGGAAAAATATGTTGAAAGTCTTGAGAAAAAGACCCTCCTGGAGTATATGAATTATGAAAAGGTTACAGCAGGGGATACTTTTTTCATCAATACAGGGAAGATCCATGCCATTGGAGCCGGGGTGCTTCTGGCTGAAATTCAGCAAACTTCGGATATTACCTATAGGGTGTACGACTTCGACCGCCGGGATAAGGAGGGAAATCTGAGGGAATTACATACTGATCTCGCCCTGGATGCCATAGATTTTGAGCAAAAGAGTGATTTTAAGGTGAGTTACGACAGAGCTATCGATAAGGTAAATCCCATGGTGTCCTGTCCTTACTTCAAAACCAATTTCCTTCAGCTTACAACAGATATGAAACAGGAGGTCGGCAGCAGGGATTCCTTTACCATTTACATGTGCGTGGAAGGGAAAGCGGAGATTTCTAACGAGGCAGGATCAGTTACTATCAAAAGAGGTGAGACAATTCTTCTTCCTGCGAACTCCGAAACCATCCAAATACAGACTTCCGGGTGTAAACTTCTGGAGGTGACCCTTTAAAAGAAAAGGAGCTTTTTTGTTGAAGGACGCGCTCTAAAGGTTATTTTTGCATAAAATAATTTCAAATGGCAAATATTCGCGATTTAAAGAAAGACATCAACTACGTCCTTGGAGATATCATAGAAGCAGTTTATATCCTGGAGGAATCGAACAATAGTACCGGTTCCAAAGAAGGGAGCGAGATCATTGACAAGGCAATAGCTACATTTGATGACCTGATCGCTAAAGTAAACCAGAAAGATGTGGAGAACAGGAAAGCACATCTGAAAGCGGTACGTCAGGAATTGGAAAAGGAAGCAACCGATCTTGTCAAGAAACTTAATAAACTGGGATAAGGGAGCTTATTCTGTTTTCCTGCTTTCCAGGTGAGATTTTAATGCCTTTCCGTATTTGCCCTGAGCCACTTCCGGACTAAGGGAGATATACAATGAATCCAAATACTTTACATTGGCATCGGCAACTTCCGATAGTGCAATAAAAGGAGCAATGTGAGAATTTGAATTGCTCATTGCATAATTGATAGCGTACAGATAACTACGCTTTAAATTCCTTTCATTAGCTTTTTGAAGTGAATCCAGGGCTACGGGATCATTAAAAAAAGTGGAGTCGCTGGCAGCCTGCATCTGTCCCAGACTTTCAGCGTTAAACCGACTCATAACTTCCTGGTATTCCTCTAACTTCTTCTGGGTTTCTGAGCCCTCAATCACAGCTTTGGAATCAAAAGCGTTCCAAATAGTATTAATTGTGATTTTTCCGGGTTCTCCAAAAAAGGTGATCCTGTCGTTGATATCGTTATTATCAGCTTTTTGGAGATAGAGATAATAAATCTCCGGACTCTCCAGGGTAGTTTCAAAAGTAAAGTCGCCATTCCCCCTCATTTCCAGGGAATCAAGGGTTGCTAACACGGAATCTTCCACTTTTTGGAGGTAGAGCGTACCTTTCTTGAGCCCTTTTACCGTGCCAGAAACTTCCATCTTATTCGCATGGGGACTACCGCAGGAAATTATTAGAAGTCCCAAAATCAGGAAAAAGTAGAGGTATTTCATGCCTTTTTATTTTGGTGCTAATATCCGCAATCTTTATGGAAATCTAAACTTTGGAAGCAACTTCCATCAACAGGCCGCAAATATAGGCGCCGGCAGTACCTACTACATATCCAAGTACGGCCAGAAGAATCCCTACAGAGGTAAGAGAAGGATGAAATTCTGCTGCAACCACCGGGGCAGAAGCGGCTCCCCCAACATTGGCCTGACTCCCAACGGCAAGGAAGAAAAAAGGTGCTTTGATGAGTTTTGCAACCAGGATCAGCAAGCCGGCATGTATAGAGATCCAAATAAGGCCTATAAGTATAAGGCCGGGATTTTCAAGTACTTTGCCAAGGTCCATTTTCATTCCTATGGTAGCGACCAGAATATAAATAAACAGGCCGCCTATTTTACTGGCGCCGGCTCCTTCATAAAGTTTAGCTTTGGTAAAAGACAACAGAATACCCACGGTGGTAGCGAAAACAACCATCCAAAGGAACTCCGACCCCAGTGATGAGAGGGCTTTTTCTTTATTGCGGATAATCTCAAAGTTAGATTGAAGAAAATCTGTAAAATGAAACCCCAGAAAATGAGCAATTCCCACACCCGTAAAGGCCAGACTGGTGAGAATTATATAGTCTTTTAATGTTGGAATTCTTGCAATTTTAGCGGTGTATGCCGTCACCTTGGCTCTGAGATTATCTATAGAGCTCGTATCTGCTTTTAACCATCGGTCTATGCGTTCAGTTTTGCCTACTCCCAACAGGATTATAGCCATCCAGATATTTGCTACCACGATATCGATAAGGATCATCCCTCCGAAATTAGCCGGGTTAAACTGAAAGACTTCCAGCATGGCAGCCTGGTTGGCACCACCGCCAATCCAGCTTCCCGCAATCGTTGCCAGACCACGCCATACGGCATCAAAACCTGCTCCACCCACAGTTTCCGGGGAGAAGATGGAGACGATAAGAATAGCAATCGGCCCGCCTATCACTATACCAATTGTCCCGGTAAAAAACATGATCAGTGCCTTCGAACCCAGATTCATAATGGCTTTGAGATCTATACTGAGGGTCATAAGTATCAGAGCGGCCGGAAGCAAGTACCGGCTTGCAATATAATACAGGTTGGAAGACTCTTCCGAAATCAGTCCGAAGCTTGTCAAAACTGCCGGCAGCATATAACACATCAACAGGGTGGGTACCACTCTGTAAAATTTATACCAAAAACCGGATTTGAATGATGAAGTGTAAAAAACAAATCCCAGGCAAAGGCAAAGCAGGCCCAGGATAACGGTATCATCGGTAAAGGGTAGTTGATTCATTAGTGGTTTGCTAGACGTTTTGCAGCCAAATATAGTTAAATTACCAAAGGCAGCTCAACTACAACAAACCTCACCTATATATTTAACCAATAGGTTAACTTGAGATTAATGGACCTCAATTTTGGCATAAAAGAATTGACAAAATAGTTGTCGTTGTATACAAGGAAAAGGTCTGATAGTGGAGCAAAACGCCATTGTAATCTCGAATTGATACCCAGATTATCACGCTGGTTGCTGTACTGAATTAAGGTCGACCAGAAGATCGATTTGCTAAAGGTAAGATCAAACCTTGGACTTATCAGCCAGATATTCGCACTACCGTAAGGTTCCGGTAACTGTATCTGGTCATATCGAAAATTCATGGAGACGATCGCTTTTGGCTGCAATCGAAGATTCAACCCTCCTTCCAACGAAAAACGATCCCCATTGAAAAACCGTCCGATGGTAGGTTCTATTGAATATGAAAGAATACGTCGCCTGTCTGATCGGTATCGAAAATTGACAGAATTGTAGTAGTAACCCTGCTCGCCTGGCAGCGCCAAGGCGTCATCACTTCGGGTTGGGTCAAATTCGTCTAATAAATAAGTATACTGATGCGAAAATGATGCTTGTACTTCAGATAAATCGTTAAACCTTACCTCCCAGTCAAGCCGGGTAGTATAATCTGTGTTCTGAAAATCTCGGGTCGGACTCCAGATAAAATTCGGAAAGAATCTTATACTGTGGGTTTGAATAATACCCTCCTTAGGCCAGAAGATCCTTCGCATGCTTAATATACTCTTGAAAATATCAGTGCGACGAATAAAGCCGAGATCAGATTGATAATCTTCCCCAACAAAAACAGCTTTACTAAAAAAGTTCCAGAAGCGGGAGTTATATTCCAACTGCATTCCTGAGGAAAAATCTTCATCTCTCCCCTCCGGCTCAAAGGATTTGTGGAGAAATAATCTTCCGCTCCATAAATTATCTTCTGATATCAGGTTGTAGTCAACTCCCACAACCCGGTTAAACCGATCTTCTTCGGCCAGAAAGTCGTAGTCTTTTGTAGCCTGACGATTAATAAAGAATAAGCCAATGTTAGAACGTGAGAATACCTGCTGCTGAATTGCCAGCATCATATTATTGTTCGAGGCAATTTCGTTGGACTCATCAGCCTCAGTTTGAAGGTTGAGGAAACCAATTCGCAGTCGTTTGTTCAATTTACCGCTGAGCCGTACCCCCCCTATGATGCTATTTTCAATGGTGTTATCAGCTGTGTCCCGGGCAATACCAATACGTCTGGAAAAAAAGGGGTTGCTATCCCGGGAGTCACCAAAGTCTGCAAAGAGGTCAATGTTGTCGATAAAAAATTGTCGTCTTTCGGGAAGGCCTATTTCAAAACGCGTCAGGTTGGTTATCTGATTATCTACCTCTACCTGAGAAAAATCGGGATTAATCGTGACATCGAGATTCAGGCTATTCCCTATGGATACCTTGGCATCACCACCAACTTTAAAATTATTTATAGAGGATTGGTTTTCAAAATCCCGGGCATTCAGGTAGTTGATGTATGGGATTATGGCAAAAGGTGTTCTGGATTTACCCAGGGGTTTTTCAAAAATCATATCCCCCATAAAGGTAAGACCGAAGATGTTCTGATTCTGTGGAATGCGCACCCAGGTACTATTTTCATTGCTCTGGGTGTCAAATCGATAGCTATTAAAACGCCATTTTCTTTCCCCTTCTCGGAATTTAAATGAGGTTAGGGGAATAACCATTTCCGAGGTGTAATAATTATCGTAGATTTTAGATTCTCCCTTCCACTTAACATCCCAGGAAATGGTAAAACCTCTCAGATCAAGACCACCTCCTGAAACCAGCCCTTCGCGCCTAACCCCATAAGGATTTGTCCCAAACAGAAAGGCATTGTTTCCGTCATTGAAGGTGTCAAAAAGCAAGGTTATATTGTCGCTGTTTCCGGCCCTGAAATCACGTTTCAGGGACTCTATGGCATAGTCTTTACCTTTGGTGTATACCTTAATCCCTATGTAAAGATTCTTATCATCGTAGAGCATTTTTATATCGGTTTGCTCTCTGGCAAGGATGGAATCTACAGGAAAGTATTCCCAAAAATCTTTTGCGCTGTCCGCTTCACTCCAGATAGGTTCGTCAAGGATACCATCAAGTTTGATAAAATCATTTATATATTTTACCTGAAACGACTTTTGTTTGTTGCTGAAATCATTCTGCGACTGACTCGTCAGGATACCTAACAACAAAAAGGAGGCCATGAAGACCTTCCTAATATTTATGCCCGTTGTGTTTAACATTCTGGCAAATTTAACAGTTTTAAGCGTTAAAGAAATCCCAAAATTAAATGTACAATATCTGGCGGGTTATCTCGGGGTAAGAGAAAAATGTTTCTGGGGATTTTTATATTCTGAGCAAGTCGTTTATTTTGAGGCTTCAGAAAGCAAGATTTAACACTGCCTTTAATTCCCATTCTCTATTTTTACAAAAAATGTTTACATGAAGAAATTATTACTTGTCTTAATTGTATTTGCACATTTTTCATACGCTCATCCTCCTGTCTGGGGTAAGACAGGCCATAGAGTGGTGGGGGAGGTAGCCGAAAAACACCTCAGCAGGAAAGCGAGGAAGCAGGTGCAAATGATTCTTAATGGCCGCTCTCTGGCGGCAGTATCCAACTTTGCAGACGATATCAAATCAGACAGCTTGTACCGAAAATACTATCCCTGGCACTATGTGAATTATGCGGCCGGAAAATCGTATGGCGACGATGCTGTAAGTGAGGAAGGAGATATCGTCATGGCTATACAGACTTGTATTGAAAAGCTAAAAAATAAACTAACCCCAAAAGCAGAAAGGACATTTTTCCTTAAGATGCTGGTCCATTTTGTAGGGGATCTTCATCAACCTCTACATGCGGGATGGGCTGAAAACCGGGGAGGAAATGATATTAAAGTGGAGTGGTTTGGAAATGAGAGTAATCTGCATAGGGTGTGGGACTCGGATTTGATCGACAATTTTGGTATGAGCTACACCGAACTAGCCGACAACTTGCTGGATCTTTCAAAAAAACAGCGAAAAATGATGCAGGAAGGTGATGTTTTTACCTGGGTAGAGGAATCGCATAAGTTGGCCAATGCTATATATGCCACCGTTGAATCGGGTGATAGCCTGGGCTACAGATATAACTATTTGTATTGGGCAACCGTGGAAGAACAATTACTAAAAGGAGGAGTAAGACTTGCAGCGGTCTTAAACGAACTCTTCGACTAGCGTTTTGTTATTTTATTTCCGGAAATGTTACGCTGACGACTACTCTTAAATCTATTAGTATCATCAGAGCGGAGTTTGGCATGTTTGGTGGATCGTCCTTGTACCCGTTTCCTCCACATCCTGAAACTACTAGGCTTCATTTCCCGTCTCATGATCTCAATGGTATCCTGTTCGGATATCCCAAATTGAAATTCTATCGCTTCAAAGGGGGTACGGTCTTCCCAGGCCATTTCTATTATACGGTCTAGCTCTCTTACTGTAAAATCTTTTTTCATAGCCCGGCAAAGATAAGGGGAAATTCTGATCTTATTTTATTACCCTGAAGGTGAGGTTGATACGTTCGCTGATATCCCTGCTGGTTTTTGGAAGCTGATGAAGCCAGTGATGTTGAGTTCTTCCTTTCATAATAAGGAGGCTGCCGTTTTCGAGAATCATTTTATGCTTCAATTCTGGCTTGTCCTTGTGTTTTAAGTGAAATACACGTTCTTCTCCAAGTGAAACAGAAGCAATCACCGGGTTCCTTCCCAGGGAGGGTTCGTTATCGGCATGCCAGCCATTACTGTCTTTCCCATTGCGGTATAGATTAAGCAGGCAGCTGGTGAACCTGGTCGGAGGAATCAGTTGTTCAATCTGGGCTTTTAATTCCTTTAGTTCCTGTGTAAATTCCAAAGGATGCATGGTGATGTTGGAATAAGAATAAGGCTGGCCGTTGTTGCCGTAAAGAGCAGTTAACCTGGGTTGAGGATAGGTCTTTCCAAAAACACGGATGTCATCCTGCTGCCATTTTACAGTTGCACCTAAGCTTTCCATAAGTTGAAGAGCATGATCTTTGGAGAGGAAATTGCGGAAGTAGACAATATCACTCTGGGGCAGGTCTATTTTAAGAGGACTTCTCTTCTTCACCTTTTAGGTCATGATTTTTTTCAACTGATTCCTGTATTCTGAGGGATTTTGTCCTGTAAATGCCTTAAAAGACTTATTGAAGTGGGAAAAGTTATTAAAGCCACTCTCAAAACATACTTCAGTGATACTCATAGGTTGTTCTGCCAGCAATTTGGAGGCATGTACGAGTCGGCATTCATTGACAAACTGCACAAAGGTCTTATTGGTGATTTTCTTGAAATACCTGCAAAAGGAAGGTACTGTCATGCTTACCAAGTCTGCTATTTCATCCAGGGAAATATCCTCCTTGAAATTTTGCTTCACATGGTTAAATACTACATTGATCCTGTCATTGTCCTTTACCTCAGTTTTAAGGGAAAATCCGGCTGCATTCAGCACTTTGTAATCCTGTGACCCTCCAAGTTCATTGAGGATATTAAGAATGGATAGCAGCCTTTGGAAATCGGTTTGATATTCCAGTACTTCCATCTTCTCCCCAATTTTTCGTTTGGTTTTACCTGAAAATGCTATCCCCCCAGCCGCAAGGTCGAAAAGTGACTGGATCTTCTTCATTTCCGGGATATTGAAAAAGTCATTTCCCAGGAAATCCTGTTTCATCTGGATAACCGTTTCTTTTTTGTTACCGGTGAGTTTATCGGTTAGGCCACAATGCGGAAGATTGCTTCCAATCAGTATGAGATCTCCATTGGTATAATATGAGACATGACTTCCAATCTGCCGCTTTCCTGCCCCGCCGTTCACGTAGACCAGTTCTATCTCGGGGTGGTAGTGCCAGACGTTATTCTTGTTCAGCCTGTCTTCGTCAAATTTTTGGTAAGTAAAGGAATTACCAAAATTGGGTTCTATGGCTTCAAAAGTAGGTTTCTGCTTTATCATAGTCATCTATATACGAACAAAGTTAGGTCCGTGGTCTTGCAAAAGACTATGCAAAATTAACTTAAATATGTGTAATATTACCATTTAACGATTTATTAACGATAACAAGGGTTAAAATAGAACACATAATGGAAAAATGTGCTGTAGTGAGCGGAATATTCCTGGGGTAAGTTTGCAGTGAGATTAATTAGTAAACTAAAAAAAGAAATTATGAAAACATTAAAAAGTATTTCCGCAATTGCCTTGTTATTGGCAACGTCCAGTACCTATGCTAACAATTTTTCTCCTGCTACATCAGCTGAGCGAAATGGCGTAGTCATATCCTCTTTAGAAAAGAGCGAACCTTATTTCAGAAAAGCAGGCGACAAATTATACCTGAACTTTTTCAACAAGGAAATGAGTGATATCCAGATAAGGGTAGTAGATAGTGAAAACAGGATCGTTTACAGTGAAACCTTAAAATCCAGGTTGGTTGTTGAAAAAGCATTCAACTTTGAAAAGGCTGAAAAAGACAGCTATAAGGTGGTTCTTAAAGATGGGAAAGATACGTATGCTGAGTATTACGTAGTGAAGTAAGTTTAGTTTAATTCAGCGAAGAAGGGGCCTAAACAGGCCTCTTTTTTTGTTTTCTGGATAATTTTTTACGTGTTCGCTCAGGAAGGTATTCACAACTGAGAGCTGTGTTGAGAATCTCCTGTTTGGGTTCTTTGGCATAGAGCAAAGCGTACAAATCGGCAATACTGATCGAGTTACTTACCTCCTCAATTAAGGACAATGTATCACCTTTTTTCACCCCTCCTTCTTTTAAGACCCTGACATAGGTACCGGGATGGCCATGGGCGATAAACTGGTCAATTATTTTTTGATCGTTAAAACGTATTCCGAGTTTATAGCAGGGTTCCCTGGGAATGGTGATCTGTACAATCGCATTTCCCAATTGGTATTTAGAGCCAATGTTGAGTTCGGATTCTGACATCCCCTCAAGGGTGATATTTTCTCCAAACATGCCCCAGTTCCATGATAATTGCGGATACAATTCTCTCCAATACTTGTAGTTATCTGAAGAAAAGAGGTAGCAGGCTTTATATACCCCTCCGTGATGCTTCCGATCTGAAACAGTATCCTTACTAACCTGAGAAGTCTCCAGCCAAATGGGACCCCCCACGGGATGTTTAAAGATCCCGGTTTGTTCTTCCCTTTCTTGCCAGTGTATAGTGGTAGGAGTGCCGATATTGGTCGAGATGACATTCATACCTTAAAGATAGGAAACCATGAGGCAGCAACAGAATCATCAAAGAAAATAATATTGATTATAAAACAGTGAAAAAGAATAAATCAATTGTCGCCTAAGGAGTTCCGTTTGATCGTTTCCTGAATTCTTTCTTTAACGAAGATTTCTTCCCCTTTAAATTCGGTAAGCTGGAAAAAGAGAATGTCGTCACCAATATTTTCCATATCGTAAATACCGTAATTATTCTCGTGCAGTAAAAATTCAGAATCTCCTTTTTCCAAATGCATCAATACTATTTTGCCATCAGAAAACCTTGAGATCACCATCCCTTCTGAACCCGCTACCCAGTAATAGTCGAATTCGATTTTTCTAAATGGAAGGCGTTCCTTTGGTAATAAGACTACCTCCCAAATTCGAAGATATTCATTTTCAAAGAGAACCCGCTGCCCGAGATCAGTACTAAATTCTTTTCGTTTTAGTTCCTCGATATGCGCAGGATTCCACGTATTGAAGTTGCCGGCATCATTGATCGCAACATACTTGAGGATTTTAGCTTTTTGATTTTCTTTTGTAGTCATAGTACTTTTTATTGAAACTGTTTTTAAGAAATAGGGTACTAGTTATACCCTTTCTCAATACTTTCCTAACTCTAAGTTTTGTTAAATATTTCTCGGGAGCAAGTCAAAACCTCGGGGAAGGAGTATGGATTTCGGAAATCCGTACAAATAAGGCGTTATATCGTATTTATTAGTCCGAAATCAGGAATCAGTACCCGGATTTATCTTTCTGCCAGCTTGGTTTCCAACAGGTTTTTAGAATGAAGTGAAGGGAAATATTAATGAGAAATACTCTCTTTGTAATTTTTTGGGGTAGTACCAGTAACCCGTTTAAAAGCAGCGTAAAAAGCACTTTTACTATGAAACCCTACTTCTTTTCCAACCCCTTCGATACTAAGATAATCGGTAGATCTTTTTGAAAGCAGGTCTTCCGCTTTCTTTATTCGAAGGTAATTCACGTACGTATTAAAATTTTGTTTAAAGATAGTATTGATGCTTGCGGAAATTTTTTTTGGATGCATTTTCAACTGATCTGCCAGGTCAATAATAGTGAGTTCACTCATTAAAAACGCTTCGGTATTCTGCATGTATGTGTCGATCTTCACCATGACGGCTTTTAAATTGTCATTATCATCCGTTACCGCCATCTCATAGTTATTTTCTAAAAAAGTGGTTTCTGGGGCGTCTTTTTTATCCCTAATAAGTAAGAGGACATTTTGTTGAATGATCCCATTGAGACTTACCCAGTAAATGGCAATCAGGTCGAAAATGGAAAATATAATTTTGAAATAGTAATTATCCGGAGATATATAAAATAGGACATGCACTAAAACAGAAGTAGTTAGAAGGTAAATCAGAAAGATCCGTGCCCAACCTAACACCTTGTTTTCCAAATCCGAAAATGTATTTTCAACTTCCTGGCGGTGCTGGTTGATCAGCTGTAAATTCCAAATTCCTATCCCCCATGAATAAATTATTCCCAGGATCGTAAATAGCAATTCATGCCAAAAACTCTGGGCTATCTCAAATTTAGTATCATTGGGGAGGAAATAAATAACAGCCTGTAAAACAAAGGAAATAATTCCCGGATACAACACCCAGTATTTTACTTTCTGATCTGAGAATATTGATATCTTCTGGGTGTAGATAAAAAAGATGGGAAAAAGGAGCCAGGAAAAATCGAAGGGTAAAAGGAACAATTCAGGATGCTCCTTATCAATATTTAACCCAGCAGGGATAAACACTAGTAATTTCAATGAAAACAGGATTAAAAATATACCGAGTAAATACGTATTTCTGAAATGTCTGTAATTTAAAAGCAGGAGCAGAACGCCGAATGAGATTCCTTGTATAAGACCCAGGACATCCATTAGGGATTGAAGGTTGTAACTAATATCAATAATTGCGTTCAATGGGTCTGCCCGGAATTTAAGGCCTCAATTTAGAAAGGAATTCAACAAATAAAAAGTTTCGTTGAAATAAAATCAATGAAATAAGTAGGAATTTTCAGAAAATGCGGTGAAGTAGTTAACTACATATGGCGTTTATAGTGAAGGACATTGAAAAGAAAGGATAACTATGAGGATGTAAAAGGAACAAAACTTGATTTAAAATTCCTGATTGGGATCGGTATCCCGGGAATTATCAAAATTGTGATTTCGAACCAAAATGTAAATGGCATATCCTGTGAGGATTATTAAAAAAGGAAGCATAAGTAGATCTAAGCGGATGTAGGTATTGGGCAAGGTTTGTTCTGCGGCTTGTGCATCCATTTCCCAGGCGGCAAAGACAAACCATAGAAATAAAATAAACAGTATTAAACTCTTGTTTTTTGGGTACATCCTTCCCTTTTTTATAAAAATGCACTTAAAAAGGGGAGATTCTAAGTTTTCGGACCAGATTTTAGTTCTGATTTCTGAATTTAGAACTGTTATTTTAATGATTAGAGGAAATTGAGAGTGTCAGAGAATAATGTAGTCCGATATTTAAATCTGGTTTACTAATCTTTTCAGGACCCTGTATTTTTAAAGCGAGTTGGGGTGGTTCCGGTGAATTTTTTAAAGGCCGAATAAAAAGCACTCTTACTTTTAAAGCCTACTTCTATGCCAATACCCTCCATGCTCCAGTTAAGCTTATCCTCAGTGTCAAGTATGGCTAACGCCTTCTCAATGCGATATTGATTTATAAAAGAATTAAAATTTAGTTTTTCTATAGTATTAATGGCCTCTGAAACACGTTTGGGATGTTCACCTATTCCATCAGCCAGGTCCATAATTGTCATATCCGGATTCATATAAATTTCCGAATCATTCATGTATCTGGCTATGGCGAGCATGACTTCCTCCAGTCTTTCAGGAATCAAATCAGGGTGAATCTTCTTTTCAGCACTCGAATCTTCTGAATTCTTTCCGGGTTGAATACTTGTGATCAGGGAGCGTACATTTCGCTGAGTGATACCGAAGTATGAGACCCAATAGATAGCAATCAGGTCCATTACGGAAAATATAGTGTTGTCCTCTACTAGAGTTGGGAATCCGTAGGCAATAATATGCCCGAATACGGAAGTTATTAATAGATAAATCAGGAAGTAGCGAGCCCATATCAACTCCTTGAAAGAGATATACGAGTAAGTGTTCAGGACTTCAACCCGATGCTTGTAAAGTAAGCGTAAATTCCAAATCCCTACAATCCATGAATAGTAGTTGCCCAACACCCAGAAAATAACTGTATGCCATAAACTCTCCCTAATTTCAACCTTGGTTTCAAAGGGGAGCCAGAAAATAACTATTTGAGCTATAACAGAAATAATACCCGGAAAGAGTAACCAGTATTTGATCTTTTTATTTGAAAAGACAGAAACCTGTTGGGTATAGATATAGAATAATGGAAAAAGAATCCAGGAAAAATTAAAAGGCAGGAGAAATAAATCGGGATATATGTCTGAGATTTTGCTGTTTACTGAAATCCAGGTAGCTAATTCTAAAGCATACAAAAGCAGGAAAAGTCCCAGAAAAAAGGAATTTCTGAATTTGCGTAGGCCCATGATCATAAGTAAAATCCCTATACTTACCCCCTGAACTAGCCCTATAGCATCTAAAAGGACTTGAAAATTAATGTTTAGATTGTCTATCATAAAGAAAGGAGAGGCATTTGACCTGTTATTCACAGAATACCGTAAAGGGAAGGAAAAAAACAAAAAAAACCAAGGATAGAACCCTGGTTTTTCAGTATAAAGTTAGTGTTGTATTCTGGTTACTCCTCTTTGTCGAGTTTCTTGGTAAGGGTAAAGCCAATGTATAAGCCTAAACCTGCCATTAAGAAGATTGTACCCGGATAAGCAACATCCTCATCTAATCCCATTTCTACCATCAATGAGGCGATAAAGATGGCTAGTCCGATACCCATCAACAAGAGCGAAATATTTAATAAGAGGACCTTCCAGAAAGGGGCGGTCGCTTCCCTTTTACCCTTGACAAAAATACTCGCTTCTGCGCCTTTTTCGATCAGGGCGAGTCTTTCCTTGTTACGAGTTGTTAAATAAAGATAGCTGATGCCAAAGACCATCAAAAAAATACTGATAAAAATTATTACTTCTCCTCCCATGTTATGTGTGATTTGTTAAACATTGTTTTTAGGTAAGACGGACTATTTCTTGGCCGGGTTACGAAAAAGGTGTATTTTTTTTAGTCTGATGTAACCACCAACCCTTGCAGGCCGTCTAATGGAACATATGCTATTACCTGAGGATAAGGAATTAATAAGCCGATCGCTTGCCGGCGACCATGTGGCCTACGGTGTGCTGGTGGACAGGTATAAGTATCTGATTTTTACCTTGGCGTGCAGATTACTGAAGAACAAAGAGGATGCAGAAGAAATTGCTCAGGATACTTTTGTTAAAGCCTTTGAAGCCCTGAAAACCTTTAAGGGAGACGCAAAATTCTCTAGTTGGTTGTACAGAATAGCATATCGCAAAAGCCTCGACAGGATTAAACAAAACAAGCGACAGCCTATTTTAAACTCTATTGAGGATGATGGGGTGAGGAAATTAAAGGCTGCGGATGGTATCCTGGAGGCAATAGACAGGAAAGAACGCAAGGAGTTGTTAAAAGCGACCATTGACCGACTGCCTGAAATTGACGCTACTTTGGTTACGCTGTATTATTACGAGCAGCTGACGATCCGTGAAATTTCCGAGATCATGGATATGAGTCAAAATGCCATAAAAGTGAGATTATTTCGAAGCCGGAAACAATTGGAAAGCCTTCTGGTGGTTGATATTAAAACAATTAATAGTAACTGAAATGCACAACGAGGAAAAACAGATAGACGACCGATTGAGGGAATTATTCTCAGAGTTACCCCTTGAGCAACCCTCAGATGGATTTACCAGAGGAGTATTGAAACGACTTGAGGCATCACCTTCTCAAGTCAGTCCCAAATACGTGCCTTTGCTTTCGAGGACCGGTTGGATTTTGGTGATATCCCTTGTTACAATATTGCTTGTTTCGGGATTTCTTTCAGATGGATGGGGTTCATATATGCCCGATTTAGCTGTTTCAGAATTCATGGAGGTATTTTCCTCAGTAGAGTCCTATCTTCCACAAATTGGCAGTTCCGGGATTCTGGTGTACTCTTTCTTAGCCCTGATCTTAAGTTTTACGCTTCAGGTATTATGGTTTAAAAACAGCTGGCTTAAAAGAAGGATGGCAATCTGAAAAGTTTATCCATAGAGCAATTCCGGCACTACAGGTACCAAAATGCCCAATACATGAGGCCAAATTGCAGTGGAATCCGGAGGAGGAGTATCCACTTGGGTATACCGGCTCCTTCTTTTTCCCCTCTTAACATATAAAAATGTACAAGCAGAAAGACAATCAGCATCAGGATTATTCCTGCTATGGCCAATGCTTTTGTCTCTGGGATGCAAAGTGCAATGGCCAGGGCGATCTCTGCAGCACCGCTGAGGTAAACCAATTCCCTGTGGTAAGGCAGGTAAGACGGCATGATCCGCATATAAGCCTTTGGTTTTACAAAATGCATGAGTCCGGCCACAAAATACATAGCGGCCATTGCGTAGAGGTGCCAGGGTTCGTCCATTCTGTAAAAATAAAAAGACCGCTGATTAAAGCGGTCTTTTTTATTTAATAGCTGTCAATTATTTTACCATCTCATAGCTGCGTTTGATGAAATTGGTGAGGGCTTCCCCTTTCAGCAGTCCTTTGGATAGTCTTGCCAGATCAAGGGACTGATTGATAAGTCGGGCCCTTTTCTTAGCTGTTTTGGTATTTAAAATCTCTGAAACCAGTTCGTGATTGGTATTTACGACCAGATTGAACATATCGGGCATATTTCCCATTCCAAACATTCCTCCTCCTGTCTGTTGCATCTCCTTCATCCGACGCATAAATTCGGGTTCCGTGATGATGAATGGCGCGGCCTGACTGTCCATGGTTTCGAGTTGAACCGTATATCCTTTTTCCCCGAGTACTTCTTCTATCTGGGTTTTTAAATTTTCCTTTTCCTCCTCTGAGAGTTTACTGATCTTGGTATCTTCTTTTTTGATCAAATTGTCGAGGTGATCTGCATCAACTCTGGCAAAGGAGAGGTTTTCCTTAGAGGTCTCCAGTTTTTGAAGCAGATGTCCTACAATTGGGGAATCGAGCAAAAGTACTTCGTAGCCCTGTGACCTGGCAGCTTCTATATAGCCATGTTGAGCTTCTTTGTCGGAAGCGTAAAGCACTACGAGTTTGCCATCCTTGTCGGTATGTGCCGGAGAAAGTTTCTCTTTCAGTTCTTCAAAAGTGTAATATGCCCCTTCAACAGTTGGGTATAAGGCAAAGGCATCGGCTTTTTCAAAGAATTTCTCTTCTGAAAGCATCCCGTACTCAATCACAATCTTTATGTCATTCCATTTGGCCTCAAAGTCCTCCCGGTTGTCTTTAAACAGGGAATTGAGTTTGTCGGCTACTTTCCTTGAGATATAGGAAGCTATCTTTTTAACAGCCCCATCGGCTTGCAGATAGGAACGTGACACGTTCAGGGGAATATCTGGCGAATCGATTACCCCTCGTAGCATTGTGAGAAATTCAGGGACGATACCTTCAACATTATCTGTTACAAAAACCTGGTTCTGGTAAAGCTGAATCCTGTCCTTTTGTATGTTTAGATCATTGGTCAGTTTTGGGAAGTACAGAATACCTGTCAGGTTAAAAGGGTAATCCACATTAAGGTGGATGTTGAACAAGGGTTCCTCAAACTGCATGGGATAAAGTTCCCGGTAGAATGATTTATAGTCCTCATCCTTCAGGTCTGCCGGTTTTTTAGTCCAGGCCGGGTTGGGATTATTTATAATATCATCTACTTCCCGGGTAGGTGCTTCATCTTCTTCTTTTGCCCCTTCAGGTTTTGGCAATGTCTCGGTACGAGTGCCAAATTTGATAGGGATAGGCATAAATTTGTTGTATTTGGTCAACAATTCCCTGATACGTGCTTCTTCAAGAAATTCTTCAGAGTCATCAGCCAGATGGAGGATAATCTCTGTACCTCTTGAATCTTTACTACCTTTTTTAAGGGTAAATTCAGGGGTTCCATCACAGCTCCAATGTGCCGCGGGTTCGTCCTTATAACTCTTCGTCAGGATTTCCACCTTTTTGGCGACCATAAAGGAGGAGTAAAATCCAAGTCCGAAATGCCCAATGATACCGGCGTCCTTATCCGCATCTTTGTATTTGTCTAAAAACTCCTCAGCCCCCGAGAATGCTACCTCATTAATATACTTTTTCACTTCCTCCTGGGTCATTCCTATCCCCTGGTCAATAATGTGAAGCTTTTTTGCTTTTTTATCGATTTTCACCTCGATAATCGGATTGCCGTATTCCACCTTAGCTTCTCCTATGGATGTAAGATGTTTAAGTTTTAGGGTTGCATCCGTTGCATTTGATATAAGTTCTCTAAGGAAGATCTCATGATCACTGTAAAGGAACTTTTTAATAAGAGGAAAAATATTCTCTACAGAAACATTGATTTTACCTGTTGCCATCTTTATTATTTTTTAATTCCCGTTGCAATGAACAAAAAAAGTACCATTGCTGTCATAGGTGACAAACTGACATTTAATTCTTTCTTTTTAGTAAATTCTGAAACTTTAACAAATCTTTTTGTTTAAAAAATAGTAAAATAATATAAACATTATTTATATTTGAACATGATTACTAAGAAATCGTTGCTATGAAAAAGTAAAATTGATTTTAGTAATCAGTTTGTTTATTAATTGGTTAGGTTGTTAGAAAGCGTGTCTTCTCAAAAGGGCACGCTTTCTTAGATTTTAGAATATTCTCATATCCTTAACAAGTTTAACGTTTAAAAAATTGTAAATTATCTATAACAAAAAACTCGATATATGCCTTCAAAAAAATTGAAAGAAACCGACATTCGCAAAATGATCGTTTCAGCCTATATGACATATGTGCTGGAACAGGAGAAAAGGCCGTCCTCGGTGTATAAGTTTTGTAAGTCGATCGAAGAAAGCGAAGAATCGTTCTACGAGCACTTCGGCTCTTTAAAAAATCTTCAGACAAGCATCTGGAATACTTTTTATGACAATACAATGGAGGTGTTGAAAAAGAATAAAGAATTTGGACAGTACAGCAACAAGGACAAAATGCTGTCTTTTTTCTTTACCATTTTTGAAGTTTTCACCCTCAACAGGAGTTATATACTGTTTTCCTTGAATGAGAATGGTTTTATGCTAAGGAATATGGAACAATTAAAAGGCCTGAGAACCCAAATAAAGGAATTTGCAAAAGATCTGATCGAAGATGGAAATGCAGAAAAATCCTCGAAATTTTCCAGGCATAATCCTGCCTTATTTTCCGAAGGCGCATGGCTGCAGTTTTTATTTCTTCTGAAATTCTGGAGTGAGGATTCTTCCCCAGGCTTTGAGAAAACGGATGTTGCCATAGAAAAGTCGGTTCAAACAGTTTTTGATGTTTTTGACAACACCCCTTTGGATAGTATAGTCGACTTTGGAAAATTTCTCTACAAAGAAAACATGGCTCATTAGGCTTTTATCCTCTAAAACCCCATTATGAAAACACTTGACAAAATTCCTACGGGAAAAATAGAAAGAGCCGGCAAATTGGTTAAAACCGGGGTAAAAGTAGGGGGCAACTACGTAAAATACTACAGTAAAAAATTGGTTCATGGGGATGTCTCAAAGGATGAGCTAAACGAAAACAATGCTACTGATATTTATGATGGTTTAAAGAGCCTGAAAGGGAGCGCATTAAAAGTTGCTCAAATGCTCAGTATGGAGAAAAATCTCCTTCCCAGAGCTTATGTGGAGCGATTTTCATTGTCGCAGTTCTCAGTGCCCCCCTTATCTGCCCCCCTGGTAAGAAAAACATTTAAGAAATATCTGGGGAATTACCCCGAAGAAATATTTGATTCCTTTGATCCTGAATCTATTAATGCCGCCAGTATAGGGCAGGTGCACAGGGCAGAAAAGGATGGGAAACAATTGGCTGTAAAGATTCAATACCCCGGTGTTGCCCAAAGTATCTCATCAGACCTGGCCCTGGTAAAGCCCATTGCAACACGCATGTTCAACCTGCAGGGTAAAGATTCTGAAAAATACTTCAGGGAAGTTGAAGATAAATTACTGGAAGAGACCAATTATGTGCTTGAACTAAGTCAGAGTAAGGAAATTTCAAAGGCCTGCAATCACCTTCCTAACCTGGATTTTCCTCAGTATTATGAGAGTTTATCGAGCGAGCGAATCCTTACTATGGACTGGATGGAGGGAACTCATCTGAGTGATTTTACTAAAACTTCCTTCTCTGAGAAAACTGGAAATTATTTGGGCCAAACTCTGTGGGATTTTTATATGTATCAGATGCACGGACTGAGAAAAGTCCATGCCGATCCCCATCCCGGAAATTTTCTGATCAGCGAGGATCATCGCCTGATAGCCATCGATTTTGGCTGTATCAAAGAGGTTCCGGACGAGTTCTACATTCCCTATTTTGAACTTGCACAACGGCATGTTATTGAAAATGACCATCTTTTCGAACAAAAACTTGAAGCCCTGGAAATCCTTACTCCTGCTGACAGTCCTGAAGAAAGAAAATTTTTCAAGGCCCTTTTTAAAGAATTACTGACCCTTTTCACTATGCCCTTCCACGAAGACTATTTCGATTTTGGATCGGATGATTTCTGGGAACGCATTGCCGACCTTAGTCAGCGTTATTCCAAAGACGAACACCTCCGAAAGATGAACGGCAACAGAGGGTCTAGACATTTTCTTTATATTAACAGGACCTTTTTTGGCCTATACAACCTCTTACATGACCTCAGAGCCAGGGTAGAGGTAAACAATTACAAGAAATATATCTAGAGACAGAAATCACCTGGTCCCTGTCTCACTTTCGGTTTTACGATTCTTTACGTATTTTTCTAACCACTGATCCTGTTCCCACAAAAGGTGCATTATACTTTCCTTTGCCCGGTAGCCATGACTTTCCTTAGGTAGCATTACAAGACGCACCGTAGCACCAAGCCCCTTTAGGGCATTGAAATAGCGTTCACTCTGCATGGGATAGGTCCCTGAATTGTTGTCTGCAACTCCGTGAACCAGCAGCAGGGGACTTTTCATTTTATCGGCATGCATAAACGGTGACATTGTATAATATACTTCGGGAGCTTCCCAATAATTGCGTTCTTCACTTTGAAAGCCAAAGGGCGTGAGTGTTCTGTTGTATGCCCCGCTTCGCGCAATTCCGGCAGCAAACAAATCTGAATGCGAAAGCAGGTTGGCCACCATAAATGCGCCATAACTATGGCCACCAACAGCTACCCTGTTAGGGTCTATATAGCCCATAGCGTCAACCGCATCTATAGCTGCTTTTGCATTTGCTACTAATTGGGTTCTAAAAGAATCGTTGGGCTGCTCATCACCTTCTCCAATTATAGGGAAGGCTGCGCCATCGAGGACAACATAGCCTTTTGTGACCCAATAGACCGGTGAACCCCAATAGGGATAGGTAAATTCATTTGGGTTCTTGGTATTTTGAGAAGCACTATTCCTGTCTTTGTATTCCCGTGGGTAGGCCCAGAGAATCATGGGCATCTTCTCACCCGAATCCTTCTTGTAGCCAACCGGTAAATACAATGTTCCACTGAGTTCCAGTCCATCTTCGCGCGTATACGTGATTACTTCCTTATGCACGTCCTGAATACTCTTGAAGGGGTTTTCAAAGAAAGTGAGCTGAGTAGGTCCCTTTTTTTTCTTTAAGTGTTTGTAATAGTAGTTAGGATAGATATTTTTCGATTCAATCCTGACCAGCAATTCATCTTCCGCAACTTTGTAATCGAGAAGATCTTCTTTCTTATCTTCAAGTCTGGATTCATAACGCCTCTCCTTCTTCAGGGTGTTCATATTGATCTGATCTACGAAAGGAAACTGCCCCTTATCGGTATAGCCATCCCCCAGCAGAAAAGCATTGTTTTCTGAGTCGAGGCTCAATACCATATTCCCGGTTTTGTTTCGTTTCATAACAAATGAGCCGGGATCACTATAGACGTCCTGATAATTCCTGTCGACCAGGATGGTTGGTTCCTCTTTCGGATCGGAAGGATTAAAGACATACAATTTGGTATTTCTGGTATTCCACCAATAATCTCTTGCGACTGCAATTTCATCATTACCCCAGCTTATATAATTAAACCTGTTGATGGTTTTTAAAAGAAGGGATCCTTTTCCATTAAAGGGTGCCTCTAACATGTATACCGCATCCCTGAATGGAACTTCTATTTCAGGGTCTCCCTCGTCAAGGGCTTCCACATAAATCAGGGTGGCTTCCCTGTCTGCCCGCCAGCTAAGGTCGCGCATCCCTTTGCGTTCTGCCATAAATCCCTTTGGCAGATCCTCAATTAAAGGAACCTCAAGTATGGTATTTACCAGATCCCCATCTTTAGAATAGATGGTGGTGGTAGATGGGAAGCGATAATATGGAACAAGATAAGAAAATGGCTGTTCCACAGTGACCACCATAACATATTCACCATTAGGTGAAAAGCTGATATTGCGATACATTGCTGCAGGTTTCCAAAGCGACTTGCTTCCGTCCAGGGAAACTATGTAAAGCTCAGATTGTGCAAGTTGCTGGAAGTTAAACTCGTCGTTTGGATTTGAAAGTAAATCCTGGTAGGTGCGATTCTGAGCCTTTTTCCCATCATTGGTTGAAATCGTAGGACCTTCAGGTACCGCCTGAATCTGATCGATCAATTCCTTTCTTGAATCGGGTAGCATTTTAACTAAAAGCGATGAACTGTCTTTAAACCAATTGATTACATCACCTAAATTGGCATTCACACTGGCCTCCGTTATCTTCTTAACCTCGGCTTTTACGAGATCGAGCACCCAGACCTCCACACCCTGGGGGGTGGTATTGGTTACAGCTACCATCGACTCATCGGGGGAGAAACTGAAGTTGGCTAGCCTTGGATTTTCCGGTAAGCCCGCAACCTGCCGCCCGTCTCTTTCAGAAGGTGATTTGACCATAATATTGTTGTAGTAATTGGTCCTGCTGCCAATATTGGTCGCCGGGTTGATCCTCAGTCCGGCCAGCCGCATTTCCGGCTCAGAAAGCTCGGTAATACTCTTGTAGGCATTCCTGTAAAGTAGGAGCATATGCTTGCCGTTATCTGTCATGATCACCCTGGGTGCCAGGGGGGCATCCACCAGTTCCAATATTTCCTGGGAGGGCTGCTGATAGGTTAATTTTTCCTGTAAGTGACCAACATTTGGTATTAAAAGTGTGAGAAATAGAACAAAAAAGCCTGAAGAAATTATCCTGAGTTTCATAATGTGTGTTTTGTGGAAGGGTAAGTTAGCACAAAGAGAGGGAAAATTGCAAGTTAATTAGAGATCAAATGCTATTAGTCATAACCGGCATGCATAATCTTTTTCACATTCTTTAGGCCAGATTTAGGAGAATCGGTATTTTAGGACATCTAAACGAAACTAAGGACAGGACTTCTGATCCTCGTCACTGCTAAACGCTTCCTATATGTACAATTCTAGAATATCGGGCCTGGGCTTCTATGTACCCGATCAAGTAGTAACTAATGACGATCTTTCCAAGCTTATGGATACCAATGATGCCTGGATTCAGGAACGTACCGGAATCAAAGAAAGAAGGCATGTAGTCAAAGGAAAGGATACCACTACCTCCATGGGCGTGAAGGCCGCCAAAATTGCTATTGAAAGAGCAGGAATCGATAAGGATGAAATCGACTTTATAGTTTTTGCCACGCTGAGTCCGGACTATTATTTCCCAGGACCGGGTGTGTTGGTGCAGCGCGACCTTGATTTAAAAACAGTAGGGGCTTTGGATGTGAGAAACCAATGTTCCGGATTTGTTTATGCTGTTTCCGTAGCAGACCAGTACATAAAAAGCGGAATGTATAAAAATATCCTGGTGATCGGTTCAGAATTGCATTCGGGAGGTCTCGATTTTTCTACCAGAGGTCGTGGTGTTTCTGTCATTTTCGGTGATGGTGCCGGTGCGGCAATACTCACGAGGGAAGAAGATCCAAAAAAGGGAATTCTTTCTACTCACCTTCACTCTGAAGGACAACACGCCGAGGAGCTCTCATTACTAGCACCGGGAATCGGACATCGGTGGGTAACCGATATTCTGGAAGACAATGATCCTGATGATGTTTCTTATTACCCCTATATGAACGGTCAGTTTGTATTTAAAAATGCTGTTGTTCGCTTTTCAGAAGTGATCATGGAAGGTTTAAAAAAGAACAATCTGAAGGTAGATGAAATAGATATGCTTATCCCTCACCAGGCCAATCTTCGTATCTCACAGTTTATTCAGAATAAGTTCGGACTTTCTGATGATCAGGTTTATAACAATATCATGAGCTACGGCAATACAACCGCTGCTTCCATCCCTATTGCCCTTACGGAGGCCTGGGAGAAGGGAAAAATAAAGGAAGGCGACCTGGTGGTGCTGGCCGCATTTGGCAGCGGATTTACATGGGGAAGTGTTATCATCAGATGGTAGTCTGAAATACGATTAAGCTATGGGGAGACAATTTAAATCTATAAGTTCCGCTCAACGGGAATTTATCGCCTCACAAGTTGTATTCTTCGTGTCTACTGCAACTAGAGAAGGTCATATCAATCTGTCCCCAAAGGGGATTGATACTTTCAGGATATTAAGTGAGAACAAAGTTGTATGGCTGAATCTCACGGGAAGTGGCAACGAAACTGCTGCACATGTGATGGAATCAGATAGGATGACCATTATGTTTTGCGCTTTCCAGGGTGCACCTAAAATTCTCCGATTATACGGCAAGGCCTCGGTATTTCATCCCGGGGATCCTCAGTTTGATAAGATGAAAGAATTATTTCCCGACATCCCCGGATCACGACAAATCTTTGAAATGGACGTAGAACTTGTTCAGTCCTCCTGCGGAATGGGAGTGCCTTTAATGGAATACAAAGGACATCGGGAGGAGTTGCTCGACTGGGCAAAAGATCTTGGAGAGCAGGGATTACTGGAATACAGAAAAAAGAAAAATACCCTTAGTTTAGACGGGAGACCAACTGGTTTGCCGGATTATAATTAGATAAGCCCGACATTGGTGTCGGGCTTATCAACAAATTCTGAAGTTGAGACGAATCAACCCGGCGCCCAACATACAGAATCTCAGGTTTCCTTATAGAATTCCCCCACTGCCTTGTTTTGTATTGTTGTCCCTTTGCTTTCTCTTTGATGCTCTGTTTTTACCACTTCCAAAGCGGTAGGAAATTCCGGCATAAACATTCTGACTCTCCCAATTGAAAGCACCATTTTGTAAAAAAGGTCTTTCCCCGTCGAATGCAAAGCGCATAGTATTAAAAATGTCATTGAAATTAAGGCTCAGGGTACCTTTCCCCTGGGCAAATCCGTATCGTGCTCCAAAATTCACAAAGTACATAGGTTTAACCGTAAACTGAATATTTTGATTCTGGCCGCGATAAAATCCAAACAACTGCAATGTCAGTTGCTTTGTAAGCGTAAAACTATTATTAAATCTCAAGTTCCAGGCTACATTTTCAACTTCTACATTTTCGGTGATGATATCATCAATGGTGGCTTCGGAATTTGACTCCAGGAGACTTTCTGTTATTCCTCGTTGTGTTTGTGAATAAAGGTCAAAACTTCCATTTATATTCCACCATTTTACCGGTTTGTAGTTCGAAGAAACCTCCATCCCATAGGCTGAAGTATTATCGAAATTGTCGAAGGTCAGTATCAATTTGTTCAGATCTAGCCTGTCTACATAAACCGCCCTGTTTATTTCGTCCCGGATGGTTCTGTAAAAAACACCTGAGGTAATACTGCCGTTTTTTAGTCTTCTGGTATAATTCAGTTCGAGGGAGGAAGTGAATTGTGGTACAAGACTCGGATTCCCAAAGGAGGAAATCAAGGGAGTTGCCCATTCCCGGATGGGATTGACCTGTGTTAGTCCCGGTCGGTCTACCCGCCTGCTGCTGCTCAATTGAAGCTGATCTTTTTCATTAGGCGTATAAGTCAGGAATACCGAGGGATAGAGCTGGGTATATTTATCGTCGAAGGCTCTTATATTATTGGTGTCTGCTTTTACAGTTACATCTTCAACTCTGAGCCCTATTTGATAAGACCATTTATTGTAATTCTGCCCGAAGGTGGCATAAGCTGAATAAATATCCATCCCATATACAAAATCTGTTGAAGGGGTTGGTCGTAAATCCCCACTGGCATTGAAAGTAAGGCCTGTGGAGCTGTAATCTACCTGTGTTTCAAAATTTCGGGATTCAAGGCCTGCTTCAATCTTCGAAATGGAATCGAGAGGATTAACGTAATCCAGGTTTACGATCGTCTGTGTTCTGCGGGTGTCTACAAAGTCCATATAATTTGGAATGGAAGAATTGCCGCTGATAATAAAGTCTGATTCTTCATCATCCTCAAAACGATTGTGGTCGATTTCAAGTTCAATATTATGCCCTTCTTTTTTGAAATCAAGCTTGTAGTCAAAATTGTATTGTTCACTTAGATTTTCGTTGTCCGGGGCGAATACCTGACTGTTATTTAGGTTTGGATTATCGTAGTAAAAAACATTAGTGAGTCCCCTTCCTTGGCCGTTAAAGATATTCTGGTTGGTAAAAAATGACAGGGTGTTCTTCTCATTGAGATAGAAGTCTACACCCACCTTAAACAAATACGACTTGTTGTTGTTGGTAAAATCAAAGAATTGTTCTGAATTTTCTACTACGCGGTAGACATGCCCGTCATTCACATACTTGGCAATGTTCGTACCGGCATTGGCATAAAGGTTAAACTTCCCATTTCGATAGTTCAGGTCGAGAGAGGAATTGAATTTGGCCTCAATGCCAACGGTAAGGCCGGTATTGAGATTACCATTGAATCCGATATTCGCATTTTTATGAAGGATGATATTGATTATACCACTCATCCCTTCAGGATTATACTTGGCTGATGGGTTGGTAATGAGTTCAATCGACTTGATAGAGGAGGATGGGATTTGTCTCAGGAGTTGTGCAACGGGAACATTAGACAATTTACCATCTACCATAACCCTTACATTAGAGTTTCCCCTGAGGCTCAGCTCTCCCGTTTGCTGATCAATGTTTACAGAGGGAATATTATTCATGATGTCGGAAGCCGTTGCACCAGCTGTAGTCAGGTCTTTTCCAACATTTACGACTTTTCTGTCAATACGTTGCTCTATGGTAGTCCTGTCAGCTACAACTTCTACCTCAGACAGGTTTTCTGCTTCTTCTGCAATGGCGATCGTTCCCAGTTCGAGTTTTCGGTGTCCTTTGTCTAAGATTATCTTTTGGACGTGAGTTTTGTATCCGATGAACTGTACCTCTATGATGAATTCCCCATCGGGTAATTTTTCAATATGAAAAGTTCCGTCTTCGGATGTAATTCCCCCTTTTACTGTTGTCTTGTCAAGGGTTTTAACAATGATGGTGGCATAGGCAACGGGTTGTTGCAAGTCCTGATCCACAACTTTTCCCAGAATAGACCCTTCCTTTAAATCGGATAAATTGTTGGTACCATAGGCCAAATGGATTGTACAGACCATCGCGGCCAGAAACACGCGAAATTTTCTCATGACTACTTTTTTGATTGATTGATTGATTGATTGATTGATGATGATTACTTAAAAGACGCATGAAATACAATAATGTTACCCGGAAAAAGTGTTTTAACACTATTATTTTTAGCTTTGGATGATTAGAAGTGATGAAATCGCCAGGGTATAAAAAAACAAAACCCCGGTGGCTACACCGGGGTTTCTATCATTGTTATGCTGCACTAAACACTAACCATTAACTTTAAAAATACAGCGTCGCAATGAATTTTGTATATGTAAAAGACGAGTGCCTTATCGATACGTTACACTTCTTAACACACTTTAACACCAGGCTCATCAGATGAAGAAAACCTTGGTATTCGGCGCATCACTAAAACCATATCGCTACAGCTATGTTGCCATAAAAAGGCTGGTGGAGGCTTCGGAAGAAGTGCTGGGCTTTGGATTAAGGGCAGGGACGGTATCAGGGGTTCAAATCAGGACATCTTGTGATGGTTTTAAAGAGGTAGACACCGTTACCCTTTATATGAACCCCAAAAGGCAGCGGCAGTTTTATCAGACTATTATCGACCTGAACCCCAGGCGTGTCATCTTTAATCCGGGTACAGAAAACCCGGAGTTTTACCAACTTCTCAGAGAAGCGGGTATAGAGGTGGAAGTAGCATGTACCCTTGTACTATTGTCCATGGGGCAATACAACTAAGGTTAGATTCGTTTGCGGATCAACCATAAACCTAGGAATGTAATAAGGCCGTTAAATGGAAGGAGTTCGTAACCAATTTCATATCCGCCAAGATACTCCGCTGGAAGGTAGGAAAGACCCATAACTATTAAGACGCAGGAAAGAGCAACAACCCACACCAGTCTGTCCATAATTTGGTATTTTGTAAAAATGCCGAATGCAAACAGGCCCAGCAAAGGGCCGTAAGTAAAAGTGGCTACCGTGAGGAGTCCGTCTATAACATTCCGATCAAGTACATATTTAAAACTGATCACTACCAGAATTAAAAGCAGACTCATTCCCACATGCACTTTTTTACGAAGTCGTTTTTGTTGGGAAACTTCCCTTTTCTCAATCCCCAGAAAATCTACGCAAAAGGATGTGGTCAGAGAAGTGAGCGCGCTATCGGCACTGCTGTAGGCCGCAGCGATAAGTCCCAGAATAAAGGTGGTGGCTACCACCATCCCCAATCCGCTATTAAGTGCGATCTCAGGAAAAAGAAGGTCAGATTTTGGCTCTCCGTCCATCAGGGGAAGAGCAACATCAAATCGTTCAGCGTAAATGAATAGCAGGGCGCCCAGGAGAAGAAAAACAAGGTTTACAACGATCAGGATCAGGCTAAAGGAAACCATATTTTTCTGTGCATCCCCGAGATTTTTGCAAGTGAGGTTTTTTTGCATCATATCCTGGTCCAGACCTGTCATGCATATAGTAATAAACATCCCTCCGAGGAATGATTTTACAAAATGATTTTTCTGAAAGAAGTCGTCTGTAAAAAAGACCTGGCTGTATTCTTTTAACTCCTCCGACTCTAAAAATTCAACAAAACCCCAGCCTAGTTTCTCATTGATGAAATAGATCGACAGACCCACGGATAAGAGCATGAAAAGTGTTTGCAGGGTATCGGTCCAAACAATCGTCTTGATTCCTCCTCTGAAGGTATAGATCCAGATCAATAAGATGGAAAGGACTACCGTAAGTTCAAAAGGGACATTCCAGGCGTCAAAGACAAATTGTTGTAATACAATAGCAACCAGGAAAAGCCGGAAGGATGCACCCAGCACCCTTGAGATAAAGAAAGAAACGGCCCCAACCTTATAGCTAACGATACCAAAACGACCTTGCAGATACTCGTAAATAGAGGTTACGTTGAGCCGATAGTAGATAGGCAGGAGAATATATGCAATGACAAAATAGCCGACCAGGTAGCCAAAGACCACCTGCATATAGCTGAATTCTGATGACGCTACCCAGCCCGGAACCGAGATAAATGTAACACCAGAGAGTGAAGCCCCTATCATGCCAAAGGCAACCACAAACCAGGGAGATTTCCTGCCGGCTTTGAAAAAATCGGCATTGGAATCATTGCGTCCGGTAAGGTAGGAAATCAGGATCAGGACCAGGAAATACGCCCCGATCAGCAGCAGAATATGGGTGGCTGTCATTCAAATTAATTTCCTGTGCAAAGTACAAAAAGTAAAAATAGTACGTAATTTTGCCGGTATGGAATTTTCTTCTAAACTTCTTGAAAATGCCGTTTATGAAATGTCCCAATTGCCGGGTGTTGGAAAGCGTACGGCACTGCGGTTGGTTTTGCACTTGTTGAAACAACCCCAGGGACAGACTGAGAGATTGGCCAAAGCGCTGGAAAACCTTCGGAAGGAAATAAAATTCTGCAGTAACTGCCATAATATATCTGATGTGGCTCTTTGTGAAATTTGCGCCAACCCTAAAAGAGATCAGGGTCTGGTTTGTGTGGTGGAAGATATCCGGGACGTGATGGCGATTGAAAATACGAGTCAGTATAACGGATTATACCACGTACTGGGAGGTAAAATCTCTCCCATGGAAGGAATAGGTCCCCAGGATCTTAGTATACAATCCCTGGTGGAAAAAGTAAAAAGTGGGGAGGTACGTGAGCTGATTTTTGCTATGAGCTCAACGATGGAAGGAGACACTACTAACTTTTATATTTACAAGCAAATACAGGACCAGGAGCTTACAACCTCCACCATCGCAAGGGGAATTGCAGTGGGAGATGAATTAGAATTTGCTGATGAAATTACGCTGGGAAGAAGTATTGTGCAACGAATCCCATTCGAAACTTCCTTGAAGGCGAATGGCTAAGGAATATCGAAAACTTAATAAATAGAGCAAAATTTTAGTATTTTTGCAAAAATACTATACTAAACAAGTCCCTTTATAAGAATATGTCAAAATTCGAATTAAAACTACCACAAATGGGGGAAAGTGTAGCGGAAGCTACCCTTACTTCATGGCTTAAGGAAGTCGGCGACACCATAGACATGGATGAGGCCGTATTTGAAATCGCTACAGATAAGGTAGACTCGGAGGTTCCAAGCGAGGTGGAAGGAGTATTGGTGGAAAAGCTGTTTGAGATAGACGACGTTATAAAAGTAGGGCAGACCGTTGCTATAATTGAAACCGAAGGAGATTCAGCATTGGATTCCTCCCCGGATGTGGAAATAAAAAAAGAGGAAGAAGCTGTGCCCGAAGAAGTAACTGCAGCCGTTGAACAACCCTTAATACAGGCTAAAGAAACGGTGGCTGCGCCAACAGCAGACTATTCATCTTCAGAACGATTTTATTCTCCTCTTGTGAAGAATATTGCCAAGCAGGAATCTATCTCTCTTGAGGAGCTCGATTCCATAGAGGGTTCCGGTCTTGAAGGACGAGTAACGAAAAACGATATCCTCTCGTATATTGAAAAAAGGAAAAATGGGAATGAAGAAAAAACCAAGGCTGTTGAACAACCCATAGAACCTAAAGCCGAGACTAAAATAGAAGCACCCATATCGGCCGATATACCTCATAAGGTAAGCACGGCCCAGGCGAGTGGAGCTGATGAAGTGATACCGATGACGCGCATGGGTAAACTTATCGCTCAACATATGACCGACAGTATTTCAACTTCTGCTCATGTTCAAAGCTTTATTGAGGTTGATGTCACCAAAGTGGTTAACTGGCGTAACAAAGTAAAAGAGTCATTTGAGAAACGTGAAGGCGAGAAACTAACCTTTACCCCGATATTTATGGAAGCCGTGGCCAAAGCCCTGAAAAAGTTTCCCATGGTCAATATCTCGGTTAGCGGGGATAATGTGATCAAAAAGAAAAATATCAATATTGGAATGGCGGCAGCCCTTCCCGATGGAAACCTGATTGTTCCAGTCATAAAAAATGCGGATCAGCTCAACCTGGTTGGCATGGCAAAGGTTGTGAACGATCTTGCCCACCGGTCCAGGACCAATAACCTAAAACCCGACGAAATCAAAGACGGTACCTATACCGTGACCAATGTGGGAACTTTTGGCAGTGTCTTCGGCACCCCCATTATTAATCAGCCCCAGGTAGGCATACTGGCCTTAGGAGCTATCCGAAAAGTTCCTTCTGTTATCGAGACTTCGGAAGGCGACTTTATTGGTATCAGAAGTAAAATGTTCCTCTCCCACAGCTATGATCACAGGGTGGTGAATGGCGCGCTGGGAGGTATGTTTGTCAAAGCCGTGGCAGATTATCTGGAAGATTGGGATACTGAACGGGAAATCTGATTTTTTCCGTAACGGGAGTAAGAATCTGCAACACGCAAAATCAAGGAAATGAAATTAAACCTCAGCAAGCCTATCTGCTTTTTCGACCTCGAGACCACTGGTACTAATGTAGCAAAGGACAGAATAGTAGAGATATCCATTCTCAAAGTCATACCTAATGGGGAGAAAGAACAGCGTACCTGGCTGGTGAATCCAGAATGTGAAATTCCTGAAAATGTGGTCGCCATCCATGGTATTTCTAATGAAATGGTGGCGAACGAGCCCACTTTTGCCGAGTTGTCCAAGGAGATATATCAGTTTATAAAGGAGAGTGATCTGGCCGGATTTAATTCAGATCGCTTTGATATTCCACTACTGGCAGAGGAGATGTTACGGGCCGGTGTTGATTTTGACATGAAGAACATGGTTTCTGTTGATGTTCAAACGATTTTTCACAAAATGGAACAGCGTACACTCTCGGCTGCATATAAATTCTATTGTGACAAGGAACTGGTGGGAGCCCATGGGGCAAAGGCTGATACCGAGGCTACTTACGAGGTTCTCCTGGCTCAGTTAGACCGCTACCCCGATCTGGAAAATAATATTAAAAAACTGGCAGATTTTTCGACCTATCGCCAGAATGCAGATTTTGCCGGATTTATTGGCTTTGACGAGGATGAGGAGGAAATTTTCACCTTTGGAAAACACAAGGGAAAGAAGGTGAGTGTGGTGCTGGAAGAAGAGCCGGGTTATTTTGGTTGGATCCTGAATGCAGATTTTCCCCTCTATACCAAAAAGGTACTTACTCAGATCAAACTAAGAAAGCTTAACAATAAACTCTAGTAGGCAGCAAGATGAAGATTATTTGCATCGGACGAAATTATGCTGATCACATTAAGGAACTGTCTAATGAACGTCCGGCTGATCCGGTGGTTTTCATTAAACCCGACTCGGCCGTATTGCCTAAGGAGCAGGCATTTTATATTCCCGAGTTTACCAGGGAGGTTCACTATGAAGTTGAGGTCTTGGTGAAAATAAAAAAAGTAGGAAAACATATTGACACCCGATTTGCTCATAAATACTACGATGAGATCGGTCTGGGAATTGATTTTACTGCCCGCGATCTGCAGGCAAAGCTCAAAGAAAAAGGCCTGCCCTGGGAAAAAGCCAAGGGTTTTGATGGTGCAGCTGTCATTGGAAAGTGGTTGCCTAAAAACCAGTTTGAGGATCTGGAACAACTGAATTTCGACCTGTCAAAAAACGGGGAAGTGGTGCAGGAGGGAAATACTTCAGATATGTTGTGGTCGGTTGATGAACTTATCAGCTATATCTCTCATTATTTTACTTTAAAAAAGGGTGATATTATCTTCACGGGCACACCTGCAGGTGTTGGCAAAGTAAGTCCAAATGATTACCTTTCCGGCAAATTGGAGGGCACCGAAATGTTTCGGATAAATATAAAGTAGATGATCTATAGTCTGGATAAATTAAATGAGATGGCAGATGGGGACAATGATTTTGTCCTGTCTGTAATTACGGTTTTCCTGGAAGAGGTGCCTCAGGATCTTGAGGATCTGGAAAAAGCCATAGATGAAGGGGACTATGAGAATGTCTATCAGTTAGCCCATAAAATTAAACCCAATGTGGATATCCTCGGTATGGAGCAAACCCGCGCCATAGCACTCGAGATTGAAACCCTGGGAAAGGATGTGAAAAATAAAGATCTTATTGAAGAAAAATTTCCCGCTTTAAAGAAAGATATTCATCAGGTTATTGGCGAGTTGCGCAAAGATTTTGAGGTATAATGCTTGCTGAAATAATTACCATTGGTGATGAAATTCTGATCGGCCAGATCGTCGACACCAATTCTGCTTACATCGCGACTGAGTTTAATAAATTCGGTATTTCAGTCTACCAAATCACTTCTGTACAAGACGAAAAAGAACATATTCTCAAGGCCCTTGAAGAAGCCTCGGGCAGGGCCCAGCTCATTATCTTAACCGGGGGTCTCGGCCCTACAAAAGATGACATAACCAAGCTCACCCTTTGTGAATACTTTAATGATACAATGGTACTCAATGAAGAAGTACTGCAACATATAGAGTATTTATTTAAAACATACATATCTACTCCCATTTCTGAAGTAAACCGAAAACAGGCACATCTTCCGTCCCGTGCGGAGGTGTTGCATAACAGGTACGGGACAGCGCCAGGGATGTGGATAGAAGATAAGGACAAGATTTTCGTATCACTCCCCGGAGTGCCTTATGAAATGAAAGAATTGATGTCGAAATATGTGCTGCCCAAAATCGCGGAAAAATACAATACCCCGTTTATTTTGCATAAAACCCTGATGACATACGGGTTGGGGGAAAGCGCAATCGCTGAACGTATTGCTGATATTGAAGACAGTTTACCTTCTTACATAAAACTGGCATATTTACCCAATTTGGGGAAAGTACGCCTTCGCCTTACAGCCAAAGGACCCGATAAAAAGGTGTTGGAAGAAGGAGTTAAGGAAGTTACTGCCAGGATCTATGATACCATAGGGGAACTTATTTCAGGAGAAGAAGAGGATGGAGTTCTGGAGGCTGTGGTTGGAAAATTACTGCTTTCGAAAAATAAGACCATAGCAACCGCCGAGAGTTTTACCGGAGGGAAGATTGCTGAACAAATTACTGCTATTCCCGGCGCATCGGGATATTTTGTGGGGGGAGTTGTAGGCTACGCGACCAGAACAAAGATCGATATACTCAAGGTGCCACAGGCACTCATTGAAAAGCATTCGGTTGTAAGTGCCGAGGTGGCTTCCGTGATGGCTGAGAATATTCGTACTCTTATGAATTCGGATATCGGGATTGCCACTACAGGAAATGCCGGACCTACCAAAGGCGATTCAGATGCTCCTATTGGAACAGTATATATAGCGATATCTAGTGATAAGGGTATTCGGGTGGAACATTTTTCAATGGGAAACCATCGAGTGAGGATCGTACAGAAAGGGGTTCATAAAGCCCTGGAAATGTTGCGTGAAGAAATTTTAAAATTCTGAAAAAGATTTTTGCTCTTCCGTGAAAATGACGTAAATTTGCATCCTGTTTTAAACAATGTAAAGTAGAGCACCATGTCTAAAGTTTGCGAAATTACCGGGAAGAGGGCGATGTTCGGAAATAATGTATCGTTTTCGATCAATAAAACCAGAAGGAGATTTGACGTAAATCTTTCCAAGAAGAGATTCTATATTCCTGAGGAAGATCGTTGGATCACTTTAAAAGTATCGGCAAGGGCTCTTAAAAGCATTCACAAAAAAGGAATCTCTGCCGTTTTGAAAGAAGCGCGTCAGAACGGAATATTAAAGTAAGCCAATAAATTAGCGTACCATGGCAAAAAAAGGAAATAGGGTTCAGGTAATCCTGGAATGTACAGAACATAAAGAATCCGGAATGCCCGGAACTTCCAGGTATATTACTACCAAGAATAAAAAGAATACTCCGGACCGCCTGGAGATCAAGAAATTCAACCCCATTCTGAAAAGAATGACAGTTCATAAAGAGATAAAGTAAGAAGACATGGCAAAGAAGACCGTAGCAACCCTTCAGGGAAAATCAAAAAGATTGACCAAAGCGATAAAAATGGTGAAGTCGCCTAAAAGTGGCGCTTATACCTTCGTTGAGTCTGTAATGCCGCCTGAGATGGTGAACGAATGGCTGGCTAAATAATAGTAAGCTCTTATAAACGAAATAAGCCGCTCTCTCAGGATAGCGGCTTTTTTATTTCTTATATTTGAAGCTGCCATAGAATAGCCGTCGCATGAGTATTTTTAAAAAAATATTTTCTTCCGAGAAAAAAGAAAGCCTCGACAAAGGACTGGAAAAAACCAAAACCAGTTTTTTTTCCAAATTGGGTAAAGCTGTAGCAGGGAAATCGAAAGTTGATGATGAAGTTCTCGACAACCTGGAAGAGGTGCTGGTTACTTCGGATGTAGGTGTAAATACCACGCTTAAGATTATTGAAAGAATTGAAGAGCGGGTTGCAGCCGACAAGTATCTGGGGACCGAAGAGTTGAACTCAATTTTAAGGGAAGAAATCGCCGGCTTACTCTCTGAAACTCATACAGGCGAGGATACTGATTTTGTACTGCCCGCTGATAAGAAGCCCTATGTAATTATGGTAGTGGGCGTAAACGGAGTAGGAAAGACCACTACTATTGGAAAGCTGGCTTATCAATTTAAGAAGAAGGGACATTCAGTGGTCCTGGGTGCTGCAGATACTTTCAGGGCAGCTGCCATAGATCAGCTTCAGGTTTGGGCCGATCGGGTCGAAGTTCCAATAGTTAAGCAAAAAATGGGAAGTGACCCTGCTTCAGTGGCTTTTGATACCCTGAATGCTGCCAAAGCTAAAGAGGCTGATGTAGTACTTATTGATACTGCCGGACGCCTTCACAATAAGGTGAACTTGATGAACGAACTAAGCAAGGTAAAACGTGTGATGCAGAAGGTGGTTCCCGATGCACCCCACGAGGTATTACTCGTCCTCGACGGATCAACTGGGCAAAATGCCTTTGAACAGGCAAAACAGTTCACCAAAGCTACGGAGGTTAGTTCCCTGGCCGTAACAAAACTCGATGGGACCGCTAAAGGCGGCGTGGTAATCGGAATCTCAGACCAGTTTCAAATCCCTGTGAAATACATCGGGGTTGGAGAAAGGATTGAAGATCTGCAGGTATTCAATAAATTCGAATTTGTAGACTCATTCTTTAGTTGAAAATCTTAGCCAGCACAGGAATCCTCTTTTTACTTCTCTGGTCATTCCCGGCGACCGCTCAGATAAAACACCCGAAAGTAAGCCCGTTTGCCACAGTTAGGCAGGATCTCGGTTTATCGACTCTTACCGTGGAATATTCAAGACCGGCCGTAAAGGGACGTGAACTTTTTGGAGGGCTGGTTCCCTATGGGCGAATCTGGCGCGTGGGAGCCAATGAATCTACCAAATTCACAACAACTACTGAACTAGGGATTCTTGGTAATAAACTAGCTCCGGGCACTTATGCCCTTTATGCGTTTCCTGAGGAAGATGCCTGGGAAGTAGTCTTTCACAAGAACACCGCACACTGGGGAGATGGACGATCGGCTTACAATCGTGTTGAAGATGCATTCAGGATTTCAGTTACACCTGAGAATACAGACAGCTGGCAGGAAAATTTTCTTATCTCCTTTGATTCCATCAGTCATAATGGCGCGCTTATGCAATGGCAGTGGGGACATACCTCCATTGCTATTCCCATCACTGTAAATACCCGGGAAATAATGCTTGAGAGTATAGAAGAGCAACTCAGACAATCTCCAACTGCTCAGACCTATTATGAAGCTGCACGTTACCTGCAGGAAGAGGGCATTGAATATACCAGAGCGCTTACGTATTTGGATAAGGCAATTGCGTTTGGCGGAGATACCTATTACTTTTATCGTGTCAGGTCGCTCGTCCTGGCAGCTCTGGAAGATTATAAAGGTGCCGTAAAGTCGGCACAGCGTTCACTCTCTCTGGCTGAATCAGAAGGGAAAGACGAATTTGTTCGGATGAATCAGAAAAATATTAAGAGATGGAAGAAATTAATAAAAGAATAAAAGGAATTCGCCTTCTTGCGCTGGCAGCGTTGGCAATGAGCTTCTGGAGTTGCAAACAGCAAGCATCTTCCGAAAGTGATGTGGTCCTTTGGATTCCATATAACGATTCTGTTGAGGTTGCAGCAAATCAGGATCATGAGAATTCTCGCATGCGCTACAAGCTCATACAGTCGAAAATCCTCGACAAGAATGATGTTTTTCGGCCCCTATATGAGGAAGTTTCATCACTTACAAAAGAAGACTATGAAAGGCTTAAACCCCTGATCCTTGATAAAGATATTCCCGTTTTGCAAGCTGCTGTAGCTGAAGGGAAGCTGACATATGAAGAAATAGTTTTGTTCTACCTCAAGAGGATATATTCTTATGAACTCGATAATTCAACAACCTTAAACACTGTAATTGCCCTGAATGAAAAGGTTGTGGAGGAAGCCCGTTTACGGGATAAGGAACGCCGGGAAGGGAACCACCCCATTTACGGGATGCCCGTCTTACTCAAGGACAACATAGGGACAGAAGGAATGAATACGACAGCAGGAGCATTGATCTTTCAGGAGAATAGTGCCCCTGATGCTTTCATTGTCAGGCAACTAAAGACCAGAGGAGCGCTTATTCTAGGGAAGGTAAACCTCAGTGAATGGGCCTACTACCTCTGTGACGGTTGCCCTGTGGGATACAGTGCCTATGGAGGTCAGACCTTAAATCCATACGGGAGAAGAGTTTTTGAAACTGGAGGTTCAAGCTCTGGCAGTGGTACATCTATGGCAGCCCATTACGCTGTTGCCGCTGTAGGAACGGAAACATCAGGATCTATCCTTTCGCCCTCCAGTCAGAATTCTGTGGTGGGTCTGAAACCTACCATTGGCTTGTTGAGCAGATCGGGTATTGTTCCAATATCCAGTACACTTGATACACCCGGCCCAATGACGCGCAATATTACAGACAACGCTATTTTACTGGATGCGATGATGGGGAAAGACCCTGAAGATAGAAGCTCGGTGGGAAAGGATTTTGGCAAGGGATGGTATCAAGGACTTTCATCTAATGAACTCAAAGGGAAACGATTCGGGGTTTTTTCTAATCTGATGGAAGGCGATAGTATTTACCGCCAGACGGTGGAACTGATACGCAGCGAAGGCAGTGAAATCATAGTTATTGATCCTCCCCGCGTGCCTCTTGATGGGTTTTTAAGCATTCTAAACCTCGATATGAAGGAAGATCTTCCGTCATACATTGAACAGAATATAAAAAATATTGAGGTGATAAAGGTAAAGACAGTTGCAGATATCATGAATTATAATTTGCAGGACAGCCTTACGCGAATTCCATATGGCCAGGGGAGGTTCGAAGCAATCGCCTCTGACAGTACTTCAGCAGAAGAACTTCAGTCAATTAAAAAGACCCTGGAAGAAGATACAAGAGCTTTTTTTAATGCCGCCATGGGTGCACATGATCTCGATGCAATCCTGTCTATCAATAACTACCACGCTGCCTATGCAGCTGCGGCTAAGTACCCGGCATTAACAGTGCCCATGGGGTATAAGTTGAGCGGTGAACCTATCAGCCTTACTTTTATTGGGAGACAGTTTGAAGAGCCGAAACTCCTGCGCCTTGGTGCTGCCTACGAGAAGATCAGTAAAGTGAGGAAGACTCCGGAGAATTATAAATAAAGCTATCCTCAGGTAACAGGAATCCTGTTCTATATTGTATTTTTGCAGCTCATTTGACACGATGCGCACTAAAACTCTTAAAAAAAACAGGATCAATGTAGTAACCCTGGGCTGTTCCAAGAATGTATACGATTCTGAGGTACTAATGGGACAGTTGCGTGCTAACGACAAGGAAGTGGTCCATGAAGAAGATGGGAATATTGTTGTGATCAACACCTGTGGCTTTATCGCAAATGCCAAAGAGGAGAGTGTAAATACCATATTAGACTTTGTCAGGCAAAAAGAGGAGGGAAGAGTAGAAAAGGTTTTTGTGACCGGTTGTCTCAGTGAGAGATATAAACCAGATCTTGAGAAAGAGATTCCAGACGTGGATGCCTATTTCGGTACTACCGACTTGCCAAACCTGCTCAAAGCACTGGGAGCCGACTATAAACATGAATTGCTGGGGGAGCGACTTACGACAACTCCCAAAAACTACGCTTATCTGAAGATTGCGGAAGGTTGTGACCGACCTTGCTCATTTTGCGCTATTCCCCTGATGAGAGGAAAGCACCGTAGTACTCCGATAGAAAGCTTGGTAAATGAAGCAACGACTTTAGCTGCAAAAGGGGTTAAAGAACTTATTCTGATAGCACAAGATCTCACCTATTACGGACTTGATCTCTACAAAAAACGAAATCTGGCCGAATTGCTCAGGGCGCTGGCGGGGGTGGATGGGATAGAATGGATCCGCCTGCACTACGCTTTCCCAACCGGTTTTCCAATGGATGTGTTGGATGTGATGCGGGAAGAGCCTAAAATATGTAACTATATCGACATTCCACTCCAGCATATCTCCGATCGTATTTTAAAGAGTATGCGCAGAGGAACAACCCAGGAAAAAACAACTCGCCTTCTCAGGGAGTTCAGGGAGGCTGTACCGGGGATGGCGATCAGAACTACGCTTATTGTAGGGTATCCCGGGGAAACGGAGTCAGATTTCGAAACCTTGAAAGCATGGGTGAAGGAGATGCGTTTTGAACGCCTGGGTTGCTTTACCTATAGCCATGAGGAGAATACTCATGCCTATGCCCTTGAAGATGACGTGCCTGAAGAGGTTAAACAACAAAGGGCGAATGAGATCATGGAACTGCAGGCACAGATCTCCTGGGAACTCAACCAGGAAAAGATCGGAAAGAATTTTAGGTGTATCATTGATCGAAAGGAAGGGAATTACTTCGTGGGCCGAACGGAATTTGATTCTCCAGATGTGGATAACGAAGTACTTATCGACGCCTCAAAATACTTTCTGAGGGTTGGCGACTTTGCCCAGATTCAGATCACAGAAGCTTCTGATTTCGACCTTTACGGCATCCCGGTAGAGAAATAGTGTCTCACTATATTCTCATAATCGCTACAAATAGATATTAGATATAAGTCGTTCTACGGTTGGATGATCATTCCCGCCTTTTGGTTCAATGGTGATATTTAAGGATTCAGCTTTATCGATATAGGTCAGTGCTACAAGATCCTTATCCGTGGGAAGAAGTCCCATACTGATCATTTCACCATCCACATCAGCCCACATCTGATAAGTTTCTTCTTCAGACAAGGCAGGCAAGGCTTTCGGATTGACCACCACAGATTTACTTTTGTGATTGACAAAGGCAACAGCCCTGGCATCAGGAGCAAGCTTATTCCCTTTAAGGAGAAGTGGTATTACATCTTTATCATTGAGCTGAGCATACATTGCATTCACCTCCTGTATCTCCTCGGATAACTTTTGCAGAGATTCCTGTAATTGCTCCTTTTCTTCCCTGGCTACTCTAATATTTTCTTCAGCAGTCTGCCATTGATTGTAAAACCAGAAGGAAGTAAGGGCAAAAATAGCCGCCAGACTAGCTGCTACAAGTAATCTGGCCGGATTAAAGGCGCTTGAGGTACTCAGTGACTTAACAGGAGTATCATTATCGTACTTAGTTAACGTCTTCTCAAGTGAACTTTTTACCCGTTGAGGTGGAGCTATAGCATTTTCCAGCGCCATACGTTCAAAATCGGATTCGAGTTTTTGGAATTCCTGCCGCAGAACTTTGTCTTCCTGTAATGCGCTCTCGATCAATTCTTCATCCTTCGCGTTTAGCTCACCCAGAAGATAATTGAGCAATAATCCTTTTTCTAATATTGTTTTCCTATCCATGATCAATTACATCTAAACACATTGATAAAAAGAAAAGAGTCAGGGGGTAGTTCGCCCGGAGCTGAACCAGGGCCTGGCGTACATAAGATTTAAAAGTGCCCAGAGGGACACCCATCAGTTTGTGTGCCTCACGATGGGTATATCCTTTAAAATAAACCAGCTCAATCACTTTCTGATGATGAGCCTCCATTTTCTTTATCACACCGTTCAGGGCTTCGTAATTATGAGCCGACTCTTCCTGTTCTATATCATTATATACACCCATATCCTCCTTTTGGATGAGGGGATCTGTTTTTCTCAAAGTATTCAGGGTTTTGTTCCTGGCAATCCTGTATGCCCAGGTATAAAATTTACCTTTGTCAGGATCAAATTGGTCTATTTTTTCCCAGATGGTGACAAATATTTCCTGAAGCAGATCTTCCGATAATTCTTTGTCACGACACATCCTCACTACCACACCGTAGAGTGCTCCCGAATATTTGTCATAAAGGGCATAGAGGGCATTCTTGTCCCCGTTTTTGAGGCGATTTATCTGACTTGATTCATCCATAGCAAGTGTTAAAGATATGATAAAAATCTGCTTTGCTCATCCATCCGTCAGCTGCCTGTGTAATTAATAGTGAAGAGTGCACTAAAAATTTAATTATCACTAAAACTAAAAACAAATCATGAAAAAAGTAATATTTATTCTTTCGACTGTTGCCCTACTGTTAGGTTCAACGAATGCAAATGCACAGAACAATTCACAAGACATCGTAGATATCGCCGTATCTGTTGATGATTTTTCAACCCTGGTTACTGCCCTTAAAGCGGCAGACCTGGTAGGCGCCTTGCAGGGAGACGGACCTTTTACCGTTTTTGCACCAGTAAATTCAGGATTCGCAAAAATCGACGCTGATGCTTTGAATTCCCTTTTACAACCCGAAAACAAAGAAAAATTGGCTGCTATTCTTACCTACCATGTGGTATCGGGAAAAATTACTGCATCTGATGTAGTAAATGCCCTGAATAAGGGAAATGGGAAAGCAGAACTCACTACGCTAAACGGAGGGAAGTTAACTGCTGTAAAAAAAGACAAAGGAATCTTTTTAATGGACGCCAATGGAAATTACAGTATGATTTCCAAAACCGACGTAATGGCTTCTAACGGAGTAATACATATCATCAAAGACGTGGTTATGCCATAATAATTGGTTGGTTGGTTGTTGAGAAAAAGCATCGCGCTCGCGGTGCTTTTTCATTTTATACCTGTTTACATAGGCCAAAAACTTACCAGGGCGGCAAATATTGTAAAGAACAGAATGAATGGGATCACCAAATAGCCCATAATATCCCTGGCCTGTATTTTAATTCCGGCCCCCATGATGGGGATAACTAAGAGAAGAAAGAAGGGTTGCATCAAATTAGTAAGGCTTTCGCCATAGGCGACAGACATGGCTGCCCTTGATAACAATGCTTCCATTTCTTCCGGAGACAGTGCTGCCCCGATTTCCTGTACTGCTGTGATTATACTTGGCCCTATAACCGCAAATTCTCCCCCCGCAGAAGGGATGGCAAAATTAACCACAGCACCGGTTAAAAATGCAAAAAAAGGAATACTCTCCACTGATGCTACAGAGGCCATCCATAATGCAAGTTTTTCCCCTAAACCCGTGAAAATCATAATTCCCATAATCCCTGCGTAAAAAGGATATTGAAAGAGAATTCCGGAAATATTCCCACTTGCCCTTTTCATGGCAATGACATAACGCATTGGCGTACCGTGTAAGACCAAACCCAGCATCAGGAAGAGAAAAATCATGATATTCAGATTGAGATCCAGCCCTTTGGAACTAAAATGTGAAAACAAATAGATCAGGCCCGGGATCGCAATGAGATATTGTAAGAGTCGGCTATTATTAAGGAAATCAGAAAAAGCCTTGTAAGGTAATTTCATGAGTCGGGCTTCCTCATGGATAGTCACTGATTTTTGATCTGTTTCCGATTCCATCATGCCTTCGAGGGTTGGGTAATTTCCTGTTTTCGGGAGTAGAAGGCTCATAAGAAAAGGGGCAATAAAAAGAAATACTAACAATACCACCAGATTAAGGGACGACCCCAGAGTTGAACTGGTTGATATAGTGTCGTCAAGTACCCCAGCTTTTATAAGGAAGTTCCCCTGGGTGTTCAATAGTAAAGGGATAGAGCTGGAAAGGCCACTTACCCAAATGATACCGGAAAAATACACGCAGGCTATCAGGAAAGGGTAGTGGATTCCTTTGATCCTGAGGGCAAGTTCCCTGCCCAGAACAGCAGTTATAACTACCCAACCCCAACTTATTAAACTAAATAGTGCGCCTAAAATCACAATCAGAAAGTATACCTGTTGAGGTTTCTTGATCTTCCCGGCCAGCAGGTCGATACCTCTGTGTACCATAGGCGAAAGAGCAATGGAATAACCTGTAATGACCAATAACACCATCTGCATTCCGAATTCGAGTAATATCCAGAATCCGTCGTACCAGGAATTGATTACCTGAACAGGTGTAGCTCCTACCCATAAAAGGGCAATTACAGATGTTATTATGGTAAGGATAAGTGCAAATACGAAGGCATCAGGCATAAACCTCTGGAAGATATCTGAAAATTTCTGTCCTATTTTCTGGATCATTTCTTTTTTAATTTATTGACCATTAACTCGAGCATTTTTTTCGTTTTGAGTACTGTGGCAAATTCTTTATGAAGGTTGGCCAGGGTGATTTTATGAACAAGTGAGGCCTTAAAATGTTCTCCCTCCGGACCCAAAGTATCAAATGTAGCCGTAGCGTCGGATATGACAAAGGTGTTATATCCAATATTTCCCGCCATACGGGCTGTGGAAGAAACACAATGAGATGTCGTTAGCCCCACCAGTACCAGATCGGAAATTTGCTTGTCCTTCAGCATTTTATGTAAGGAAGTATTTATAAAGGCGCTATTACTACTTTTTTCAAGGATACTTTCTCCTTTTACCGGTTTTGTAATCTCTTTAAACTCGTTTCCCGGCCTTCCTTTTGTAAGGGGAGAAGGAGGTGTTCCGTTGTGTTTGATATGGAATACAGGATATTTTTGGTCTCGCCAATAGGCAAGGAGAGTAGCTGCCTTCTTCTCGGCATCCGGATTGTTTCTGGCCCCCCCGTAATAATCGAGTTCCTCTAAACCTTTTTGTATGTCGATCAGTATCAGGGCCGGCGGTTGCTTGGTTTCCATCTCTCCTTATTCAGATATTGAATTACCAGAAATCTTATAGATCACCGGATTAAATGCTTTTGATGCCACCACCACTTTATCTCCGGGGAGTATGCCTTCTATTTCGGAAGGGTGAGCCACCACTTTTACAATATTATTTCCTATCAAAACACTTATAATATAGATAACATCCTGCTGTATAAGATGCAAAACTGTGCCTGTAAACTGAAATTTACCGCTAATATGTTTTTCCATAAACAATTCTCCCGGTGGCCCTAACTGAGCAATACGTCCTTCCTTCATGGTGGCAGTTGTATCAGAAAGTTTCATGATTTCGCCCAGATCGTGACTAACCATGATGGTGGTCAACCCCAGTTTATTATGGGCATCCAGAATATGATCCTGAAGACTTTGCCGCATATCCGTATCCAGGGCAGCAAGGGGTTCATCTAACAATAAAACATCAGGTTGCTGCACCAGGGCTCTGGCAAGGGCAACTCGCTGTTTCTGTCCTCCGGATAGTGTCTCTGGTTTTTGGTTCGCCAGGGCTGAAAGATCCATGACTTCCAAAAGATCAGGGATGATATTATCAGGAGCCGACTTGCTTTTTGCGAATTTCAGATTCTCAATGACAGTCATATTGGGAAATAGGGCATAATCCTGAAAAACATAACCGATATTTCTTTTTTGGGGGGGGAGGTTGATTTTTTTCTCCGAGTCGAACCAGGTCCTGTCCTTAAAAGCTATATATCCTCTATCAGGAGGCAGTAAACCTGCTATACTTCTCAGCAGAGAAGTTTTACCTGATCCTGATGGGCCATAAATGGTTAGTAGCGAACCTTCTGCTATTGTGAGATCAGTATTTAAGGTGAATTCAGCTGTTCCTGCTCTTAGTTTTTTATGGATTCTTACTTCTACCATTTCCAGAATCTTTTTAAATATCCTCCATTGAGAAGGTATACAAGTAGAAGCAAGGCGAATGTCAAGGCAAATAGAATTAAAGAATACCTATTTGCGGCCACATAATTAAGGGATTCCACTTCATCGTATATAGCGATTGAAGCTACCCTTGTTTCCCCTGGAATATTTCCCCCAATCATTAAAACGACTCCAAATTCACCAACTGTATGCGCAAAAGCCAGAACAATTCCCGTTAGGAGTGATTTTCGGATATTGGGAAGCAATACCCTGAAAAGTTGTGTTATTCCCGATTTTCCCATTGTGGCAGCAGCTTCCGAAAGTGAAGGTGGCAGGGATGTCAAACCCGCCTGTATGGGTTGCACCATAAAGGGCAGGCTGTATATCACAGACGCCACAACTAGTCCGCCAAAGGAAAAAACGAGTTGTATGCCTAACCATTCATTGATCCATGAACCAAAAGCATTATTAGGGCTGAATGCCAGGAGAAAATAAAAGCCTAATACCGTAGGGGGTAGTACAAGAGGCATGCTTACCAGAGTCTCTATTACAGGTTTTATGCGGGAGGTAGTTTTGCTGAGCCAGAAAGCAAGGGGAACAGAAACAAACAACAGGACCAGGGTTGTGGTCATGGCCAGTTCAAATGTCAAACGCAAGGGTTCCCAATTCATTTTGGCGATAGCATAACCTCATTAAGTTTAATCATGGCAAGTACTTTTTTACCCGGCTCTATACCCATATCTAAAAGGGCCTCCGTACTCACTATAGCCCGGATGTTCCCGGGAAGACATTCTAAATCAACCCCGCTTAACAAAACCCCTTTTTGCAGGGCCTGTACTTTACAGTCGATTTTATTCGTAAGACTAATCCCCTTCGTGTTTTCCTGACCAATCACAACCTCAGTTTCCTTGAAAAGAATATTTACTTCCTGGTTTAATGCCAGATATTCAGCCGATTCCGGGGTGTCGATAACAATGGTTTTCATCTCCAGATCACCTTCAAGTAACAAGGTAACCAGGGTGATGTGTCCCTCAACCTGAAGGTTTTTGATATGCCCTGTTAGTCTATTCACGTACCGAATATCCAAAATTTTTGAGGATAGCCTGTCCTTCCTCACTAAAAAGATATTCAAAAAATTTCCTGCTGCCTTCTTCAGAGGAATTTTGGGGATTTATTAGAGCGATTACGTGTGGTAGTTTTTCGTAAGCATCCGCATCTATAAGTATCCATTGACCGACCTTACTTAATTCCGGACTTTTAACTACGGCGAGAGAGGTAAAACCCATCTCAGCGGCACCAGAGAGAATAAACTGGTTAGCCTGGGCAACACTTTCCCCGTAGACCAACTTAGATGAAACCTTGTCATTAATCCCATAGTGATTCAATACCTGCAGGGCTGCTGCTCCAAAGGGAGCAATTTTTGGATTGGGCAAAGCAAGGTGCTTAATTCCCTCATTTTGCAGGATTTCAATAGATGGCTTAATTGCCGGATTCGCCGTCCACAGCACCAGTGAGCCATAGGCGAATACTTCAAGATCAAGAGTTTTACCTTCTCTTGAGAGGGATTCGGGATATTTCATATCGGCCGACAAAAACAAATCATAGGGTGCACCTTCCATAATCTGGGCGTACAACTTTCCTGAAGATCCCAGGATAACCTCGCAGGAAATACCGTGTTTATTTTCAAAATTTTCTACAATCGAATCGATGGCGTAGTGTAGATTTGACGCAACAGCAATTCTAATTGTATCTCCCTCTTTTACTCCTTTACACCCTAGAATAAATATTAGAATTACCGGAAAAAGAATCGCCTTAAAAAGACGGAATCGTAATTTAAAACAACTATTCATACTCAGTATTAGACTAAATTGATCTGATAGGAGGAAGGGTAAGGCCTCATATATTTACAAACTGAAAAGTAGCCAGAGGAACATCCCGGAGGTCCTTTTTAGTTTCGTGTAACAAGATACCGTGTTCCAGATAAGCTTTGAGGTTGGCAAGCCAGAATGTCCATCCATTACTGCAACCCACATAGATATTCATTTTGTTCTTTTCATCCGTGGGAATATTGGTCTGAGTGAGGGTTACTAAAACCTGATTCCCTTCGGACTTCAAATCAACTGTCACCCGACAGAATTCGGCAAAGGTAAATTCTATTAAATCCCTGCCATTTGCCCTTAGGATTTTTCCTTTTTCTTCTCCGTCCCAGTTATGCCATCGCCAGGTATACAGATCACCCTGTTCTATATTCTGATCTGATTCTCTAGTTATTCCCGTTTTAGTCATGTAAACAGCTTCTCGTAAAAACCAGGAACATATTCCCTCTTGAGTTGCCCAACACCAGTATAATTTTTCCAGACTCGCATTGATATAAATTTTCTTTGTAAAACTTTCAAATCCTAAAGAAGACATGTTTAGTTTCTTTTTAATTCCAACCTATATAATTCACTCCCCAAAGCAGATAGAAATGGAATACCTACCTCCTCGTATTCATATTCGTTGTCGTTAAAAACCCCATCAGCATTCACAAGTATGGTGGCCGTCACCATAAATTCTACCCCGTTTTTGTCATCTTTGATATAAGCGCAATCGGTTAGAGTTCCATATGCATATCCCACTTTATTATAAATGCTCATGTGAGCCGGCATAGGCTCTTTACTATCTCCATACATAAAAAATTTCCCATAGCTGTCGTAATAATCTTCAGCTGAATATCCTGCCTCCCGGGGAACCACTTTCATGGCATTTAACAGAAAGCTGCGCTGTGCCGGACTCAGATCAAAGCGCTCTCCTTCGGCATACATTTCAGGAAAAATAATTCGTTTAAGAACTCCGTGCTGGGTAGTTACGGGATAATAATTTTTTTTGCTGAAATCAAAACTTCCTTGGATCAGCGAATCTCCCTCATAGTATCCCCTCCCTTTCTTTATTCCTTCCAAATTCAGGGGCTTGGGTGAACTATTTACGCTATTCGGTAAAAGGGTAGTAGTACTGTCATTTAGATAGATAACAAGAGGACGGGTAGTTATTTCATCTGCTTCCGGGACGGAGAGTCGATGTGAGATCCTGGCCGGGCCAATGTTTTTCTCTCTGAAACCCGCATTAATAGCATCCTGCCCGAGAAATTCCACTAAGCGATTATTGGCGTCATTGTCACTGACGGCAAAAATTTTGATGATTTCCCTCCCGAAAGTCGTTTCCACTGAATCCCCTTCTACGTAAAAGCGGGTGTCTAAATTTAAATACTTATTGCGGTTGATTTTTTCCATGGCCAATACGGCGATTGGAAATTTCACTGTGCTTGCCGGATAGAAGTATTGCTGGGAATCAACTCCGAAATCGAAATCCTCGAAACGGACAGAATCATTATCCCTGATAATTCGTGTAAAGCGGATCTGAACTTCATAGAGCGAGGGATTGTCCATAACTGTGCGGATACGAATGTCATTGGATGAGAGCACTTTTTTTATGGGATCCGTTTCCGAAGTGGTACTGGCACATCCCGACAACAAACCCGTCAAAATAAAAGAGAATAGAAGGGGATTTATGACTTTTTTAAAGTGGGTTCTCATCAGATCGGAATGATTTCTGGTTTTAATTAGCCTGGATTCTCTTCGTAGACTTCTCCGCGGTGAGGAAGGAGGGCATCGCGAATTTGGATCATCATAGATTCTTCAACTACCATATAGGCAACAGCATGCATCTCATTAATTGTTTGATGTCCGCTTAGTAGCAGAGGTAATTTCTCCCTTTTGATAAACTCACTCAAATGCAGGGCGTGATGCCTGGCTGTCTCACCGGAGTCTGGTCCCCGAAAATCCCACAGCAATTTTATTTTTCTGTTCAACTTGACATATTTTAATTTCAGGTGGCGCTTTTCTCCGCAAAGGCTTTAAAGTCCTTCAAATATTTTAATGACTGCTTCTTGAAGGCTCCTGGCATGAGAAAGCCCATTGCCTTCATAAATACGCCATTGAATTGAAATTCAGTTTCTGAGATCCATTTGGTTTTATTTTCATCAACGGCTTTAAAGTAGTTTTTCTGCACATTGTGAACACCTTTGGCATCATATGTAGCATGAAATTCGTGGGGGAGATTGCGTTTTAAGATGGTCTCTACCATCACGATCTCTCTTTTACCCATTTTGTAGGTAAGTTCCATTTGTGCTCCTTCTTTCCCAGGTATCCCACCCAGTACCTTATATGAAATAAGGTCTTTTTGCCAGAATTTCATATTTTCCGGATTGTCGAATTTTCGTATAAATTCAGACAGGGGAACATTGATTACGATTTCGGTAATATATTTCATGGGTGGTGAAACTTTAAACCCTAAGGTAATAAATTATGAGAAGTAGGAAATAAAAATCTGTTAATGAGAGGCCTTATACTTGTTCAGGAAAATCGAATGCTTAATTTTGCGGAATGCATTTTACCCTGAGAAACGATATTTGTAGAGTTCTGATCCTGGTACCTCTTTGTTTGATATTTTTAATGAGCTCATGTGAAGGCATATTTAAATCGGAACCGGAAAGCACTCCCCTTGCCAGAGTAGGAGATGAATACCTCTACAGGGAAGACATCGAATCTTTACTAAACTCTCAGTTAAACGAGCAGGATAGTACCTCTCTTGTTACCAATTATATCAATAACTGGGCGGTGAAACAATTGCTCTTCTCCAAGGCTCAGATCAACCTTACCGAAGAACAGATAGCCTCTTTTGAGCGACTTGTGTCCAATTACCGCATCGACCTGTTTACAAGAGCCTATAAGGAAGCCCTCGTTCTCCGCGGTGAGGATACTACCGTCACCGATGGACAGCTAAGGCAATTTTATGAACAGGAAAAAGAGAATTTTATCCTGAAGGAGAAAATCCTTCAACTTCGATTTGTTGAGTTACCAAAACAATTTTTAAACAAGGGTGAAGTAATCAAACGACTCAATAATTTCAATGTAGAGGATCAGGTTTTTTTGGATTCAATTGGGGTGCAATTCACCAAACTCAATTTCAATGATTCACTCTGGATCCCGCTTACCAGAATCATTCAGGAAATACCTCCTCTGACCTATGAAAATGAAGGGCGATACCTAAAAAAATCACAATTTTTTGAATTGGAGGACTCTCTGGGGGTATATTTGGGGAAGATAAGCGATATTCGGGAAATCAATGAGATCGCTCCCCTAAGCTATATCAAACCGACACTCCGACAGGTTTTGCTCAACAGGAGAAAACTCGACTTTTTACGTCGACTCGAAACTGAGCTCCTTGATGAAGCCGTAAAACAAAATGAATTTGAAATTTATGAAAAAGAGAAAGAATAAGTTTTTACTGTTCGCTTTTGCCACCTTCACCCTTATGGGAATGGCACAGGAGGAATCAGAAAGTGAAACTACAGCAGATCCAGGACAGCAATTGTCTGAATCAACTACTCCCGTAAAAGACACTCTTAATACCTTCAAGAAGATAAAACTCGATGGGATAGCGGCTGTAGTGGGCGACTATGTTATACTCGACTCAGACATTGAGAAAACACTTATCGACCTGAGGAGTCAGGGAGCCTCAACTGAAGATATCACACATTGCAGTTTGTTGGGGAAATTAATGGAGGACAGGCTCTATGCGCATCAGGCAGTTCAGGACAGTATTCTGGTTTCCGACGATGAGGTAAATGCTACCAGTGACCGGCAGATCCAGCAATTGGTTCAGCAGGTGGGCTCCATGGACAAGGTACTTCAGTTTTACAAAAAGGAAACCGTTGAGGATTTCAGGGAAGAACTTTATAATATCAACAAACTAAGGATGTTGTCTGAGAAAATGCAACAGAAGATTGTTGGTGAGATTCAGGTTACTCCTGAAGAGGTGAGGCAATTCTTTAAGAATATTCCTGAGGATGAAAAACCGGTCTTTGGTGCCGAACTCGAAATTTCCCAGATCGTAAAGACCCCTGTAATTCCGGAGGAAGAGAAGCAGAAAGTGATCGATAAGTTACGTGAGATAAAAGCGGATGTAGAAGACAATGACGCCAGTTTTAGCGTAAAGGCCATCCTTTATTCTCAGGATCCGGGATCCAAATCGAAAGGCGGATTCTACAGTATGACACGTCAGACACCTTTCGTGAAGGAATTTAAAGATGTGGCGTTTAGCCTGCAGGAGGGCGAGATTTCAGAACCTTTCGAGACTACCTTCGGATATCATATTATTTTTATCGAAAAGATACGGGGACAGGAATTAGACCTGCGACATATCCTTATCCAGCCCGAAATACCTCAGGCAGCAGTTGAGGCAGCAAAGATCGAATTGGACACAATTCGCAAACACATTATGGAAGGTCAATATACCTTTGCCGAAGCCGCGCTTAATTTTTCAGATGAAAAGGAAACTAAATTCGATGGAGGCCTGCTGAGAAATCCAATCAATTTCGATTCGCGATTTGAATTGACAAAAATGGATCCTACCCTTTACAATCAGGTGCGAAATCTAAAGGATGAAGAGATATCCTACCCGTTGCTGGAAACCGATCCCAGAGGAGGCCCGCCAAAATACAAGATCCTGAAGGTAACCAACCGATACGATGAGCATGAAGCCGATTTTGCCAAGGACTATTTAAAGATTCAGGAACTGGCATTAAGGGAAAAGCAATACAAGGCTATCAAAGAGTGGATGGATGAACATATTGAAGATACCTACGTAAGCGTTAATGTGGCTAACAGATCTTGTGAATTCGCAAATAACTGGGTGAAGGAATAGACTATGTCAGATGTAAAGGCCATTGAGGAATTAGGGAAAAAACACCTTGCCCTGAAAAGGGAAATTGCCAAGGTTATTGTAGGTCAGGATGAGGTTATTGATCTTATTCTGTTGTCAATATACACCGGAGGTCACTCCCTGCTAATCGGTGTTCCAGGACTGGCTAAAACACTGATGGTTAATACGATAGCACAAACCCTGGGCCTTGATTTTAAACGCATACAGTTCACACCCGATCTCATGCCCAGTGATATTCTGGGGAGCGAAGTGTTGGATCAAAGCAGGACCTTTAAATTTATAAAAGGCCCTGTATTTGCCAATATCATCCTTGCTGATGAAATCAACAGAACACCACCTAAAACTCAGGCTGCTCTTCTCGAGGCTATGCAGGAAAAAGCAGTGACGATTGCCGGAGAAAGACATAAACTGGGGGCTCCATATTTTGTTCTGGCCACGCAGAATCCTATTGAACAGGAAGGTACATATCCATTACCCGAAGCACAGTTAGACCGGTTTATGTTTGCTATCGAGTTAAAGTATCCTTCCTTAGCCGAAGAAGTTCAGATCGTGAAGGAAACCACCGATGACGAAGAGGCAAGTATAAATGCCTTATTCAATGCCGGGGAAATTCTGGCCGTACAACATCTTGTGAGGAGGATACCCGTCCCAAACAATGTAGTTGAATATGCGGTTAAACTGGTAAACAATACACGCCCGGGAACTCCTTCATCTTCAGATTATATCAATCAATACCTCGATTGGGGCGCCGGACCCAGGGCATCGCAAAATCTGGTACTCGGGGCCAAGGCACATGCGGCTGTAAATGGTAAATTTTCTCCTGATATTGAAGATGTACAAGCCGTGGCACTCGGAATCCTGAGACACCGGATCATAAAAAACTACAAGGCAGAAGCAGAGGGAATCAGCGAGGAAGATATCATCCGCCATTTAATGTAGAAGTATTTTATTCCTGGAATAGTCTAATTTCGGAACAGGCTTAAAAAATTAAGTCCGTAATTTTCAATTCCCTTATTCTCATTCATTTTTTTTCGACTCTAAGTAATGGAAGGGGGCCTATTTTGCTGACTTGATAATACTTTATCAGGGATTTAAAAAGTTTCAATAACCCCTTTTAATTTTCTATCTTTGGGGGATTAACAATTGATAAATCAACGTACAATGGCATTTGATATCGACATGATTAAGGGCGTTTACGCCAGGATGGGAGAACGGGTGGATAAAGCTCGGGAGCTGGTAGGAAAACCTCTTACCCTATCTGAGAAAATTCTTTACTCTCATCTTTGGGAAGGTATTCCTTCAGCCACTTTCAGAAGGGGAAAGGATTACGTCGATTTTGCCCCGGATCGGGTTGCCTGCCAGGATGCTACGGCACAAATGGCACTTTTACAATTTATGCATGCAGGGAAACCTAAAGTTGCGGTTCCTACTACGGTGCACTGCGACCACCTGATACAGGCAAAAGTGGGTGCTGAGGCTGATCTCAAAAGAGCAAATAAAACCAGTAACGAAGTATTTGATTTTCTCGAATCTGTTTCCAATAAATACGGGATTGGTTTCTGGAAACCAGGTGCGGGGATTATCCACCAGGTAGTACTGGAAAACTACGCTTTTCCGGGAGGGATGATGATAGGAACCGATTCGCATACCGTAAATGCGGGCGGACTGGGAATGGTAGCCATAGGCGTGGGGGGTGCTGATGCCGTTGACGTGATGGCCGGGATGGCATGGGAGCTGAAATTCCCCAAACTTATAGGTGTAAAATTAAAAGGTAAATTAAGCGGGTGGACCGCACCCAAAGACGTTATTCTTAAAGTGGCAGACATTCTCACAGTTAAAGGTGGGACGGGCGCTATTATAGAATATTTTGGCGAAGGAGCTACTTCCATGTCATGTACAGGAAAAGGTACTATTTGTAATATGGGAGCTGAAGTGGGAGCGACAACTTCAACCTTTGGGTATGATGATTCCATGGACCGCTACCTGAGAGGCACAGACCGGGCTGATGTCGCAGACGAAGCCAAGAAAGTAGCGGAATACCTCACCGCAGACCCCGAAGTATACGAGGAGCCGGAAAAATATTTTGATCAGGTGATTGAGATCGACCTTTCTACCCTTGAGCCTCATCTTAACGGTCCCTTTACTCCGGATCTTTCCACACCAATTTCCAAAATGAGCGAGGCTGCAAAAGCCAATGACTGGCCATTGAATGTGGAAGTAGGCCTGATCGGATCATGTACAAATTCGTCTTATGAAGATATTTCCAGGGCAGCTTCTCTTGCAAAACAGGTTTCAGAAAAGAAATTAAAAACAAAATCGAAGTTCACTATTACTCCAGGTTCTGAATTGGTGAGATTCACCATCGAACGCGATGGCTTTATCAAGACATTTAATAATATAGGAGCAACAGTATTTGCCAATGCCTGCGGGCCCTGTATTGGGATGTGGGACCGTTATGGAGACAAAGCGGCCGACGGCCCCCGAAATACGATTGTACACTCTTTTAACCGGAATTTTGCCAAAAGGGCTGATGGAAATCCAAACACCCTGGCATTTGTAGGTTCGCCAGAACTGGTTACCGCGATTGCAATCGCCGGAAGGTTAGACTTTAACCCGGTTACAGATACTCTGATCAATGAAGAAGGACAGGAAGTAAAACTCGACGAGCCTCGCGGATACGAACTGCCTCCGGAAGGTTTTGCAGTGGAAGATGCAGGATACGTTGCCCCAAGAGAAGACGGAAGTTCCGTAGATGTTAAAGTAGCGTCAGACTCCGAAAGGCTGCAACTCCTTGCACCATTTACACCTATCACCAATGAAAGCCTGCAGGGCATGAAATTGTTGATTAAGGCTTTCGGGAAATGTACTACAGACCATATTTCCATGGCGGGTCCATGGTTACGCTACCGGGGACATTTAGACAATATCGCTAACAACACCCTTATCGGTGCTGTCAATGCCTTTAATAAGAAGACCAATTTCGTCAAGAACCAGCTTACAGGGGAATACGGTGGTGTACCCGACACCCAAAGAGCTTATAAGGCCAAAGGGATTAAGACCATTGTTGTAGGAGATCATAATTACGGGGAAGGTTCCTCAAGGGAACACGCTGCCATGCAACCAAGACACCTTGGGGTAGCTGCTGTACTGGTTAAATCCTTTGCCAGGATACATGAGACCAACCTGAAAAAACAGGGGATGCTGGCACTTACCTTTGTCAATGAAAATGATTATGATAAAATTCAGGAGGATGACACCTTCAACTTTGTCGATATTCAGGATTTTGCCCCGGATGTTCCACTTACCATTGAGGTAGTGCACAAGGACGGCTCCAAAGACATGATCAAGACCAACCATACTTATAATGCGCCGCAGATTGCATGGTTCAGGGAAGGATCGGCCCTCAATGTTATCAAGAAGGAAAATGCAGCCTAATCCGTCTTATTTGATTGTACTGGACAACCCAGAAGACGTAAATTATTAAATAAGACAGCTTTACATGGCCATTAAAAAAAAGACGGTTCTCAACATTCTTCTGATTGTATTTATTCTGTCTTTTTTTGTTACCCCATTGGGGTATCACAGTAAGATCATGTTAAACAGGTTATTTGCCGGTTCAGCAGATGTGATTCCAGCAGAGCAGCGAATTCAGATTGAAGACTACAATTGGCGGTTAAAGAATGAGAATTGGGAGTTTTTCAATTTTGAAAAATCTGAAGGGAAAGTCGTTTTTATTAATTTCTGGGCCTCATGGCGACTTCCAAGTGCAGCTGAATTAAAGAGCATTCAGAACCTTTATGATACCTACAAAGGCAAAGTCGATTTCTATATCATAACCGACGAAGAACAGGAACCTGTACTTGAATTTATGGAGGAAAATAATTTTGATTTTCCTGTCACATATCTGATTATCGGAGACAGATCGCCACTTCCTGCCCTTGAACCCCCCGGGACTTATATCCTCGATAAGAAAGGGAGAATTGTCGTTAAGAAAGAAGGAATAGCCGATTGGGATAATGCCAGGATCATGAGTTTAATGGAAGATCTATTGAAGGCCCGAACTTGACAACACAGATTACTACCCTGACATTCTTCAAATACCGAAGCCTGTATGCCAAATTCTGGGCTTTTGGGATGATGCAATTTGCCCACCCTACTTTGCGTAGAACGCAGGGACTGTCCTTTTACAAACTATTGGGAACCGGTAGGAAAGGATTTGATCCCAGACCCGATTGGAGCGTCTACGCCTTGCTACAAGTCTGGGATACTGAGGATAAAGCGGATGAATTTTTCCGGCATTCTTCGCTGATGAAGAAGTATAGGAAGTGCAGCTCTGAACACTGGACTCTTTATATGAGGAATAAAATGGCGAGGGGAAAATGGGATGGAAATAATCCCTTTGCCATGCACCCCGAACTTGCTGAAGACATCCCTTACATTGCTGTTATCACCAGGGCTACTATTAAAGTGAAGTATTTACGCAGATTCTGGAAGAGCGTTCCTGCTTCTCAAAGGCCTCTGAAGGATAATGCCGGACTCATTTACACAAAAGGAGTAGGGGAGGTTCCCTATATGCAAATGGCGACCTTTAGTCTTTGGGAAAACCAGAAAGCTCTGGACGATTTTGCCTACAGGAGCAAAGAGCACATAAAGGTTATAGGGGATACGCGAACTATAGGCTGGTATAAGGAGGAACTATTTTCCCGCTTTCAACCTTACCGTTCCCTGGGGAGCTGGAATGGAATAAATCAATGGATCTTCACAGCTTCTGCACCACATTAAAACCAAAGAAAAAAGTACAGGAAAAAAACCAGTTGTGCTACGTACAGATGCGCGGAAAACTTTAAATCGCCGGTTATCTTTGTTCGATGAATTATAAACTGAAAAATCAGGGCAACGGCAAGCCAGCAGATATAATTAGAGAGGGGAACAATGCCCTGTTCAAACTCCCAGAAATCAAAGCGGGGAGCACTTTGCTCCATAAAGAAATCGAGAACCAGCATCAATAAAGCGGCGAAGATCAATTGTAGGGCCGACTTTTTAAGCAGGTATTGTGCAAGGCGTGCCGTAATAAGGCTAAGAAGTGCCCAGTTGACACCTATTAGGTAGGGAACACCGTCTAATTTAGGCCCGAGATTGGCTCCGTACTCATAAGTGCCAAAGAGGATCCCGTATTTTACTCCCACCCATTCGGCCAGCATCCCCAGAATCCACAATAAGGCAAATACTGCCGTCTTCTTGCGGGTATCTATCGGGAAAACCAGGAAGAGCAAAATAGAAGAAATAACAAGATTTATGGGTGTTTTTGCCACGAACCACGCTTCAAATCCAAGGCTGATTCCAATAAGTGCTGAAATATTGAATATCCAGATTACCCAAAGGGCCCAGTTTCCGTTTTTTAATTCAGGCATGTTCTCGGTTTGAATTAGTATCGGGCACAAGATCTCCTACAATTTTAGCAGAAAGAAGGCAGAGCGGGATTCCCCCTCCCGGATGGACAGATCCCCCACAAAAATATAGGTTTTGAACCTGGCGGGTAAAATTGGGATGTCTTAGAAAAGCGGCAAATCTCGAATTGCTGGCTGCACCATAGAGGGCACCACGGTAAGAGCTCGTATTTTCCTGTATGCCTTCAGGATCTAAAACGTGTTCAGTAACTATAAGGGGTTCAATTGCGCTCTTGAGACAGGCTGATAATTTCTCAAGAATAAGTCTGCGCGCCTTTTCTTTTAATGCATTCCAGTCCTGCCCGTAATCCCCCGGAGCATTAATCATAACAAACCAGTTTTCGCAGCCCGGAGGAGCATCACCGGCCACGTCCTTTGCTGTTATGTTTACATACACGGTTGGATCGTCTGAAAGTGTTCTATCCCTGAAAATCGATTTGAACTCACCCTCGTAATCATCGCTGAAAAAGATATTGTGAAGATCGAGTTCTTTAAATGTTCCTTTAATTCCCCAGTAAAAGATCAGGGCCGAACTGGATCTTTCCTGTTCAAGCGTTTTAGTAGGAGGATTAAGTCCGGGCAATAGATGTTTATAGGTGGGGTAAATATCCATATTGGAAACTACTATATCTGCCGAATAGCTCGTTTTTAAAGTGGTGATTCCCTTTGCTGTACTATCTTCCACGACAATTTTATCTACCTTTTCATTAAAATGAAATTGTATTCCCTGATCTTTGGCCAGTTCAAATAGGCTCTGACTGATACGGTGCATCCCTCCTTTGGGTATAAAGGTGCCGTAATGCATTTCCAGATGGGGAATAAGGGACATTATCCCCGGAGTTTGGTAAGGAGAAGAACCATTATAAGTGGCATAACGATTAAAAAGCTGTACGAGTTTTGGATTCCTGAAATTCTTTGTATTCACCTCATTCAGCGATTGCATAAGATCCAGCGAATGAAGTTGAAGCATCGCTTTAATAGTCTCCGCACTGAGGTAGGTTTTCAGTTTGTGCAATGAGTTTTCGAGGAAAATACCGGCAGTAAGTTCGTATTTTTTCCTATTCCGTTGGAGATAAGCCTGGATGTTGGTCTGACTTTCGTCAAAAAAATCGGCAGCCTCCTTTACAAATACATCCTGATTGGCGTTAACTGAAAAACGGCTCCCGTCTGTCCAGAAATAGTTGCAGACAGTATCTTTTCTTAAATATTGAAAATATAAGCTCGGATCGAGCTTAAAAAGATGATAAATTTCCTCGATAAAATGAGGCATGGTAAATAAGGATGGACCCAGGTCGAAGCGAAAACCATCCTGTGAAATGGCATGGAGTTTACCGCCGGGATAAGAATTTTTTTCGAAGACATCAACCTCATAACCCAGCTTGCGGATTCTGAGCGCTGAAGCCAAACCCGCAATACCCGAGCCAATCACTATGGCATTTGGCATGGAGCTTATTTCTTAAAGTATTTAAAGGGAACCCATAGCATACCAAAACACTCTCCATCTTCCTTGCCTAGATGCTTGTGATGAATCTTGTGGGCACGCCGCACACCTCTTGCATACCAGTTGTTGGCGTTTCTGAAAATCTTAAACCGCTGATGAATAAATATGTCATGGACCAGGAAATAGGTCGCGCCATAAGCCATGATTCCAAATCCGATAGGGTATCCATACCAGAATTCACTATTCCCCGCCAGAAGAATAAAGGACATACTCACAACCGCATAAAAGATAAAAAAGGTATCATTGCGTTCAAACCAGGAGTCGTGGTCTTTCCTGTGGTGGTCCCTGTGCAGGCTCCAGAGAAATCCATGCATCACATATTTATGGGTAAACCAGGCCATAAATTCCATAATGCAGAATGTGATAAAGAAAATTAAGATCCAGAGTGCTATTTCCATCATTACTGATTATACCAATTTTAGTTTATAATTTACGTATGAAGTGGCCAATAATCCAAATTTTTGATAGTTCGGGACCCTGATCCGCACATTTTTAATTTCTAGGGATGGGGTCCGCTGAAGTTTTCTCAATAGTTGATAATAGTATTTATACGCTGTATAGACGCCAAATTTGGCGTCATTTGGCAGTTTTGCGATTCCCTCATAGCCCTTTCTGAAATCTTCCTTAATTTCCTCAACAATTCGTGTTTTGGAATCCTCGTCAAGTTGAAGCAGATTAGTGTTGGGGAAATACGACCTTTCCAGGAGTTCGTAATCGGCTTTTAGATCCCTTAGAAAATTAACCTTTTGAAAGGCCGAACCCAGAGCCATTGCAGATTCCTTGAGGTCCTCGTATTGCCGATCATCTCCTTTGACAAAAACCCTGAGGCACATCAGCCCTACCACGTCTGCCGACCCATAGATGTATTCCTTAAATTCTTCATGAGTTGTGTATACTTTTTTATCAAGATCCATTCTCATACTCTTCATAAAGGAATCTACGAGGTGACGGGGAATTGCATATTGATGAAAAGTATGCTGAAATGAGTTCAGGATGGGATTTAGGCTGATTTTGTTATTCAAACTGTTATCCAGTTCTTTTTCAAAAGCCTCAAATAGTTCTTCCTTGTTGTAGTCGTGAAAGGAATCTACAATTTCATCGGCAAAGCGAACAAATCCATAAATATTATAAATGTCCTTCCTGATAGATGGAGCAAGCATCTTGGTTGCAAGGGCAAAGGAAGTACTGTAAGACTGGGTAACAATCTTGCTGCACTCAAATGATACGGTGTCGAAAATTGACTTCATGAATTGATAATTACTTTTGTTGACTTATGAGTTCGGATACCAATTTACCCGAAATCAGCGAAGGTGGCACCCCCGGACCCGGAACGGTCAATTGTCCGGTGAAATAGAGATCTTTTACTTTATTACTTTTGAGACCTGGTCTCAGAAAAGCAGTTTGCAAAAGGGTGTTGGCCATCCCATAGGCATTACCCTTATACGAATTATACTGCTCCTTAAAGTCGTTGACACAAAAGGACTCTTTAAATATAATATTATTTTTTAGCTGCTGATCGGTACGCTCTTCCAGTCTTTTTATGATAACATCGAAGTACTGTTCTCTCAATTCATCATTATCTTCAAGATCAGGAGCGATGGGAACGAGAAAAAAACCGGTTTCATATCCTTCAGGTGCCAGGGAGGCATCGGTTACAGAGGGAAAGTTTACATAAAAAAGAGGCTCAGTAGGCCATTTAGGATCGTCGTAAATCTCTTCAGCATGTCGTTCAAAATCAGTATCGAAAAACAGATTGTGGTGTTCTATGTTCTTTATTTTCTTATCAAAGCCAACGTAAAACAGGAGGGAAGATGGGGCAAATGTTTTTCTTTCCCAATAGGCTTCAGAGTACTGGCGGTACTGTGGATCTAATAGAGTTTCCGAGTGGTGATAGTCTGCTCCGGATAGGACAAAATCGGCCCTTACATTCTGCTGGTTTACCTCAATCCCTTCAACTTTTCCATTGGTGACCATGATTTTATCAACCGGGTATCCCGTATGGATCTGCACACCGAGCTCTTCCGCCAGGGATTTCATCCCCTCAATAATTTTATACATCCCACCTTTGGGATGCCAGGTGCCCAGGCCAAAATCGGCGAAATTCATAAAACTGTAAAAAGAAGGAGTTTTACTGGGTTTTGCGCCAAGGAATAGTACCGGGAACTCCAGTGTAGCAATAAGTTTGGGATTTTTAAATTGTTTCCGGACCTGCCCGCTTATCGTTTTAAAGAATTGGTCAACTCTTAGAGCCGTCTCCTTGGTCACTAATTCAAAGGGTGACAGACCAGGACGATAGACTATTTTATTGATGGCGATGTTGTAATTCTCCTGAGCTTTGGCGATAAATTTTCGCAGATGTACCGAACTACCGGGTTCAATACGCTCAAATTCTTCGCAAATATTGTCCATGCTGTCCCCGATGGTAATCACATCGTCTGAAAAAAATATCTTATAGGCCGGACTCAACTTATCCAGCTGATAATAATCTGAGGTGCTCTTACCGAAATCGTTGAAAAAGCGTTCAAAAATGTCGGGCATCCAGTACCAGCTGGGGCCAATGTCGAAAGTGAAACCATCTCTTACGAGTTGTCTCGCCCTACCGCCGACGGTTTTATTTTTCTCGTAAACATCCACCTCAAATCCTGCTTTCGCCAGATAGCAGGCCGCAGAAAGAGAGGAAAACCCAGACCCTATGATTGCAACGTTCTTACTCATGTTAATTAAATCTTGCCATAAAGGAGATGTATTTACAGTGCAGCTGCCAGGTGTTCAACAGATTCGAAAGCCCTGATGTGACCTGGAAGTTTGTCCTTGGTAAGAAACTGTGTTTGTCTGCCCAGTATCCATAACTTGGAGGCTCCTTCCGGACTCAGAATTTCGTTGAAATCCCCTATGTATTGTTCCAATCCGTCTTTAGTCGGGATAACGGTAAAATAGGAAAGGAAATGCAGATTATTATAATATTTCTGAAGGTCTGTCAGACTTTCAAGAGGCATAGTCTGCCCCAGATAAATAGTCTTATATCCGCGGAGTAATAGTTCATAGTTTACAAAGAGCAATCCAATTTCATGGATTTCATTTTCAGGGAGGAACAAGACAAATACCTTATCTTCCCTGCTGGGTTCAACCGCCTGTATTTTCTCTGTGCTGGTGTAAATTTTTTGTTTAATCAGATTAGTGATAAAATGTTCATGGGAAGGGCTGATGGTGTCTGTTTGCCAGAGTAGGCCCAATTCATTGAGGAGGGGAATAAAAACTTCCCAGAAAATTTCCCTGAAAGATCGCTCTGCTATCAGGCTGTTGTAGGTCTTTTGAAAAAGAGGCAGATCAAAATTGATCATGGATAACTTAAAAGCGTTGATGGCATGACTTTTAGTACTGTTGTTTGCTACCAATTCCCTTACCACTATTGGCAATTCATCCTCGGAGATCTTGGCGATCTTGGAAATCTTATACCCGCTGTTGTAAAGTAAGGTTATGTTTAACAGCTTTTGTAAACTTGCTAAACTGTAGGTGCGGATGTTGGTCGCTGTCCGCTCCGGACTTAAAAGGTTGTACCTTTTTTCCCAGATACGAATAGTATGGGCCTTTATTCCGGACAGATTTTCCAGGTCCCTGATACTAAAGAATTTTTTTACGTTGTTCATTATATATCACTAAAAGTTAAACAAATTTACAATTTTTGATAGTGATACTTCTAAGAGGAACGTTAAAATTTTATAGAAACTGGAGATTTTTTGTGCGGACGTTACGAAAATAGAAGTCGGAATTCTAAAAAGTACGATCGGGATGAAAGGAGTCCAGAGGCATGGACAAAGGTTGATCTGAGATAAGTTCTGACACGAGTTTACCTGTAGCCGGTCCCAGGCTCCATCCCATCATGGCATGGCCTGTGGCCACTGTCAGGTTGGTAAAGCCCGATGTCCGCCCAATATAAGGAAGTCCGTCCGGACTCACAGGCCTTAGACCGCATTGTGCTGCTCCTCTCTCTTCCTCTGTTATTCTAATGGTGGGATAATATTCTTCCGCTGCCCTGGCTATGGCGTTCACTCTTTCTTTCCGGATAAAGCTGTTGATTCCTGAGAATTCCATGGTTCCTGCAAATCGGGTAAAATGCGTCATGGGGGTCACCGCTACTTTGGCTTCCATGAGGATGGCCGGAAGGAGAACTCCTATATCCCTGTTCACATTGATCCTGTATCCTTTTCCAGGCTGAAGCAGCATCCGGATCCCGAGATTTTTAAGCAGAGCTGAAGTCCAGGATCCGCCCGCCATTACCACTTCATCTGTGGTATAGGATGCTTTGTCTGTGATTGTTTTGGTAATTTGTTTGGCACTCTGACTAAAACCGATTACTCTTTCATTTGATTTGATCACTATCCCTTGCACCCTCAGGTACATTTTGAGGCGGTCCATGATCTCGTTGGGTGAAGTATGTGCATCGCACAAATAATGAACAGCCCCATCGATGTCAGGACTGAGGTTGGGCTGTAACTTATCCAGTTCAGGGCGTGTAAGTTCTGTAACTTCCAGGCCTTCGTCGGCTGCCCTCCTGGCGACCTCTTTTTCATGCAGGCATTCCTTCCGGGTTTTGTACAACATCAACAAGCCCTTTTTCTCAAGTTGGAAGGCTCCCATTTCTCCCGATTCATGCATGGCTGTATACAATTCCTTGCTCAGTAAATTAATATCCTTGATCAAAGGAATGGCCTTCTCAACATGGGCGCGGGTAGATGACTTATTAAAAGCCCAGGCCCATCGGATAAAATCAGAATTCAGTCTGGGTTTCATATAAAACGGACTGCTGCTATTGAACATCCATTTAATTCCTTTCGCCATCATGCCGGGAGAGGCAAGGGGTATGATATGACTGGGAGTAAGGTAACCGGCATTGACATAGGAAGCACCGCCATCCATATTCGATTTGTCAATTACGGTGACTTCATGCCCTTCCTTTTGCAAAAAATACGCACAGCTCAGACCAATAATACCGCCACCTACAATCAGAATGCTTTTGCTCATCGTTTACAGCTGAAACTTTTTTGTTTTAAAAGTGTCACTAAAATAGGGAATTGATAAAATCGGAATCAAAAAAACCGCCATTCTTTTTATAATAAAAGAAAAGCGGTTAAAAGTGCCCACGACTGGAGTCGAACCAGCACGTCCTTGCGAACACTACCCCCTCAAGGTAGCGTGTCTACCAATTCCACCACGTGGGCAAATAGGAATTTTTGGTGGGCAAAGATAGAAACCTATTTGGTATCCTCCAATTTAATAAGGAATGAATTAAAAGCATTTTTTTATCTGGTCCTTAATCATATTGAATTTCTGATATCTCAAGTGTTAACCAATGATATTCGCCCTCTTTCAGATCCCATATGATTTCCGACTTATCGGGAATCCTGATTCCATTGACGATTCTAAAAGATAGATTTTTGATCACCCATTTCTCCAATTTGGCGTTTTCCCCTGTTTCCATATAGCGCATGGCTTCAAAAGCGATGGGTTCCGCCTTATCATTAAAGGAAAAAACACCCGATACACTTTGGTCTCCATAGGTAGAAACAGCTCTCGCCTTATGCGTTCCGATTGATTCCCAGCTAATGTAGGGTTCATTCGCAGCGGAAGGAAACCATATCATTTCTGCGAGGAATCTGGTCATACTTGCCTCGTTTATTCCCCTGTCGTTGTCGGCCCTAACTACCGGTATAAGGGAAAGTAGTGAAATATCCATTTGTCCCTTCCCCCCGATAAGTTTATCCCGACCGCTCAGAAAAACAGGACCGAGCATCTGAACCCTGGTTTTCCATATAAATCCGGGATCCTTTATTGAAAACCACTGTTCGGCCTGAAAGGACATCCATTTTCCATCTGGCCGGGTCCTCATCTCACCCTTTTGGGTTAAGTATACCTTTGAAATTGAATCTGAAGAACCTATTCCTGAATTTTTTAACCAGTCGGCTACAATAGGAGGAAGTGCTTTTCCTAGTTTGGAATCTACCGATTTGTCTATACTGACCTCCTGAAGGTTAGTTAAGAGTTTTACTTCGCCATCCACTTTTTTATTAAAGAAGAATTCCCCGATACCAGGAATAATGACTAACAGCAGTAATAGATTCACCCATGTACCGTATTTCGCATCAGCCCAGGAAATTACAATCAGGATTTGTGAAATTAAGATTGCCAGAAGGCCCAGCCATGGCCATAGCTTATGATTAAAATACATAGTTAAGGCTGTGAGGAGGAGAAGAAAGAAGGACAAGAGCCAGATAAGACCATGTACACGTCCAATCTGTACGCTGAACATTGGATATTGACCAATTCCGAAAGCTTTCAGGAATCCTAGTAGGTGGATAAGACCGTGAACCAGCAGCAGTATGGCCAGCAATAGTTTCACCTTTAATTTTTTAAATAAAGTTGATTAGTGTCAGCTATCAAGGATATTCTGTAATTCTTCACTATCCATGACGTATTCTGTTACCTTGAATACTTCTTTCCTGCTTTCACGAAAATCCTTTACAAAATCAGACAGCTTTTTTTCAAGTTTCCCATGCCGGCTAAGGAATTCACTTACGGAAATATTTCCTTTACCTTCCAGGAAATCAGCGATTATACCTATATGATCGGTTGTGTTTTGGTGGAGCTCATCACAGCTAAGGGCGAGGTCGTGTTCTTTTTTGCGAATTCCGGCCACGCGATCCAAATTTTCTTTTTTAGTGATCCAGATCAGATATTTTTCAATGAGTTGCTGTAGAAACCGTATGTCATCCTTATAAAATTCCAGATCTGATCTCCAGTGTTTTACCAGAATATACAATTCCTGCCAATTCGTTTTTCTTTCTTCGCTGGTGTTTGAAGTACGGCCTGAGTTACCCATTGTCGTCCTTTTTAATAATTACCTTAAATATATCCATGCCAGGGAGTATTTATTATGATTTATGTCATATTTGAAATGTTCTATGCTTTGACAATCTTCCCGTCTTCCATCTCTATGATTCGGTCTGTACTTTTGGCAAAATCAAGGTCATGTGTTACCACCAGCAGCGAAAGTCCCTGTTCTTCCTTTAACCGTTTAAATATTTTAAGCACATTATCTGCGTTGAAACTATCCAGGTTTCCGGTGGGCTCATCTCCCATCAGGAGAGTGGGATTGTTAATCAGGGCCCTGGCAATGGCAACCCGTTGTTTTTCTCCTCCTGAGATCCTCGAGGCCCTTTTGGATGCCAGATTACCGATATTGAGCATTTCGAGTTTTTCCATGGCATCCCTTTTAATTTGATGTTCTGATTTTACTGCCAGTTTTTTTGCAGGGAGCATAACGTTTTCCAGCACTGAGAATTCTGACAGCAGATAATGAAATTGAAAGACAAAGCCAATGTGTTGATTCCTGATCCTGGAAAGTTTCTGGTGTGATTTACCGGTGACAAGTTCATTATTGAGGTATAATTCACCTGTATAGTCGGTATCCATAGTAGAAAGGATATACAATAATGTAGATTTTCCCGACCCTGATTTTCCCATAATTGAGGCGAATTCTCCTTCCCTTACCTTAAAGCTGATATCTTTTAACACGTGAAAATCTACCGGTTTCCGAAAGATTTTATTGATTAGTCTTGCTTCCAGTACGTGTTTCATAAGCCTGTCTTAATTTCCCCTGATGATCCTTACCGGATCTATTTTTCTTGCTTTGTTCGAAGGGAGATATCCTGCCACAAAGGTGGACAACAGAGCAAAAACAATCCCTATCACATAATACCTGAACTGCATATTTACAGGGAAGGTCGTTATGGTAGGAAGAGCCTCCGTATCGAAAGGCAATTGGTCTATAAAAACCGAAAGCCCAAATCCTACTAACAGTCCTAGTATTCCCCCGAGCAGGCCAATGATCATGGCCTGACTCATAAAAATCAGCTGAACATCACTCCCTGAGAACCCGGTAGCCTTGAGGATGGCGATATCATTCATCTTTTCGTAAATAAGCATATTCAGGATATTGTAAATTCCAAAACCGGCAACAATCAGCAGGGTTATGGAGACAGCATATGTGATGAGGTTTCTTATGTCTGATCCGGTCTCGAACTGAGCATTGGCAGTGTTGATGTCTGTTGCCTTGATGTCGAATTGTTTTTCAAGTTTTTTTGCCATTGGAAGTGCCTCGGCCAGGTCGTGGAGTTTAACGTTGATATCCGTGATATAATTCTGGGCTTCACCACTAATTCGCTGTACCGTACTGAGATTGGCATAACTTTGAATGTTGTCGATCTCAGCAATACCACTCTGGTAGATACCGACAATTTTTAGCGGGAATACCGATCCTTTTACAGTGCTTACCTGAACCCTGTCGCCAAGGCCCAACGACATCTTTTTCGCAAGTCCGGCACCCAGCAGTATGCCGTTTTCCAGGTTTCGCAGGGCTTCCGGACTTCCATCGATGATATAGTCCCTGAAATTTGACAGTCTCACTTCCTCCATAATGTCTATTCCTGTAAGGTTTCCTCCCAACTCAATAGAGCCGGACAAATAAAAGATCTGTACCCTCATCTGTGGAGTGGCTCCCCTTACTCCTTCGTCCTTTTTAAGGTAATTTAATATGGGTAATGCATTGTGAATTTTTAGCTGACTCTGCTTCGGTTTTACAGAATGTACCATATTGAGTGAGTTTTCAAAATCCTTGTACAGGGAAACAGGTTGCTTTTCTGAAGGTTCAATCTCATTGTATAGATGGATGTGAGGTGTCTGATTCAGAATTAGATCGTCCAGCATCTGGTTAAGTCCGGTCATAAAACTCACCAGGGTTATATATGCCCCGATCCCAAAGGTGACCCCCAGGGATGCCGTAACAGTCGACTTCATCTTGGTAAGAAGATGGGTTTTGGCAATATTCAATATGACTTTCCAATTCGTCATTGAGTAGGTTTAATCAAATAGGTAGTCTCGTCAATTCCGGAAATGATCTCTACTCGTTCGAGATCCTGGATCCCAATTTCAACGGTTACCATTCCGATATCGGTTTCAACCAGGCTGTCATTGATCAGATATTCCTTGGGAATCACCAGGGCATCATTTTTCTGATTGATTATAATATTACCCTCCCCGGACAAACCAGGATAAAGTGTAGGGGGTGGATTTTCAAAAAGGGCCTCCACTTTAAACGTCTGCGATCGTTCGTCTTTTTTGGGATAGATCTTACTTACAACTGCCTTAAAAACCCTTGAGGGATATGCATCTAAACTTATTACAGTGCGCTGACCTGTTCTTAATTTTACGATATCCACCTCATCTACCAACATCTCGATAATAAAATCTGAGGAGCTTCCAACGGAGGCAACGGGTTCCATGGTAGTCACTATCTCACCCGGGTTTTTATAAAGAGCGTAAACGGTGCCGTTGATTTTACTTTCGATACTGAAATCTCTGGCGTTGATACTTGAAGTTCTGTAATTATTCTTTGCCTGCCTGTATCTGGTTTCCAATTCGTTTCTTGTTTGGGCATATGCACTGGTTTTTAAACTGAGGTTGTTACGTGAAAGCTCATAGGCTAGTTTGCGGTTGTCGTATTCTGCACGTGCTCCAATGCCTTGTTCCCATAGTTTTTTCTGCCTCAAATAATTGATGGAATCATTCGCGAACTGCAGGGATGCGGCTTCAATCTGTTCCCTAAGGCTTTCAAGTACAGCGTTGTTCCCAAGGTAGTTTTGTTCGGCTAATTCGAGGGATAATCGGGCATTCTCCATGTTTAGTTTTGGAGTGTTATTAATGATTTGGGCTATTGCTCCCCCTTTTTGAATAGTATCACCTTCCTCCACAAGGTTTTTGTCGAGGATTCCGCCTACGGCTGCATAGGCAAGATAGAGACTGTCTGGTTGGATGGTGACGGAAGAGTACACAGACTCTGTGATAGAGGTCTTTTCCGGTTTTATTTTATCACGTGAATCACCGCAGTTTGCAAGAAAAATAATCCCCAGGGTAAGTACGCCCAATTTAAAAATCGAAGTGGCTTGTCGTCGGTTCATCGATTGTGTTTTAACAAAAATAAGCCTGTAAATAGCCTGAGACCTATGATATTTATCAGATTAACCCAAAGAGGCAATTCACTAAGAAAAATAATTGTATTTTTAAGTAGGACAATTACATGATACATCCCTGTTATTTTAGTTTCGAATTTTGTCAGAATGTGACAGGAATGTTAGACAAAAAGACGGGAGCCTGATAATTGTCATAGAAATGATCAGGGCTCCTTACTATCTTAAACCTGTAAAATAAATTCATTGTATGACTATCAATATTCAATACCTGCACATGCCTACCAGTGAGGCCATGAATGAATTATTAACCCACAAACTTGAGAAGCTCAGCGCCAAATACGATTGGATTATCAGCACAGATGTTTATTTCAAACTCTCAAATGACCCGAGGGGAAAGAATAAGGTTTGCGAAATGAAGATGGAGGTGCCCGGTCCCAGGATTTTTGCTACTTCCACAGAGGATAACTTTGAAAAGGCTGCGGCCCAAACCCTTAAGGATATAGAGCGTCAACTAAAAAAACGCAAAGCTATTTATTCAAAACATTAAGATTCTTAAGTACATTATTCTCAATCCTTCACCTTAGGAAGAAATATTTCTCCTGTGTAGCTGTCAACAAGGTGAGGATAACTTGCGAGCCTGTATGTTTAATTCTACAGGTATGATTCCAGTACCCGGACGATATCCTTTTTCTGTAAAACCCCGGACTGTTGCCACATGGGTTTTCCTTCTTTAAAGACGATCATGGTAGGAACCCCTCGCACCTGGTATTTAGCAGCAAGGGAAGGATTTTTATCCACATCAATTTTGATGATTTTGATAGAATCACCCATTGAATCCTTTACTTCCTTCAGGATAGGGGCAAGTACTTTACAGGGGCCACACCAGTCTGCATAGAAGTCCACCAGGACAGGTGTCGCAGAGGATACGATCTTTTTAAAATTACTTTTCATTATTCACAATTGTAGCGCAAAACTATTCAAAAAAATATGAGGGCGAACTGATTAATATCATACTTCGAGTCTCACAAAAAATGTACCTTTAAGAGACATATTAAATAGACTTTACATGAGAAAGATAGTGGTGCCAACTGATTTTTCAGATAATGCCTACAACGCATTGGTGTATGCCTGTGAGATCTTCAAATACGAACGTAGTGAAATCTACATTCTCCACGCCTATGCAGATGAGGTATATCAATTGGGAAATATCACGGACCGCAAATTACTCGAAGCGAAAAAAGCAGAAATTGAACAAAGGTCAGCTCAATCCCTGAAAGAGGTACTTGAGAAAATTAAAGCGTATTCTCCAAATCCCAGACATTCTGTATCTACCATCCCGGCTTTCGGCTCTTTAATAGACGAAGTGAATGATCTGGTGAACAGGGAAAATATTGATATTGTTGTCATGGGAACCAGAGGCGCGGCTAATGACCGCAGCATTACTTTTGGGAGTAATACCCTGATGGTGATGAAGTATATACAATGTCCGGTCCTTGCCATTCCCGAAAATTATAAATATCATCCTCCCCGCGAATTATTATTTCCAACCAATTACCTGATCCCGTATAAAAGGAGAGAGCTGAAATTGCTTTGTGAACTAACAGGTTCATTCCGCTCAAACATACATATGTTGTATATCGATCCGATGAAAAAACCCTCCCTGAGGCAGGAAGACAATAAGGAATTTCTCAAAAAAGAATTACGGAAGGCCAATTTAACGTTTGAGACTACCGAAGAAAAAGACAAAACGATGGCTATATCCAAATATATAGTTCATCAGAATATAGACATGCTGGTTATGGTCAATACCCGGCACTCTCATCTTGAGGATATGTTGATGCCTTCTACGGTAAACACCCTCGGACTGCATATCAAAATCCCATTTTTGATACTACAGAATATCCCCCGTTAACATTAAAAAGACTAAGATGAAAACGATTATTCTCCCTACTGATTTTTCAAAGAATGCGTATAATGCAGTTTCCTATGCTCTTGAATTTTTCAAGAAGGAAGAATGCAGGTTTATTCTTCTTAACACTTATACTCCGGCCATTTATCAATCGGAGTATATACTGCATAGTCCCGGGCAGATTGGGTTGGGGGATGTTTATCAATCCTTTTCCATGGAACATCTGGATGAACTCAAGAAAAAGCTGGAACGCCGATTTAAAAATCCGAAACACAGCTTTATCACCCATTCCGTTTTTAACCTCCTGGTAGATGAGATTATTGACCTGGCTAAAAAAGAAGAGGTAGACATGGTTGTCATGGGCACACAGGGAGCCACCGGGGCTAAAGAAATATTTCTGGGTTCTCATACCGTACATGTGATCAAAAAAGCACCATGTCCGGTTATGGCAATTCCCGCCAATTACAAATATGAAAAGCCAAAAGCTATTCTGTTTCCAACTGATTATGAGATCGACTATGAGCATACAAAGTTGTCGGTTTTGATGGATCTTGTCAGCCGGCATCAGGCGAAAATTAATATTCTTCATGTTTCAACTGGTTTTGAGCTTAACGAGAAGCAGGAAAAGAATAAAAATAGTTTGTCTGAAATGTTCCGTGATCTCAACCATGAGTTTCACGATGTCCCCAGTCAGGAAATTATTGAAGGGATCAATGGATTTAAAGCGAAATCCAGGGTAGACCTCCTGGCAATGATCCAGAACAAACACACCTTTTTGGAACGATTATTCATTGAGCCCGTTATTAAAAAGATAGGCTTTCATGTGACCATCCCTTTCCTAGTATTGCCACATCCTAATGAATAAGGGTATTTTGATCCGCTACAAGCACATTTTGGATTATGGAAGAGAATACAATAGAGATCAGGAAGTCTTCAGGAGAACGGGTACCCTTTTCTTCCCTTAAACTCGCGGATTCACTTCACAATAGTGGGGCAGATAAAAATACAGTCAAAAACATCATTGAGAAAGTTAAGGAGGAGCTTTATCCTGGAATCAGTACCCGTGAAATCTACAACAGGGCTTATGCCATGTTAAAGAAGAAACGACCTGTTTATGCCTCCAAATACAAATTAAAGAGGGCCATTTATGAACTTGGCCCCACCGGATTTCCTTTCGAGAAATTTATCAGCACTTTATTACAGTTTTCGGGTTATGACACCCAAATAGGGGAAATAGTAAAAGGCCATTGTGTATCCCACGAGATCGATGTCCTGGCAAAGAAAAATGGCCGGACATTTCTGATAGAATGCAAATTCCATGGGGAAGAGGGACGCAAATGTAATGTAAAAGTACCCTTGTATATAAACTCCAGGTTTAAGGATGTTAAGGCAGGGAATAGTAAAAATATTCCCGGGTTGAAGAAACCGGATGAGGGATGGGTGGTCACGAATACGCGTTTTACGAAAGACGCAGTAGACTACGGAACATGTGCCGGACTTTATTTATTGAGCTGGGACTATCCCAGGGATGACGGGTTAAAAAACAGAATAGACCGACTTGCTTTATATCCGATAACTGTTTCCACCCTGCTTTCAAAAAGAGAGAAACAATTTCTTCTAAGCAGGGATATAGTGCTGTTCAGACAACTCTTAAAGGACACTTTCTATCTGGATCATTTAGGGGTTTCCGATACCCGTAAAGCCCGGATTTTAAAAGAGGTTGAGCAACTATGTCATGTTTAAAAATAACCCGTTACGATGGTAAGGATCAAGTTTTTAGGGGCTGCTCAAACCGTAACAGGTTCAAAATTTCATTTGTCTTACAATGAGCTCGATATTCTGATCGATTGCGGGATGTTCCAGGGCCTTAAAGAACTGAGAGAACTGAATTGGCAACCATTAGAGGTAGATATACCATCGGTTAAATATGTTTTGCTAACACATGGACATTTAGACCATACTGGTTATTTGCCACGACTCCTGAATCAAGGTTTTAAAGGTAAAATACTGGGAACAGCTCCAACCTTGGCTATCACCGAAATAATTCTCAGAGATAGCGCTAAAATACACGAAGAAGAAGCCGAAAAGGCCAATAAAGAAGGCTATTCGAAACACCACCCTGCTCTGCCCTTCTACACGCTTGAGGAAGCAGAGGAGATCATCAGTCGCTTTAGCAGTGTACCCCTAGATCAATGGCAGGACCTTGGACATGAGGTTAAAGTGAAGTACACCCATAATGGGCATATTCTTGGAGCTAGCTATATCACAGTAAGCGCAGGAGGGAAGGACTTTCTTTTTTCAGGAGATATCGGAAGGCCGGATGACTTGCTTTTGAAAGACCCGGAAATTCCTCGCTGGGCCGACTATCTGTTTCTCGAAAGTACCTATGGAGACAGATTACACCCCGATGAGGACCTTGAAAGCTTGCTGATTGATCTGGTTCAAAAGACAATTAGGGAGGAAGGCACGCTTCTCATCCCTTCATTTGCCGTTGAAAGATTGCAATTACTCATGTTTATTCTGTGGAGATTGTATCAGAAAAATCGTATTCCGGGGATACCCATTTTTATCGATAGTCCTATGGGAACTGATGTCTTAAATGTCTTCAGGGAATATCCTGCATGGCATAAACTTTCAGAACCCGATTTTAAGGCCATGTGCAAACACATGACCCTGGTAAGCAGCTACAGGGATACCTGGAAAACCATAGATGATCCCCGACCTAAAATTGTGATAGCCGGGAGCGGGATGCTCACCGGAGGACGTATTCTGACCTACCTGACAAAAAAACTCGAGAAGAATAACACCACCATTCTCCTGGTAGGATACCAGGCAGAAGGAACCCGGGGAAGAAAGTTGTTGGAAGGGGAGAGGCAGCTGAAAATCTATGGGAAGTTCTACCAGGTTGAAGCCTCAGTTGTTCATTTGGAGAGTCTTTCAGCCCATGCAGATCAGGAGGAACTCATATCCTGGCTCAAAGAAATCCGGAATATTCCGGAACAGGTTTTTTTAATACATGGCGAAATGACAGCTATGGAGGTCTTTAGGGAAAAAATTGAAGCTACTTATGGTTGGTCGGTGCGCATTCCGGAATTACACGAGTCTGTGACTTTATGGTAATGAGGTAAAACTATTTCGATATAAAAAAAATATACAGTTTATAACAACATAAAATCAGGAAAAATGGAAGAAGAAGGAGTAGCATATGACGACATTGGTTTAGATGTCCTGCACCAGGAGTCCAGAGAGTGGATTTCGCAACTCGACTTTACTGCGGATGAGATTGGTTTTTTTGATCATCTGTTGCATTCTTATGTTTTTGAACCCGATACGCCTGCCTTATTTGAAACTCTACAGGGACACCAGAAGGATATGGTAGTTTCAAAAAAGAAGTGTAAGGTTTTGAGGCAAGCTTTACAGGAACACGAGAATAAAATGAGTGGGTTATTGGAAATTTCAAGCGATACGCTTGATGCTGCCTATAAGAAGCAGCACATGACCCTAAAACATCAGATGGAGGGTTGTATGGCCCATTTTCAGGATTTAAAGGCCAATATATTTTCTTACGGTCAAAAGGTCCTGAAGAAAAGGCACAGGAAGGATCGTTAGCTCGCGCGTATGATATTTATCATAGGAGAAATTTGTCAATCCGTGTAATTTGCAGAGGTGAAGTAAATCTGTAGCCCCTGAATTCCGGGGATCATCTCATTTTCTAGGGATATATAATCATGTTCCGGCGGGTTTGGGATTTAAAAATGAAGTCATGAAAAATATGTATTGGATATTTTTAGTATTGATCTTAGCATGTTCGGAAGCCGAGATTGTCAGTACCTGGAAAAATCCGGATATAGTTATTTTCGATGCGAATAAGGTATTGATTGTGGGGATGACTCCAAACGAGGATTCCCGAATTGAATTTGAAACTGAGATGCTAAAGAAATTTACCGATCACGGTGTTGAAGCAATGAGGAGTATTGATCTTTTCGATGTGGATTTCACAAACTCCGTAAGGACAGAATCAGATCTTGATGATGTAGAACGCAGGTTACTCGACAAGGATTTTGATGCTATTCTCTTCACAAAGATATTAGGTTCTGAGAACAGACAGACTCTTTCAAGAAAATTATCGGAACTCGATCGCAATAATGCAAGGTTCAAAGAGGATTATCTGGGGCATCAGAACATTTATTACGAGGATGAATACTACGAGCAATTTACGGTCTACTTCGTTGAAACCTCACTATTTTGTATATGTGTGGATAAGGAAAGAGATCTCATTTGGCAGGGAGTTCTGGAAGTACCCGATCCTATTGAAGCTGAAAAGACAATAGAAGAGTACACAGATCTGGTGGTCTCGGCTATGGAGATGGAAGAACTTATTTTCAGGAAAAAGAATTAAAATCAATTACTGAATAATAAGTACCAAGATCGACCCATTTGTGACTACTATAAAAGTGGGGCAAAAATTCGGGCCAATCCTTCTTTGATTTTGTGGAACAGAGGTCTTTCGTAATATTCTTCAGCTATCAGTTCCCTGCTCTCCCCACAATCTTTAATAAAATTTTCCTTCAGCGTTTTGGCAATTCGGGAATCGTAAAGTAAGGCGTTGACCTCATAGTTGTGTTCAAAACTCCGCACATCAATATTTGCCGTTCCCACTGATGCCACATCATCGTCACTAATCAGAATTTTGGAGTGGAGAAAGCCGTGGGGAAAAAGAAAAATCCGTATACCCGCCTTCAGAAATGAATCGAAATAAGATCGCACTGTCCAGTCTACAAGTTTACTATCGCTTTGCGCCGAAATAAGCAGTCGAACATCCACTCCACTCAAAGCTGCGATCTGAAGAGCCTTGAGTATCTCACCACTTGGGATGATATAAGGATTGACGATATAGAGATATTTCCTCGCCTCATTGATGATCACCAGGTAGGATTGCTCGATATTGGGGAAAACATCATCAGGACCACTGGGCACCATCTGTACTAAAGTATTTTCCTTGCCATCGGCTGCTTCCGCAGAACAGATCTCAAAGTCGATTTTTTTCTCAGTAACCATAAACCAGTCAGACACAAAAATATGCTCCATATAGGCTACGGCAGGTCCTTTGATAGCCAGATGCATGTCGTGCCACCTGCCCAAATTTGGGTCTCCCTTAAAATAGCGGTCAGAGATGTTCATTCCTCCGGTAAAGGCGATTTTCCCGTCAATTATGGTGATTTTACGATGATTTCTGTAATTCAGGGATGAGAGGAATCGCCCAAATCGGAATGGTAGAAATGGGTAAACTTCCACCCCAATCGCTTTTAATTTTTTAATATAGGATCTGCTCAACGTATAACTCCCAACCCCGTCGTAGATCAATTTTACCGTTACTCCGTCTTTTACCTTTTTCTCTAAAAGCCAAAGCAGTTTTGTTGTTAGCTCCCCCTCCTCAAAAATATAGTACTGTAGATAAATATATTTTTCAGCCATTTCCATGGCCTTGAAAATATTGTGAAATGTAAGTTTGCCATCTTCCAGGAGGGTCACAGCGTTCTTATCGGTAGGAGCGAAATCACTCACAGACTCAATCAGGGTCATCAATTTCCTGTACTTAGGACTGGAAGTATTTTGCAAAATGGAATTCGGAAAAGAAGGTATTTGCAGAGCGTCCTTTCTAAGGCGTGAAAGTCTTTTCTTCCTTCGGTTGCGTCCTAGCATAATGTAAAGAAGAATTCCCCCCACAGGAATGGTAAAAATGGCCAGGAGCCAGGCCAGGGTTTTGGAAGGTTTCACCCCGTTAATCAGTAGACCAATCACCAGAACCAGGGCGATTAAGATATAAAGTGTAACCAGGGCAAATACAAGCATAGTGCCGGGGAAATTTATTAAGTGTGCTCCCTGCTGCTTAAAAGTAATACAGAATATTGACAAATAGAGTAGGGATCTCTGTGAATTCTTACTTATAAGCAATCAAAGTAGTGGGTAAATTGCTGATATTCAGTGAAAAATATTTAAGAATGGACATCGAAATAAACACTAATATTGCTTCGCGATATAAGAACGATTTAGTATACTAAAGGGTTAAACAAAAGTGGGTTATGAATTTACGCGATGGCGTTAAAACGGCAGAAAATAAAGTGTCCTCTGAAACCAGGAAACTGAGTGAATTTGTTAAGGATAAGAGTAAATCCATAACAGATCGACTGGAGAGTTTTGAAGATATTCTCAATCTTGAGGTAGGTGACACTGCACTGAACAGGGCAAAGGCCCTGGAACGGGAGTTTAATATCCGCCAACTTTATATCAAGTACGAAGGTGATAATCCTACAGGAACCCAGAAAGACCGCATTGCCTTTGCTCAGGTGTACGATGCGCTGCGTCGTAATTTTGATGTGGTAAGTCTGGCCACTTGTGGCAATTACGGAGTGGCAGTAGCCCTGGCAGCAAATCTGGCCGGCATCCACTGTAAGATTTATATCCCGGAGACCTACCATACAGAACGGGTTGAAGAAATGCGCTCCCTGAATGCCGAGATCATCAGGTTGCCGGGAAGTTATGAAGACGTGGTGTCTGAAAGCAGCAAGCTGGCCGCGCAGAACGAATGGTACGATGCCAATCCCGGCGGGGCAAATACACCCTTGCAGATCTCTTCCTACGCTCAGATTGCCAATGAGATCTTTGAGGATCTGGGTGATGCCCCAAAATACTGTGCAGTTCCGGTTTCCAACGGAACATTAATGGCCGGAATCTACAGGGGATTTGTGAGTTTGTACAAAAGGGGTAAGACCTCAAGAATCCCTAAAATGATTGCCGCTTCCTCCTCCTATAAAAACCCTATTGTGCAGTCGTTTAAAAAAGGATTAGATTTCTGTAAAGACCTTGAACCAGCTAATATCAGAGAAACAAAATACAATGAACCCTTGATCAACTGGCATAGTTTTGACGGGGAAGAGGCCCTTTACGCTTTGAGGGAATCCGGTGGAGAAGCTGTTAATGTTAGTGATAAAAAGCTAAAGGAAATGAGCAGCTTACTGCAAAAAAAAGAGGGATTCAGGATCCTACCGGCTTCTACGGCCGGACTAATAGCCTTGCTGGAGATCCATGAAAGAGAACAGATGGAACCAGATAGATATGTGGCAGTACTAACTGCCAAAAATTAAAATTAAACAAATGAAAAAATCCATAGATGGAAATGCCCTGGTCTATTGCGAAGGGGCTTTCAATACCCCTAATGGGAAAACGGCCCACGGTCTTGTACGATTTACAGAAAGATACAATGTGGTCGGAGTCCTTGATAGTCGATATGCAGGAAAAGATGCCGGGGAAGTGCTTGATCGCAAAACAAGCGGCATTCCGGTCTTTAGTGATATACATAGTGCTGTGAAGGCACTGGAAGGGAGTGAGAATTTTCCAAAAAGCCTTGTAATCGGGCTTGCACCCGACGGGGGCCGCTTGCCTGTAGAGGCTAAAAAGACTATAATGGCCGCCCTGAATCTGGGTTGGAATTTGGACAGTGGGTTGCACGACTTCCTGACCAACGATGAAGCCCTTATGAAGATTGCCAGGGAAAAAGGATGCAGGGTACGGGATGTAAGAAAAACGCCCGACAGGGATAAGCTACATTTCTTTACCGGAGAAATAGAGAAAGTTTCCTGTTTAAAACTCGCTGTTCTTGGCACAGACTCTGCCATTGGCAAGAGGACCACGGCCTGGATCCTTGTGCACGCCTTTCGCAAAGCGGGGTTAAAAGCTGAAATGATAGGGACTGGTCAGACCGGCTGGATGCAGGGCGCAAAGTACAGCATGATCATGGATAGCTGTATCAACGATTTTGTCTCAGGAGAGATCGAACATGCCGTGGTAAGTGCATGGAAAAATGAAAAACCCGATGTGATCGTGATCGAAGGGCAGGGTAGTTTGATGAACCCGGCATATCCCGGAGGGTTTGAGATCCTGGCGGCAGGCCGACCGGATTATGTAATCCTGCAACACGCCCCAAAGAGAAAAGAATACGATGGATTTCCAGGATATCGTTTGCACTCGCTCCCCGAGCAGATCCACGCCCTGGAAGTGATCTCAGGAAAGAAGGTCATCGCCATAACAGTTAACCACGAAGATATGGAACCGGAGGAGATCGAGCCAGCTTGTAAAGCGATTACCGCAGAAACCGGAATTCCGGCTTATGATGTACTGGCATTTGGGGCAGAACCCTTGGTAGAACTGCTCAGAAGCAAAATCTGAATAAAATAGTAAGAAAGAACAAATCCTTCCTAATTGTAGGGAATCAAAAAAGTAATGGTGAAAAGCAAGTCTGGTATAAACGATTTAGTAGTATTTCAAAAATTGCTGGTTCATGAAGTGACAGTTGAGCCTAAAAGGGTAAAGGCGACCTATACGGTGATTCACAAAGACGGGAGTAGTGTCAGTAATCAGTTGATTTACACCTATAATTCAATATATTTTGACAAAACCAGGGCCAGAGATGTAAACATGGCTTCCATGATGCTGGCTCAGGTTGCGCTGAATTACGGTCTGTTTTGCCAGGAAATCGTGTTTGATGGCTTGTATGATGAGGTAGATCAAAGGTTTCTGAAGGAGATGATGGAAAATACGTCGAGAGAGATCCTTGTATTGAAATTTTATAGTAAAAACGAATTCCTAAAACCGCCTTTCGATAATCTTGAACATGAAAAACGACCTGCTTATACTGCCGCAAAGCTAACATTCAGAAATACAGCCTACCCAGCTCTTGCAATAGAGAAAGCAAATCTCAGTCCATCCGAGAATGAATATGTCATTCTCAGTAGTGGTGGAAAAGACAGTCTGCTTACTTATGGCATTATAAAAGAGCTGGGAGTTGCTCATCCGGTCTTTATCAATGAAGCTGGCAGGCATTGGTTCACGGCGGTAAATGCCCACCAATACTATCAGGAAATTGAACCAAATACGGTTAAACCCTGGTGCAATAGCGACCGAATCTTTAACTGGATGGTAAAGCAGATGCCATTTATTAAGGAGAATTTCCAGCAGATCAGGGCCGATATATATCCCATCAGGCTATGGACCGTAGCGGTATTCCTGTTTGGAACACTTCCTGTTGCAATGAAACGGGAAGCCGGAAATATTCTTATTGGTAATGAATACGATACAACCGTAAAAGGCAACTATAAGGGAATTACCCATTATCACGGCCTCTATGATCAAAGTAAATATTTTGACAATGCCCTTACGCGATATTACCTCAAAAAAGGATGGAATTTTAAACAATACTCCATCCTGCGATCCCTCTCCGAACTGCTGATTTTAAAAGTACTGGTAAAACGATACCCCAAATTACAACAACAGCAGGTGTCTTGCCATGCAGCGCATGAAGACAATGGCCGAATGTTACCTTGCGGGGCATGCGAGAAATGCCGTAGGATCATCGGCATGCTGATGGCCCTGGACGAGGATCCGAAAAGATGTGGCTATACTGAGCATCAGATCAAAATGGGATTAGATGCCCTTGAGAAAAAAGGGGTTAAGCAACTGGGAAGCGATGCGGCGCATTTGTACTATCTGCTGCTTTCTAAAGGTCATTTAAAAGCGACCGAACACAGTAAAAAGCTGGCCAGGGAGTATCCTGAAATCGTTTCCCTGAGGTTCGATCTTGAACGGAGCAATAGTGAAGATCTTCCGCTTTATATCAGGGAACCCCTGTATAAAATTTTGGCAAAATATTCAGAAGGCAGCGTTGTACAACGCAAGGGCAAATGGTATACATTTACACCCGATAAGGACTACCTTAAACAGCCTTATTTTTTAAGAAAAAAAGATGAGTACAAAACAACATAAGTCCACTTTTATGTGGGAAGAAATGACCTGGCCGGAGATAGAAGAATATTTGAAAAAGGTCGATACTGCAATTTTACCCTGCGGGGCTATAGAACAACACGGGCCTCATTTGCCCGTTGATATAGATTACTACGATGCTAAATATATGGCGTACAAGGTTGCAGAAGCCTGTAGTGATCCAAAGCCTTTTGTGTTACCCCCTATTCCATACGGTGTGTCTTACCACCACGAGGATTTTAAGGGCACCTTAAGTGTAACCAATGATGCCTTGTCTCGATTTGTATACGACATAGGGATGAACCTTGCGCGGAATGGGATTAAAAAGATTATTATCCTAAACGGACACGGAGATAATGCTCCTACGCTTCATTATGCGGCCCAGATGATTAACAGAGACGCCAAGATATTTGTTTGCGTAGATACAGGTGAAACCAGTGATGTAGCCTTATACAAACTCATAGATACCCCAAACGATATTCATGCCGGGGAAATAGAAACCAGTACCACCCTTGCAATCAGGCCTGAAATGGTGCAAATGGACAAAGCCATAAACCAAACCCTGGAATTTGGCAGTAAGTTTCTCGATTTTGACAATGATCAGGGGGTAAACTGGTACGTTCGTACCAACAAGATCTCCGAGAGCGGGGTGATGGGAGACGCAACAAAAGCATCGGCTGAAAAAGGGAAAAAAATGTGGGAACTCATGATACACCATATGGTGAACTTTGTAGAATCCATAAAAGATTCCACCCTGGATGATCTTTACCAAAAACGCTATTGATGAAAATTACCCGGGTCTCTTACGAAAGGTTAGACCTTTCTTTATCAGTTCCGTATACCATTGCGTACGAAACGGTTACTCATGCCAGCAATTTTATCCTGAAACTGGAGACTGATACTTCCCTTGTAGGTTACGGCTGTGCAGCACCCGATCTTGAGGTAACCGGGGAATCGGCTGAAATGGTTGAGAAGTCGATTCAAAAACATGTTTTACCCCTGTTGAAGGGCCATAGGCCTTATATGTATCCTAAGATACTGGAAGAGCTACTACTTCTGTGTCCTGAACAATCCTCTTTAATGGCTATGGTGGATATGGCACTGCTTGATCTAATGGCCAAGAAGACTGACCTGCCGCTCTATCAATTTCTTGGGGGCTACAGATATTCCATCCCTACCAGTATTACCATCGGGATTATGGATCTTGAAAAGACCCTGGCCATGGCAAAAGAGTATGTTGACAGGGACTTTGGGATCCTCAAAATAAAAGGGGGCCTCATTTTGGAGGAGGACATCGCAAAAATGATAAACTTGAGGGAAAAATATCCCGGGATTGGTTTGAGGTTCGATGGAAATCAGGGGTACAGTGTTGAAGAATCAATTGCTTTTGTCAAAGCTACGGAACATATTGGCATTCAGATCTTTGAACAACCAACCAAAACCAAGGGCGATCAGCAATTGGGAGCGGTTACCCATGCTGTAGGAATACCTGTTATGGCCGATGAAAGCCTGAAAACCCTCGACGATGCTTTCAGGTTGGCACAGAAAGAACAGATCGATATGATCAATATCAAACTGATGAAAGTTGGTGGCATACTGGAAGGTATGCATATCAACTCTGTGGCTAAATCAGCCGGACTAGAAGCCATGGTAGGATGCCTGGATGAATGCGCTTTGGGGATCTCGGCCGGACTCCATTTTGCCCTCTCCAGACCCAATATTCATTTTGCTGATCTCGATGGTCATCTCGACCTCCAAAACGATCCCTTTCAGGGACTTTTTGAACTTAAAAAAGGAATTTTATACCCTTCAGAGGCTCCCGGACTTGGATATATCGGATAGTATCTTCATAATGGAGGGGAATTAGCATTATTTTTATACACCTAAAGAAAAAAAATTGTGATTGATATAGAGAATATCGAATTGGAATACCTGAGGATGGAAGACTATCAGAAGCTAAAAGACGCTATGATAGAAGCCTATTCATCAATGCCTGATGCCTACTGGAGGGAACACCACATTCAAAAGCTGATAGATATATTCCCCGAAGGACAGGTGGTCATTAAGATCAATGGGGAATTGGCAGGAACGGCCCTTTCCATTATCGTGGATTACAGTAATTTCGACGTGGATCACACCTATAAAGATATTACCGGGGATTATACTTTTAAAACTCATACCGCAGATGGAGATATACTCTATGGCATTGATGTTTTTATCAAACCAGAATTCAGGGGCCTTCGCCTGGGGAGACGACTTTATGATTATCGAAAGGATTTGTGTGAGCGCCTGAACTTAAAAGGTGTGGCTTTTGGTGGTCGTATGCCAAATTATCATAAGTATTCTGATGAACTCTCGCCCAAGGAATATATCCAGAAAGTGCGGAGGAAGGAAATACAGGATCCCGTTCTGAATTTTCAGATCTCCAACGATTTTCATCCGGCAAGGATCATCAAAGGATACCTTGAAGGAGACGAAGCCTCCAATGAATTCGCTGTTCTGATGGAATGGGATAATATCTACTACGAGAAACCTAATAAAAAGGCGTCGAGCAAAAAGAAGACGATCAGACTAGGGCTGATTCAATGGCAGATGAGACCGTATAAAGATCTGGACGAATTGCTGCAACAAGCTGAGTATTTTATTGATGCTGTTGCCGGCTATCGTTCTGATTTTGCACTTTTTCCTGAGTTTTTCAATGCTCCTCTAATGGCTGAGAACAACCATATGCCAGAGTCCCAGGCCATCAGGGAACTCGCCAAACACACGGATGATATTGTAAAGAAATTTTCTGAATTTTCGATTTCCTATAATATCAACATCATTACAGGCAGCATGCCCGAGTTAAAAGATGGAAAACTGGTCAATGCGGGTTATCTATGCAGAAGAGACGGGAGTACGGAAAGGTATGAAAAAATTCATGTCACTCCTGATGAGGCCAAGGTCTGGGGTATGCAGGGTGGAAATGATCTCAGGACCTTTGATACGGATTGTGGAAAAATAGGCGTACTGATCTGCTATGATTCTGAATTTCCCGAATTGAGCAGGTTACTGGCCGATGAGGGTATGGATATACTGTTTATTCCCTTTCTCACCGACACACAGAATGGTTTCTCAAGGGTTCGACATTGCGCCCAGGCACGGGCCATAGAAAATGAATGTTATGTGGCCATTGCAGGAAGTGTTGGAAACCTGCCGAATGTTCACAACATGGATATTCAATTTGCCCAATCCATGGTATTTACTCCCTGTGATTTTTCCTTTCCTACCAATGGGATCAAGGCAGAGGCAACGCCGAATACTGAAATGATCCTCATTGCGGACGTAGACATCGACCTGTTGAGGGAGCTCAACCAGTTCGGGGCCGTAAGAAATCTCAGAGACAGAAGGAAGGATGTCTTTGAATTGAAACGCAGGAGCAAGGACTAAACTATCTGTATTAGCTCTCCAGGGTTTTTAATTCATCATTAAGCTGCTCAAGGGTGTTCTTAGCATCTCCAAAGAGCATTTTAGTCTTGTGGTGGAAGAATAGTTGATTCTGGATTCCGGCATATCCCGGACTCATACTACGTTTCATCACCACAACATTTTTTGCTTCCCATACGTCGATCACAGGCATGCCGTATACCGGACTCGCAGGATCATCGTAAGCGGCAGGGTTGACTACGTCGTTGGCCCCGATAACAATGACCATATCGGTATTTGCCATTGCCTCATTTGCGTCCTCCATGTCGAGTAGTTTTGGGTAAGGCACATCGGCTTCTGCGAGTAGTACGTTCATATGGCCCGGCATCCGACCTGCAACAGGATGTATGGCGTATTTAACATCAACACCATTTGCAGACAACAAATTATCCATCCTCTTTACTACTTTCTGGGCCTGGGCTACCGCAAGGCCATATCCCGGTACCACCAGGACTGTATTGGAGTAAAACAATTGCACGGAGAGGTCTGAGCAAGTAATTTCTTTGGCCAGTTGCGCTTCACCTTCTTGTTTTTTGCTTTTGTGGTTATCTCCAAATCCGCCGATGAGGACATTGAAGAGAGATCGGTTCATCGCCTTGCACATAACTATAGTGAGGATGATCCCTGCCGACCCTACTAAAATCCCACCAACAAGCATAATGTTATTATCGTATATCAGCCCAGCGGCGGCGGCAGACAATCCCGTAAAGGCATTAAGCAGGGAAATAACCACAGGCATATCTGCGCCCCCTATAGGAGCGACAAAAGAAAAACCGTATAAGAGGGCAATCACCAGGATAGATGAGATCCAGAATAAGCCGGGCCGGCTACCCATAGAAAGAACATAAACACAAAGGACTAATAGGATGGCCAGGATAGCTATGTTGAGTATATTGTGCTTTGGCAGGGTCACTTTACGGTCATCTATAAGGCCCTGCAGTTTTCCATAAGCCAGCATACTCCCGGTAAAAGCAACAGCACCAATAAGCAGCGTAAGTAAAAGGATCAGAAGTTGGGCTAATGAGGCTTCTATCCTGCCGTCAGCAATCTGTACCAGTTCAGTAAAGGCAAGCACAACGGCACAAGCTCCCCCCAGACCATTAAAGACCGAAACCATTTGAGGCATAGCCGTCATTTCAATCCTGATCGCGCTGATATAGCCAATAACGCCCCCAATCGTCATAGCTCCGAATATCCAAATGTAGTTGTTGTCTGCACCAGTGATAGGCAGGAAGAGCGTTGCCAGAATGGCAATCGCCATACCGATTGTGGCCAGCAGATTTCCCTTCCTTGCAGTATCGGGGGTGCTCATTTGACGAAGGCCAATTACAAAAGCAGTCGCTCCAAGCAGATATGACAGATTAACAGCGGTAATTAGCATCTATTTTTTCTTTTTATTGAACATTTTGAGCATTCTGTTAGTCACAGCAAACCCACCAACGACATTGACGGTTCCAAGAATAACACCAAGGGCTCCCAGGCATAGGGTAAGATAATCTGATGGATCAGCATTGCGGATAAGCAGAATGGCACCAATAATGACTACCCCGCTAATGGCATTAGCTCCGGACATGAGTGGTGTATGAAGAATTGAGGGAACGTTAGAGATCAGTTCAAACCCGAGGATAATGGTAAAGATCAACAGGTAGATCAATAAGAGGTTATTATCTAAAAAGAGTAAAATATTTTCCATAAGCAGAGAATTTGAATCTGTCTTAGCTTTTTGTCAATATGGTTTTTTCTATAATTTCATTATTGAAATCGAGATGTAGTTGCCCATCTTTTATGAGCAACTTCAGATAGCTAGCCACATTATTGCTGTAAAAAAAACTGGCGTCCCTGGGCATCTCTGATGCAAGATTTGAATTACCGATAATTTTCACACCCTTGTGGTTAACGGTTTTGCCAGGCTCACTAAGTTCACAATTCCCTCCTGATGAGGCTGCCAGGTCAATTACGATAGTTCCCGGTTTCATCTTTTCTACGGTTTCCTTTGTAAGTAAGACCGGTGCTTTTTTGCCCAGGATCTGAGCGGTGGTTATAACAACGTCAGATGAAGCAGCCCGTTTTTGCACTTCCTGCTGCTGTCTTTCTATAAACTCGGCAGTTTGCTCAACAGCATAACCACCCGCATCCCGTTTGTCAATAGCTCCAGGTACTTCTACAAACTTGGCCCCCAGGCTTTCTACCTCCTCCTGAGCCGCCGCCCTCACGTCGAATGCTTCAACGATGGCCCCAAGTCTACGCGCAGTGGCTATGGCCTGCAGACCGGCAACTCCCGCCCCCAAAACCAGTACTTTAGAGGGTTTAATACTCCCGGCTGCAGTGATCATCATGGGAAAGAATCCCGGTGATTCCATAGCAGCAAGTAAAACAGCCCTGTATCCCGCGATGGATGCCATGGAAGATAAAATATCCATCGTCTGGGCAATCGTAGTCCTTGGAATCATATCCAGACTAGATGCCTGCAGTCCTGCTTCTTTTATTTGTGCAATTAATTCGGAATTGTTGAAGGGAGAAAAAATGGCCACTAAAAGGGCTCCTTTTTTAATTAATTGTAGCTCTTTTTCCGATATTGGATTGATGGTTACTAAAATATCGGAGTGCTTCAGTACAGACTCCCGGTCTGAAACTGTTGCGTATTTTTCGTATTTCTCGTCAGGATAACTCGCCAGTAAACCGGCGCCTTTTTCGATCCGGAATTCGATATATTCTACGTTGAATTTCTTAAGCGTTTTTGGGACAAGAGCAACTCGGTTATCAGCTTGTTCCTTCAGAATTCCTATGATCATTAGATGTAAAACTTGTAAGCTTCCTCAATGTAATTATAATATCGGAAACAGAAAAATGGAAATCGGACTTCGATCAATCGAAATTAAATGAGAATAAGTAAATCGTTTTGTTTTCTTTTCGATCATATGGAAATAATAATACCTTTAAAAGACTGGGATATATTCAGGTAAAGTATGGAAAAAAGACCCAAAGTAGTGATTATAGGTGCCGGATTTGGCGGTATTGAGTTTGCTAAAGTGCTGAGAAACAAAAAGATCGACGTACTCCTTATAGATAAACACAATTACCACAATTTTCAGCCCCTGATGTATCAGGTGGCCACCGGGGGCTTAGAGCCTGGTAGTATTGCATACCCGGTGAGAAGAATATTCAGGAATAACAATAATATCACCTTCAGGATGGCCGAAGTACAGGAGGTTTTAGCTGAGGAAATGCGGTTGAGGACAAGTATAGGCGACATTAGGTATGACTATCTGGTCATCGCTACAGGGAGTCAGAATAACTACTTTAACTTCGAAGCTAAAAAAGACCAGTTACTTACCCTGAAGTCGATCCCGGAAGCCCTTAACTTAAGGAGTTTTATTTTTCAAAATCTCGAGAAAGCCCTGGCGAATGTGAATAATGAACCCCTGGACGAGATCATGAATATTGCCATTGTCGGAGGAGGACCGGCAGGAATTGAATTGGCAGGCGCCCTGGCTGAAATGAAACGCTATGTCTTACCTAAGGACTTTCCTGATCTCGATCTATCCAGAATGAGTATAAATTTATATGAAGCTTCACCCGCCTTATTATCGGCAATGTCTGAAGAAGCTTCCGAAAAAAGCCTTGAATACCTCCATCAGCTAGGCATCAAGGTATTTCTCAATGCCAGGGTACAGGATTACGATGGTTCGGAGATCACCCTGGCAGATAAGAGTACCTTCAGGACCGATACGGTGATCTGGACTGCCGGCGTTAAAGGAGCGCCCATCGCCGGATTGCCGGATAAGGCGATTGTAAGCGGTAACCGGATTGCAGTTAATGAATTTAATCTGGTTACAGGGACAAGAAATGTTTATGCAATAGGCGACGTAGCAGCCCATATCACAAGGGAAAACCCCAGCGGCTTGCCTATGTTAGCACCAGTTGCTCAGCAACAGGGTAAAGTCCTGGCAAAAAATATTCTGCGAAAAGAGGCCGGAAAGCCGATGAATGCTTTTATTTATAAAGATAAAGGAGTAATGGCCACCATTGGACGGCGAAAGGCTGTGGTCGACTTAAAAATCTGGAAGTTTCAGGGAACCTTCGCCTGGCTGGTCTGGATGTTTGTACATATCATGTCGTTAGTAGGTTTCCGAAATAAGGCAGTGGCTTTTTTCGACTGGATGATCAATTACTTTACTTATGACAGGCCGCTGGGACTTATCATCAGGCCGTATAAAAGAAAAGAAAACTAATTTAGGTTGATTATAGTCGGAGAATATGTCCTGCAAGAATTGATCAGCATTGGTTCTAAAGGATAAGTTTGCAGCCTTCACTAAGATTGACTGTAAAAGAGGTAAATGCTTTTCCAAAGCGTTTTTCATATTCGTTCGAGGCAGTTTTTAGAAAAGAATTGCAGTCTTCTCTTTTTATAAGATTTAGGGTACATCCGCCAAATCCTCCCCCCATCATTCTCGACCCCAGTACGCAATCCTGGCCATGGGTAATCTCTACCAGGAAATCGAGTTCCTCACAACTTACCTCATACTGCAATTGTAGTCCCTGATGAGACTCGTACATCAATCTTCCCAATGATTTAAAGTCGGATTTTCTTAGGGCTTCTACCGCTTTAATGACCCGTTCGTTCTCTTCTAATACAAATAGGGCCTTTTGGAAATCTTTCCCCGGAATTAGTGTTCTGATTTGCTCCAGTTTCTCCTTTGTAACTTCTCTTAGTGAATCAGTTCCTAATTCAAGGGCAACCGCCTCGCAACTTTTACGTCTTTGATTGTAGGCGCTGTCTGCAAGACTGTGTTTTACGCTTGTGTCGATAAGTAACCATTCGTATTCATGCTGATTTAACGGGATCAATTCCGACTTCAATGAATGGCAATCGAGAAAAATGGCATGATTTTCTTTCCCGAACATACTGGCAAACTGATCCATAATCCCACATTGTACCCCTACATATTCTTGCTCAGCCGAATGTGATATCCGGACCATTTCCATTGGTGACAATTCCAGCCCAAAGAGTGCGTTGAGTGAGAAAATAAAAGCATTTTCGATGGCGGCAGAGGAGGACAGTCCGGCCCCGGCCGGAATATCCCCGCTGAATAACAGGTTGAAGGGTGTAATTTTAATTCCTGACTTATGAAGTTCTTTAAGAATTCCCAGGAAGTAGCCTTGCCAACCTTTAACAAATTCATATCCATTTCCGGATAATTTAAACGATACGCTCTCCTTCACATCAGTAGCTACCAGAGTACATTCTTCCGTTTCAGATCGCTCTAAGGCCAATACAATCCCCCTGTCAATGGCAGCCGGTAGCACGAACCCCATGTTATAATCGGTGTGTTCCCCAATGATATTGATACGTCCCGGAGCCCATACCATTAAAGGTTGAGTGCTGAATTCCTCAATAAATGATGAGCGAACACGCTGTGTCAGGTTTTGATTCATCGGATAAAATTCTCCCTGCTTCAAAAATGCAGAAAAACATCGAGAAATAAGCGCCTTCAGAATTAATGAGAGCAGCTCCTTATGAATTGTATAAGTTCCCTGATTAAATTAGAGTGGATGAGTAGAATATCAAGGGATAAATACTTCCATCTAAGGTATATTAACATTAATTAACATCAAATACTATTCATTGGGGTAAAATAGCACAGATATTGGAAAATATCCTTGTTTTAGAGTCGTTAATGCCTTCGCATCTTTGTACTGTTAAATTTTAATATTGACAATTATGAAAACAATCACATATTATCCAACAATGTTCCATACGAATCCATTTGCTCACAATTGGAGCGATATATATACCTTTTCAGAAAACAACGCCAAAGACGTAGTATTACAAAACGACATGGTAGGGGAAAAGGGTATATCTGAGATGGTCTTAAACATCACTGCTTTCGATGCTATTGATGAAAATGGAAAAGAGCACCGAATCAAGGATTTTTCTCAGGGAAACCTTGTAAATCTTAAAGGGACGCACTCGGGATTATTTATTAAGACCAATAGCGCCCCGGAGCTCAATCCGGGTACCTATACCACTTTTAGGTTTTATCTTGGAGGATCGGCGAATACTTTTATCTTCAAAGACCGCAGTGAAGAGGCTGTTACAGGAATTGAGTATATTGATTTTGAGATCCAGAATGGATTGATGATCAACGGAAATGATAAGAAACCGGTCATTATGAGGTTCGATTTTGAACCTTATACCCTGGCGAGCTTCTTTAACCCGATAAGAAACCTGTTTAAAAAGCAAAAGTCCACGAGCAGGAATCTGACCGAATGCCTGAGTAGTTAAACACAAAACATATAATTTTCAAGAATAAAGGGCATCCATTGGATGCCTTTTTTAATGCAATCAAATTAAAGTTGACTAATAGCCCAATAAATCAATCAATATTGGTTTGACGCGTCAATCCGGAAAAGTACATATTAGTGTCGGGGGCATAGAGTACTTACGATCTACTCCTTTACCACAACTTCTCTGTTCTATACTACCTTTATAGAGGGTTTTACAACTTATAAGTGTCCAATTGAGAAGTGGGGCATACATTTACCCCTCACAAAAAATTAAACCCATGAAAAAAGTATTATTTACAGCATTTTTATTTGTAGCCGGTTTGAGTCTTCAGGCTCAGACAGGCCCTAGTGTTGGTATCAATGCAGGAATTCCCACCGGCGATGCCAGTGATGTTTCAGGATTTAGTCTTGGAATCGACTTTACCTACCTTTGGTCAGTATCGGATAAGTTCGATGCAGGGGCAGCTGTGGGATTCTCAAACGCCTTTGGCAAAGAAATAGATACAGGTCTGGGATCTATTCAAATAGAGGACATCCAGTTTCTTCCGGTAGCCGTCGCAGGCCGTGCCCATCTCACCGAGGATTTCAGTGCCGGTGTTGATCTGGGGTACGCTGTGGGAATAAACGATGGAAATGACGGTGGATTCTATTACCGTCCCATGGTGGGGTACTCCCTGAGTGAAAAGCTGGGACTCAGCCTTTCCTATACAGGTATTAGCCTCGAAGGAGATTTTAACTGGAATACAATCAACCTTGGATTGATGTTGGCCCTATAGGCAAAACAAGCAACTCACAGGAAAAAGCGAAGGATTTCTCCTTCGCTTTTTTTTTGGGTAAAATCCAGTGCTGGTTTGATACTTAGGCTGTCACGTAGCAAGTACTTAAGCCATTTCTGCTTCTCTGGATTTCCTACGGTTTTCCGCAAGATGTTCTATCAACTCGGGAACTTTTTCAAAGGCTGCAGAGAGTCCGTGCGATTTAACTGCCTCCAGGAAACTGATTTCATCACCCTTTGTGACTAAAAATCCGATAGGTTCTATCCCCATTCCTGCTCCTGCTCCCATTCCTTGTCCTTTGCCTTTTTTAGCTTCGGTGCCTTCAGCACCTCCGGAACCAAATCCAAGGCCTACTTTGATAACAGGTACACAGGTAAATTCCCCTAATTTAAACTGTTCCCCAACTACGGTTTCAGTTTTTGCTTCAGACTTAATGAAGTCGGTAATTTTTCCAAGTAATTCTTCAAAATGTAAATCCATGGTGTTAAGTTTTAAAAGTTAATAAATGATTTAATTATGTAAACAGGTCTGTTCCGCAACAAGAGAAGTACCTCATTCCTTCCTTCAAAATTGATATGGAAACCTCCAAAGTGATAATTTATAAAACCGAAAAGGGGATACAGTTTGGCATTGGTAATACAATCCCCTGTATCCAGGTCGATTTTCCAATTTTTTATTTCAAAGGATCTTATTAATCTCAGAATGGTTTTGGGTGTAAACCTGTTTCCATGTGTACTCTTCTTCTTTAATTTTTTGTTCTTAGATGCTTTTTTTGGAGAACTGAGAGCTTTTAAAGGATAGTAGTAATATTCTTTGAAAGGGATCTTTATCCTGATCCTGATAAATTCAATTTTATCGGCCTCTATGCTTGCCCTGGCGAGACCCTTGAATTCGGCATAATATTGTTTCCGTTTGGAGTCGATATATAGATCTAAAGGAATAAACAGCAACCCAATTAATAATAGAAGGATGATCAGTATAATGATAGCAGGGACCATAACTTATTTTTGCAAAGGAAGAAATTGTAGAGGGCAGATCAAATGATGTGGATCATGCAGACAAGATTTTTTGAGGAAATTTGTTTTTTAGTTCCGATGACTGTGGTCAACTCACTCTGCCTCCGCCCAGGCTCCGGCAGACAAGTTCGTTCGTTGGACCCGGGCCGAGCGGCCGCAAAAGGTCCAATGGACCTTTTGTAGGGAGGAGCCAGCCGGTGCGCTGGCTTTCAATAGTAGAGCATATCTCCTTGAAAAACCTTTTGCCTATCAGAGGATTTTTTTTGGTAAATACCTATTCTCTTGGTGCTTGTATTTTGTGATTTGGAATTTACTTCAGTAGCTGTCGTCAACTCACCCTGCCTTTGCCCAGGCTCTGGCAGACAAGTTCGTTCGTTGGACCCAGCACTCCCGAGCTGCAAACCCATCTTTGTTTGGGAGTTTATAATACCCGTTCTCTTGGTGCTTGTATTTTTGTGATTTGAAATTTACCGACAGGCTGGGGTTGGCTCGCTTTGCTCCCCTGACCCAGCGCTCCCGAGCTACAAATGCAAAACCAACTCAACCTGCGGTTGAGTGTTTTTTTGCTTATTCGAAGCCTACAAGCTAGCTTGAGACTTCTCTTAATCAAAAAACCCACCTCATTTGAGGTGGGTTTTGCGCTTGTCAGTGACCTGGCTGGGGCTTACCATAGTATGGCGCTAAAGCGCCAACTACGGCATAGACTTCTCGCCCCAGGTTTATTTCATAAAAAAATCCTGACATTTACGTCAGGATTTTCATCTCACTTCGTGACCTGGCTGGGGCTCGAACCCCAACTGTAAACATTTGATATTCAAAAAGTTAAAATCTGTATTTTCAATGTGCGCACCGAATAGCGCACCGGAATATACTTTTATTTTAAATGAACTTATTTGTTGGTATTTGTAACAATCAATACCAAAATACAAATATAGGATTACTTTTATTGCTTATCAAGTATCTCCATTAATCTATAATTCAGATATAATTTTTCCTTGCCAACTTTCACTGATTTTAGAAAGCCTTTTTGCTCTAAATCTCTTAAATAATTACCTACGGTTTTAGGTGTTCCTAGTTTAGCATCGATTAAATGTTGTCTCTTGGTGTAGGGTAAACGAAATAGAATTTCTACCAATTCTTTAGAATATGCCTTCGGCAATTTCTCTTTAACTTCTTTAGACATGCTTCCCATGAGGGCGAGAATTTCTCCTAAACGCACTAGCCCTTTCTCGGCGGTCGTCTCAATCATGTCCAACATATATAATATCCAGCCCTCCCAATCTTCTTTTTCCGTTACTAGTCTAAGTTTTTTATAATAGGAAGCTTTATTGTTGATGATATATTCACTTAGGTAGATTGCAGGTATATCCAATAACCCTTCTAATTTAAGATAGAGTAGGAGTAAGATACGGCCTGTTCTACCATTACCATCAGAGAAAGGATGAATAGCTTCAAATTGATAATGCATTAAAGCCATTTTTATAAGTGGGTCTACCTTGTCTTTATTATTAATGAATTTTTCAATATTTGCTAGTTTAGCTCTAATGATCTCAGCGCCTGATGGTGGGGTGTAAATTGTTTCTCCTTTGGTATTTGATAAAGTTGTACCGGGAATTTTTCTAATTTCGGAAGTGTTTTGCTTGATACGTTGAACAATTTCGATACACAGGTTGGTTGTTATAATCGGTTTTTTTTCAAGTTGCTCCAATCCGTGCCAGAGAGCCTCCTTATAGCTTATAACTTCTTTGGCTGCAGGGTTGTTAAATTTTTTATCAGCTACAATGGCCTGATACAAGTCGTCATTTGTTGTAATTATGTTTTCTATTTCAGAGCTTGCTTTTGCTTCTTGTAAATGAATGGTGTCCAGAAAAAGTCTAGGGTTAGGTAAATTAGTTATTGCTCCATTTAGTTTGGATAGTGCCCTACTTGCTGTAATGGTTTTGCGAAGAACCGCTGTAGTTTCCAAATCCTTTTTTGGGGGGAGTAATGGTAAATCGTTGTATGGAATATCTTTGTTAAACGGAGCCATTTGTTAAGAGTCGAATTTATACTCGTTCTGAGTACGAGGGTAAATATACATAAAAATTACCCTTGTTTAGTTGTCAAATGTAAATTTTACTCCCATTAGATTTCTACCAATTTATTTTGAGGGAAGAGCAAGAGGGTAACGCACTAAAGCGGCGTTACGTTCTATATGTTCCTTATTTACAGCGCTTTACTTATAATACAAACCCTTGGGAAAGCCCGTATTTGCGGCAAATGAAGCGAGAACCCCAATAAAATGGCAGAAATTTGCGGCAAATACCATTCTTGAAAAGTTTTTTGAATATTAACCGATTTGAGTCAAATCGCCCCGCAGCCCCTATAAAAAGTCAATAATTTGCGTCAAATAGTTGCAATTTGCCTCGCATGCAGATTAGTTTGGTAAGGATTTGGGACTTGCAGCACGAAACTTCGTTTCGCTCGTGTTTCCTAATTAAAATTTTCAGTTAAAACGAAATTTGTGGTGCCACAAAAGGTCAATTATCAAAACCACTAAAAAAGACCAGGAATAAGACTTATGAATACACTGGAAATTAATCTTGTTATCTTGCACCATAAAATGGCCATTTTTTGAAACACTACAATTTAAATCAAGGATTAGTACTCAATGATTTTTTGCTTTTCCCAAATGAATTAATTTCAATCTCATAAAGTTTAAATGGATAAATACTTCCGAATGAAATGTGCAACCCCATCTTCTGTATTGTTCAATGTGATATAATCTGAAATGGCTTTTACTTCTTCTCGCGCATTTCCGACCGCCACACCGTAACCGACCCCTTTTAACATTTCAATATCATTGTAGTTGTCTCCAAAAGCAATGATGTCATCCAAAGTTTCATCATCTTTCAAAAGATTTTGAATGCCTAAAAGTTTTGAGGTCTTCTTTGGCGCAACTTCAATAAGTATATCATTAGATTGATACAATATCAGTTTCGAACCAAGTTCTTTCTTAATCTGCCCTATAATTAAATCAAGAGCTTTCTTTTTGCCCATGAGCATCAATTTATGTGCTCCCAATTTTCTCTCTTTCCAATCTTTTAATGTATTATAAGCAGGCATAAAAATAGGACTGGTTCTGGTATATTGAATTTCTTTTTGAATGAAATCGGTGTTTTCACTTGTGTTCCACTCTTCACCATGATAAAATCCGATTTTTATATCTAGTTCTTTGGCCATTAAGTAAATTTCTTCAATAAGACATAAATCAATTGTGGTTGAAAAAACCCTATTAGTTCCCTCCATCACCAAAGCGCCATTATAGCATACCATTGGCTCATTGACGATTCCCAAACGTTCTTGCAGATAGGTCATTGCCTTTGGCATCCTCGCAGATACTAGGACTACCTTAAGTTTTCGCTTTATTCTTGAAATTTCCGAAATAGTAGAATCTGAAACATCATTTTTAGAAGATAACAATGTGCCATCCAAATCGGAACAGAGAATTTTGTATTTCATTTTCATAGACTGAAAATCCTTATTTAGTTTTGATTAAGAAAGGTTTTGTTTCCTGCCACTACATTATTGATGACAAAAATTTTCTTGCTGGAATATTATATTTTGATTTCAATTATTTCAATCCTAGATATTCAAGCGAGATTCTGCATAAAGTGCTGCACCAATAATACCGGCATCATTTTCAAAATGTGCCACCCATAATGGAACATCTACAGATAAGTAGCTGCTAAACTTTTTATATTTTTTACTTAATCCGCCTCCAATGATAAAATGGTCTGGTGACATTATTCTTTTCAAATGCGTAAGGAAGTAATCAAATCGCCCTGCCCATTCTTTCAATTTCAAATTATCTTTTTTCCTTGCCAGTCCAGAAGCAAAAAATTCAATCGATTCTCCATTTTTATATAAAACACGACCCATTTCGATATTTGCTATTAAAATACCATTATAGAAAACTCCTGTGCCCAAACCTGTGCCAATAGTAACCATAATCACTTTACCTTTTAGACCGTTGCCAACACCTAATTGCATTTCCGCCAATCCTGCTAAATCAGCGTTATTTCCTATATGGAATTTGGTGTTCGGATATGCGGTCTCAAAGAGTTCATCATCTTGTACATCTATTCAGTCATTGGTCATATTTCCCGCTGTCTTACATTTACCATCAACAACTACCATCGGAAAGCTGAAACCGATAACACCTTGCCAATTTAACCGACTTACCAATTCTTCAACGGTTTTTGCTACTGCCTCAGGAAGTGCTGGCTGCGGAGTCGAAAGACGGAGTCTTTCTGAAACTAATCTTCCGCTTTCTGTTTCAACGATGGCCCCTTTAATTTCTGACCCACCAATATCCAATCCTAAGATTTCCATAGTGTCATTTAAAAATAAAAAAGCACGGGAAACAACCCCCGTGCTTTTCAAAACTAACTCAACTAACTCAGATCACTGAATTTTCTTGATTGATAATGCCCTCTAATATCCTGGGTTTTGAACATAGAGACCTCCAGTAAAATCAATTTCTCTTTGCGGTATTGGATAATATTCATCTCGCCCGGATGTGAATTGGGCATTCGCTAGAAAATCTCTTTTTGTCCTTTCCACCGCCAAATACGCATTTAGCGTTTCTTCCGCAATCCCCCATCTTACTAGGTCATACCATCTATGACCTTCCATGGCAAATTCCAACCTTCGTTCGAACATTAGCGCCTTCCACGCCAAATCCTTGGTTGGAAACGAGTCATAAGTTCCAATAGCGTAGATATCGGTTGCACCTGCATCCAATGGCCGTTGTGTACTTGCTGCAGCACGATTCCTGACTTGATTAATGATTGGCAAAGCTTCAGCCCATCTATCTAATTGAATCAAGGCTTCAGCCTTCCAAAGGAGAACATCTGCATATCTAATAAAATCCACGTTTTTTGAAGTACCTACAAATGGTCCTTCCTTAACATAGCATGAACAATCCGGAGCTTGTTGTTCTTTCATATTTCCGAAATAACCATATACACCTGGATCTCTGGCCCAACTGAAATTATAGACCATATCTTCTGAATTACTTACCGTATTTCTATATTTAAAAGGTCTTCCCGGTATACCCACTGTATGATCGATCCTTGGATCAACGCTCAAACCACTATCAGGTGGGGTTGTGCCATTGGCATCTACATTTGTAAAAATATCTGCGTTATTAAAGGTGTCCAGCAGTGGAAGTCCAGTATCATCTGTCTTAAATGAATTCACCATGTTCTGACTGGCCAAATGAAACCCACAGCAACCATAAAGCCCTGTACCGTGTGGCGAATTTAAACCTGTCACAAAACTTACCCTTCCAACAGTTGTACCGTCATTTATGGAAAACTGGGCCGCCCAGATAGATTCTGGACCATTATCAAAACCATCCAAGAAATTTTCTCCAAAATCTGGTTGTAGACTACCGGTAACTTCATCGGCATAGTCAATCACCTCTTGTAAACGTGCGGTATTGATATTGGTTACTTGGTGTTGGTCATTCTGCTCATAAGCTTGATATAAACGTAATTTTGCCAAATAAGCTGCTGCTGCATTTCGGTCTGCTCTACCCACTTGATCTTGAGCTTGTGGTAGGTTTTCATACGCGAAAAGAAAATCCTCGGCAATTGTATTCCATAACGCATCATTATCTACGTCATTTGAAGTTTGACCAATTTCTTCCTGGGTTAAATTCTCCGTAATGTATGGGATTTTCTTAAAAATTAATTTAAGCATAAAATGAGAATGAGCCCTTAGAAAGCGTAATTCTGCCTGTCTAGTTGTTTTTTGAGCATATTCACCGTCCGGAATATCATTAATAACGGAAAGTGCAAAGTTAGCTCTGGAAATTGCTTTATAAAAATCGGTCCAAGTTCTGGGTGCCATCCAATCTCCCATATCTGCAATAGTAAGATTATATTGTTCATATTTATCAACAACATCAACATCACCACGGCCTCCGCCACCTTTATATGCATCGTCTGAACGGACACTGCCATACACCCATTGGTGTGTCAATGGCCCGATCATTTCATCATTGGCAATGCCGGCATACGCAGCAATTACCAAAGATTCTGCATTCTCAGCAGTTGCCACGTTTTCACTAGACAAAACACCTTCTGGTTCATATTCCAAATAGTCATCGGAACATGCAGTGAACACTAAGGCTGTGTACATTACTATAACTAATATTTTATTATATTTCATGATTGTCAATTTTTAATTAAAAGTTAATGTTCAAGCCTACTGAATAAACTGTAGGAACAGGAATTCTATTTACATCTATTCTTTCTGGATCGGAACCTATATAGCCTTTAGGGGTAAACCAAAATAAATTTTCCCCCTGTAGATAAATTCGAAGTCCGGTCATACCTGCCATCTTACCTATAATATCAGTTGGCAATGAATATCCTACTTGTAAATTTCTAATTTTAAAATAGGAATTGTTTCTAAAGATATAGTCTGAAGTATCCGTAAAATTGTTCACCAATGATAATGAAGGTATTGTAGAGCTTGTGTTTTGTGGTGTCCATGCGTTTAAGACTCCAAGACCTGCATTATCTCTTCCTTGAACAAAATTGTTCCAAAACATATAGGAATCAACTCCTATACGACCTGCAACTCCTGAACCGAAGACTGAAAAATCGAAATTTTTGTAACCTACATCCAATCGAATACCATACTCCAAATCAGGAAGGGTATTACCAATAAAATCACGGTCATTACTATCGATAACGCCATTATTGTCTACATCCACTATTTTTATACCACCTGGTCTAGCATTACCAGTTTGTACACCTCCTGTGGGATGTGCATCAACATCTGCCTGACTTTGAAACAGTCCGTCTGTACGATAACCGAATATAGCTGTTTGCGACTGTCCAAGGATTGAGTTTTGGGCAGTACCGGGAAATGCTGCTCTAACTTCTTCTGGTAGAAAGGTAATTTCATCCTTGAAGGCACCAAAATTTGTAGAAACCCCTAAAGAAAATCCATTATCCCAAACATTGGAATATCCAACATTAAATTCCCAACCTTTAGCGGCCGTTGCGGCACCGTTCAATACTCGTTGTTGTCCTTCGCCTATAACGGAGGCAATTGGAGGAGTAGTCAAAATATCCGTAGTTTCCCTTGTAAAATAATCGAAGGAACCGCTTATTTTGTTATTTAAAAACCCAAAATCGATACCATAATTCCATTCTTTGGTAGTTTCCCACTTTAAATTAGGGTTAGGTGCTTGAGTAGAAACAAAACCTGATGGTAATGTACCTGTGTTATTACCATTAATGTCATATGCTGTACCAACATTATAGTAAATTTCAAAAAACCCACCGGTCAATTGTGCTTGGTTTTGACCATATCTTGATTCGTATAAACCGAATCTTGCAGTATTACCAATTTCTTGGTTTCCTACTTCTCCATAACCTGCCCTAAGCTTTAAATTGGAAATCAATTCACTATCCTTTAAAAACTCTTCCTGACTAATTCTCCAACCCAAAGTTGCGGCCGGAAAAACACCATATCTATTATTCGCGCCAAATCTTGAAGAACCATCTCTACGAATAGTAAATGATGCCAAATACTTGTCATCGTAAGTATAATTTAATTTTCCAAACTGAGAAGCAAGGCTGTACTGAGTGGAAATACCATTGTTGGTGCGGGCACCTGTAGCAGCAGAAAGTACAAAATAGGATTCTTGCTCTACTGCAAAATCATCGGCTTGTGCAAAAATGGTGTCAAAATCCTCTCTTATCGACTCAATCCCTAATAGTGCTCCAAATCTGTGCTTTCCAACTTCTAAATTATAATTCAACGTATTTGAAAAAGTTAATGTTCTCAACTTATTGGTGTCAAAAATCAACCTATTATTACTTCTGGTAACAAAACCATTAAATACTTTAGGCTCGATATTTTTCCTTTTGAAGTCGCTGAAATCTATGCCTAAACTAGAGCGAAATTTAAGGTTATCAAGAATACTTATCTCAGCAAAAACATTTCCAAAGAAGTTGTTTTTAGTAGCATTGTCCCATCTGTTCAAATATTGCATCAATAACGGATTGTTCCTATCTGAATACCCCGCTCCCAACGGCCCAGCAAATTCACCATTCGCATCATATACAGGAATTGTTGGTGCCAAGGTAATGGACAAACCTGTAGTGGGTGCACCACCAACATCACTTGCAACCAAGGTTTCATTGGATGTTGAAATTTGAGTATTAACACCAAATTTCACCCTGTCGTTGAAAAGGTTAGTGGTACCATTAATTTTTGCAGTATATCTATCATAACCGGTATACTTTAACATACCAGTATTCTTTAGATAGCCTAGATTTATCAATAAAGAGGATTTATCCGAACCCGCAGAAACGGTAACTTCGTTATTGAAAACATATCCTGTTTCATAAACTTCGTCTTGCCAATCCGTATTGCCCGCCGGTACATCTGGGTTCCCACCAACAAAAGGCTGAACAGCCACACCGTTAAGAACTGGATTAGTAAAATCATTGTTCCAATCAAAATTGTATATTTCACCATAGCCCGCATTTGGATCTGCGCCATCATTTACGGATGCTCTCCACAAAGCTTCACCGCGTTGCTGGGAATTTAACATTTCATACCGTTGTTTACGCTCTGATTGTACAGATAGATTGGAATTGATACTAACCGTAAGACGTTCTCCTTTAAGACCTCCTTTTGTACTTACAACGATAACCCCATTTGCAGCCCTTGACCCATATATTGAAGAGGCCGAAGCATCTTTCAACACTTGAATGGATTCAATTGTAGCAGGATTTAAACTTGCGAATACCTCTTGCCTTTTTGTGGGCACACCATCTATGATGTAAAGCGGGTCATTATTCCCTAAAGTGGTAAGTCCCCTTATAAGTATTCTACTGTTCAGCCCCGTAGGATCACCGGATTTTTCTATAAAAAGACCACCGACTCGTCCTTGTAAGGCCTGCATGGCATTACCAGAACTTAAACTTTGTCCCTCAATTGGAGCAATATCCACGACTGTAACGGCTCCTGTTAAATCTACCTTACGTTCCGTAGAATATCCGGTAAGCACCACTTCTTCAAGCTGCTGGGCATCAGCTTGCATAGCAAGGTTAATTACAGATTGCCCATTTACTGCGATCTCGGCCCTTAAGAACCCAATATAGCTGAAGATCAATGTTGCATCTGAAGCTACATTATCTAACGTATATTTACCGTCGAAATCAGTTGTTGTACCTGTGGTCGTTCCTTTTATAACAACAGATGCGCCAGGTAATGGCATACTGTCGTCGGCGGACGTCACTGTACCTGTTATTTGTCCCTGGGCCAATAGGCCTAGTGGGACAAAAATTAGTAATAAGAATAAGAGTTTTAATTTCATAATTGAGTGATTTAGTTAAAGTTTAATTCATGTATTTCGAGATTGCTAAGTGTAATTTTTTCTTGATCAGATGTTATGGACAAGGTTTCGAAAGGTGCATTGAGAAAGAAAATCTCGGTCAACACCGTTTGCCCATCATCATAGAACAATTCGATGGAAGTTTTATCCAATAGTATTTTCCCGGTTAAATTCGTAGAGACTGCTGTTCTTGGTGCGGTTGAAATTCTATCACTAAACTTCTCGGAGAAATCAGTTCTACCCGATTTGTTTCTGTCTACGAAAAATTGTTTTTCGTTTGCATCATAACCGAACTGCAATTCATCCCCTCTGCTATTGGACAATACAAAAGTGTACTTGCCACTTCTAACATCTGGAATTTCGAAATTGATTTCCGTTTTAGAAAGGTTGACGGTTTTGTTCGTGGTCAGAATTGTTTCACCCTCAACAGAAATAGCAGTGTCAGCCACCTTTTTTCCGCGGTAGTCGTTTAGTTCCTTTACAGGATTTGAAACTAATCGGTAGGTATCGTTGCTTTTTATTAATCCTAATTCTCGTGCTATTGTACATGCACTTCGCCAATTTTCGGTAGGTACCTCGTTGGCATAGAGCCAATTGCTCATCCATCCTATAAAAAGTTTACCTCCCTGGGCCGTTCTAACATTCGACCATGTAACTCCAGCATAGTTGTCACGACCATGATCTACCCAAAAACTATGCTCTTTAGATTGTTCTTTTTTGAAGTTTTCATCAATAGTAAATTTCTTTCCGTCAAAATCGCCTACAAAGTATTGAGTGGCCGAACCACTATTTGGGCCACCAGGATTAATACTAACCAACAATACCCATTTGGTTTCATCCGTGCCTTTAACGGGCAGTTGGAAGAAATCAGGACATTCCCAGACACCCTCGTGGTTACCTATTCCTTCACCAAAAGTGGAGATAAGCTCCCATTTTTTAAGGTCTTTTGAAGCATAGAACATGATTTCTTGACCAGCAGCTAGAACCATAGTCCATTGTTTTCGTTCTTCGTCCCAGTTGACCTTGGGGTCCCTGAAATCACGAATATTTGGGTTTTCGACAACAGGATTTCCTTCATACTTGGTATAGGTAAGTCCTTCATCCAACGAATACGCGATAGATTGTGTTTCGTCAATGACCTCACCCGACTTATCGGCTTCCATGTCATGATGGGTAAACATGGCGATTATCGGTATTTTATTTTCTTCCGATAAACCGGATGTATTATCTACATCCACTACCGCGCTCCCGGAAAATATATACCCTAACTTGTCAGGATATAAGGCAATCGGTTGTTCTTTCCACGAAATCATATCGGTACTGATGGCATGACCCCAATGCATTGGCCCCCAAGTGGTACCATCTGGATAGTGTTGGAAATAGAGATGGTAATATCCATTATAATAGAACATACCATTGGGGTCGTTCATCCATCCTTTCTTAGGCGAAAAATGAAAGTTTGGGCGGTAGAGGTCTTCATTGGAAATGGCAACAGTATCTTGTCCATTTTGAACCTGATCAGCTTTCTTGTCGGTTGTATTTTTGCAAGAAAAGACCATTGCGAAAATTCCTATAGTCATCACGAACTTGTATATCTTATTTTTCATATTTGTTGGTTCTTTACAATACTTCAGTTTAATTTTTGTTCATCAAGACCTATAAGATCATCGGTTGTATTCTTTCTTCCTTTTGTTAGTGTTTTACTAAGTTCCTCTAGCGAGATACCTTTGGTTTCTGGCATTACGAAAATCACAAAGAGCAATTGTAGGAACATCATAAAGGCAAAAAAAGCAAATACGGTACCCGCTCCGATCGAGGTAAACAACACGGGAACTAACGAGGGTATGATAGCGGCTAAAATCCAATGCACCGAACTACCGAACGATTGACCGGACCCTCTTAAATGATTCGGGAAAATCTCTGAAATAAATACCCAAATCACGGTGCCTTGGCCTATTGCATGTGCAGCAATAAATAGGAAAAGAAAAATGGGCACGGCCATACCTTCCCAATTCAGGAAGAATGCACAGGCCACCAAAGTCAAAGAGATGATATAGCCAATAGAACCTGCGTACATCAATTGTTTTCTTCCTAGCCTGTCAATGAGGAATACCCCTAAAAGAGTAAAAATCATATTGGTCACCCCTATTCCTATACTGCTTAAAAGAGCAGTGCTCTCACCAAGGCCAGCTTCTTCGAAAATTCTTGGCGCATAGTACAAAAAGGCATTTATGCCTGACAATTGATTGAAAAAGGCGATGAAAAAAGCCAATAATAAAGGGAATCGGTATTTCTTAATAAAAATATTCTCTCCCGAAACAGTATTCTTACTTTCGGTCTTTAGTTCTAACATCAGTACTCCGGGATCCTGATCGGGATTGATTAATTGCAACACTTTTTTTGCCTCTTCGTTCCGCATTTTGGTCAACAACCACCTAGGGCTTTTTGGAACGCTCAATACGAAGACTGTATAAATAATTGCAGGTATGGCTTCAACACCCACCATCCAGCGCCATGCGTTTTCACCTATACCATTTAATAGATAATTTGAAAAGAAGGCAATCAAAATCCCGAACACGATATTAAATTGATAAAGGGCCACCAATTTCCCCCTGTCCTTGGCAGGTGCTATTTCAGATATATAGGCAGGAGCAGCAATGGTAGATGCACCAACCCCCAGCCCACCTATAAATCTAAAAATGGCGAATGTGATCGGATCATTGGCAAATGCAGAACCAAGAGCGGATATAGTATAAAGTATACCTATCCATAATAATGTTTTCTTCCTGCCTATCTTGTTCGTGGGAATTCCGCCTAAAATTGCACCTACTACAGTACCCCATAATGCCATCGCCATAACTATAGTACCATGAAAAACATCTGATGAACCCCACAAGGCCTGCAACTTTTTATCTGCTCCAGAGATAACTACCGTATCAAATCCGAACAGGAAACCTGCCAATGCTGCGGTAATAGACCAAACCCATATTTTTTTCATAATCGTAATTCTCTAGTATGGTTACTAAAGTATTCGTAAAAAACAAGAGGGTATTTTGATGATGTATCAATATGTTATGTTTTTGTTAAGGTGCATGTTTAAAATGCTAAGTGCTTGATAAACAGCACTTAAAAATAGTATTTTAACATGGGCTTAAGCGCACTAACTACATTCATGTTACATGAAGTTTAAAATTGATACATTCAAAAGGGACTATGAGGTAAGGATAGTATGAAATGTAAACTAGATAGATTTCCGAAACGCTATGGGAGAGGTGCCGTATTTGTTTTTGAAGGTGGTTGAGAAGTAATTTGGAGAAGAAAATCCGTTGGTATATGCAATTTCGGCTACCGTTAATGAGCCAGTCTCGAGCATCACTTTGGCTTTTTCCAATCTGATGTTACCAATATAATCACTTATACTGATGCCCATAATAGCCTTTACTTTGCGATATAATTGAACTCGCGATATGTTTAGGCTTTCGGCTAAATGTTCTACGGAAAAATCATCGTTAGCTATTTTCTTTTGTATCAGGTCATTAAGCTTATGAATGAATTGCTGTTCAATATTACCGAACGAATCGGCATTGTCGATTTGATGAATGTTACTCGTATAATAATACCGAAGTTTCTCTCGATTATAAAGCAAAGATTTGATTGATTGAACCAGTATGGAATAGCTGAAAGGTTTGGTCAAATATAGATCGGCACCTGATTGAAGTCCTTTAAGATAGGACTCTTTGTTGCCCAAGGCGGTCAGTATTATCGTAGGAATATGCGAGGTCCGTAGATCTTTTTTTAAGATTTCACAGATTTCGAAACCATCTTTCTCGGGAAGGTTGATATCGCACAAAATTATATCCGGAATGGTTTCAAAAGCCTTTTCAATAGCATCCGTGCCATCGGATAAATGAATCTCATACTCTAATTGTAATTTGTTTTTAAGAAACAATGAAAGATCTCTATTGTCCTCAATTATCAGAACCAAGTATTTTTCTTTGTCTTTATCCGGAGCCTGTATCAAGTAATTGTCATCGAGCAAATGTTCCGAATTAAAATCGATAATATTGGTATCGACCAAATCTTGTTCCGTTATGATTTCGGTCTCATCAAAATGTGCTTGCCCTTTGTAAAGCGCTACAATGAACTCCGTACCGTGAAGAGATTTAACCTTGATCGTTCCTTTGTGCATTTCAACAAACTCCTTGCTTAAATGCAGACCGATTCCTGAGCTGTTCTTTCTATTGTTAGAGCCCTTGAAAAATGCTTGGAAAACCTCATCCATTTCGTTTTGAGGAATACCAATGCCTGAATCCTTAAAACGGACATTTACGATATTTCCACTCTCATCATCTTCTATATGTATTTCAATCTTACCATTATCGGGGGAGAACTTAAAGGCATTGGAAAGGAGATTGAAATAAACTTTGTCCATTAAGTTCCGATCCATAAAAACATCAAGTGCCTCGTTATTGGAGGTAAGTTTGAAGTCAATGTTCCGTTTCTTCGCTTCACGTTCAAAATCTTTATAAATGATTTTTGAAAAGCCGAATAAATTGGTTTTGGATGCCTTTAGGTTGAACTTACGATCTTCAATTTTCCTAAAATCAAGTAATTGATTGATCAATCTCAATAGGCGATTGGAGTTGTTGTATATCAACTCCACTTCGTTCCGCATCTTTGAACCTTTCTCCTTTACAAAGTCGCTCATCGACTCAATTGAACTTAAAATCAAGGTAATGGGTGTCTTGAATTCATGGGAAAGCCCTGTAAAGAAATTTAGCTTCGCCTCGTTAATTACCTTTACTTCCTCCGCGATCTTCTCGATTTGATTGCGCTGAACGGTAATCTTGTCATTGGTCAATACCAATTGCCTATTTTTCTTTCGAATAGCAAAAATGGAGTAGATACTGTAAATGGCGAGACTTAAAATAATCGCCAAAAGTGCCATGGTTACCTTGAGTAGGTTATTTTGTGAATAATAGCGTTCTTCTTGTATTTTTATAGCGGCCAACTGATCTTCCATTTCGGCACGCTGTTCATTTATTTTTTCAAATTGATTGTTCATAATATCCGCGTTTACCTCATTGATGATAGTGGTAGATAAGATATTATTCTTGGGAACTGATTCTTTATTTAGGATTTTCAAAGCCAATTTGATGGCTTCATCACCGCCGGTTGGATAAAGAATGGTAGCCATTAGAATCCCATCCTTTACTGCTTTTATTCCACCATTGGCACCGGTAAGGCCGTCGACACCAATGAAACTGATTGATTTTTCCATTCCCAAATCGTGTGCGACTTCCCATGCTCCGACCGCCATTCTGTCGTTATGAGCAAAAACATAATCTGCCTTAATGCCTTCCTTCAACAGAAGTCTTAATTGATCTTGAATAGACTCTTTTTCCCAATCCCCTTCAATCGTTGCTGTAATACGTGCCTTCTTAAACTGATTAATTATTTGATTAAAGCCCATGCCTCTTTCCTCGGCAGGCGAAGATCCGGCCAAACCTTTTATTTCAATAATTCTAATGGAGTCTTTAATGTTGGATGCAATGATTTCCTTTGCCGCATTTCTTCCAACCTCAATATTATCTGCACCCAAATAGGCAGTATATTGTTGACTTTCTGTTTTTCTATCGACCACCAAAACTGGTATACCGGCATTGAGTGCCTTTTGTACCACCGAAGTAATTGGCTTTGATTGGATCGGGGAAACGATCAACACATCCAGGCTGTCGGCAATAAGGCTTTCTATCTGCTCAATTTGAGTTCCTACATCGTAGTTGGCATCTTTAATGGTCAAATCGATTTTAGGATTCAAAGAGGCTTGCAGCCTCATCGAGTTGTTCATGGAACGTCTCCAATTATCGTTGGACATAGCTTGTGAAAAACCGATACGGATCTTACCTTCATCTTTTTCTCCTGAGCAAGAAAGAAAAAACAATGCAAGCAAAAAACATAATAAAAGATAAAATGTTTTCATAGGTGTACCTCTACATTATGTAAAATTAATGAAAATTGATTTTACTTGACTAGATCAAGAGGAAGTTGAAATATCCAAGTAAAAAAATGCATATTGGACTAGTCCTTTAAAAGGAACGATTTTCAGGACAAACCAAATCAGTAGTTTATTTTAAATATTGATATTTTCCTCTTAAGATATGCATGTCCTCGCTCAGTTTCTTGTCGATAACCTTGGCGTAGATTTGGGTTGTCTTTAATGATTGATGCCCTAACATTTTACTAACTGATTCTATAGGAATACCGTTGGCTAAAGTGACCGTCGTAGCAAACGTATGTCTGGCTAAATGAAAAGTAAGGTTCTTTTCTATCTTGCAAAGGATAGCAATTTCTTTTAAAAATGCATTCGTCTTTTGGTTGCTGATAACGGGGAGTAGCAAGTCCGTGTCAGATGTTTTTGAATATGCTTGGTACTTTTCTAAAATTTCTTCGGCCACTGGCAGTAGGGGTATGTTGCTTCGGGAATCGGTCTTTGAGCGATTGATTTTTATCCAACGGGCACCATCCATTCTTAATACTATATGGTTGTCCGATAATTTTTGAACATCTACATAGGCCAATCCTGTAAAACAACAGAACACAAAAACATCGCGTACCTGTTCCAAGCGTTTTATGGAAAATTCTCTTTCTATCATAGTACATAGTTCTGTTTCGGTCAATGCCTCGCGTTCCACCTTTTTCCATTGGGCCTTCCAATGATAGAAAGGATCTTTGTTGACCCAATTGTTTGCAAATGCAATTCGCATTATCTTTTTAAAATTGACCACATATTTTGTTATGGTATTTTGATTGCCAATTTTTTTGGTCTTTAAAAAGTGGTGAAAACGATTGATAAACTTTAAGTCGACTTCTTTGACAAATAGGTCTGCCAGCTTATATTCTTTTTTGATAAAAGCGGCTAGGAGATTCCGTGTACGGATATGCCTTCTGTATGCCCCGTAAGAGTAATCCAAACCTATCAATTGTTTAATTTGATTATTATGCTCATCATAAATAGCTAACAGCGTTTTATGGATCTGTTCTTTGTTTAGCAACTTGGATTTAATCAGTTCGGCATTAAATGGTTTCTTTTTGGTCACCAATTTGGAATGGACGTTATAAGCTTTGGTTTCCAGTTCATCTATGTAATGATTCAAGGCTTTTGTTTTGGAGTTAGAACCTTTAACCCTTCCCTTAACAGAACACCATTTTTCAGGACGTATTTTTCGTTTAGTGCTAAATTCCGCTCTTAAGCCATTTACCGTTATCCTTAGATAAATTGGGGCTTTGCCAAGTTTGTCTAACTTACCTTTTCTGAGGTAACTTAAAACCGAGAAGGAATGGGTCTCCATTTGGAAGCGATTTTTCTTAATTCAATTTGATTATAAATTCCTCGTAAAAAATTGATGACCAATTTTTTAACATTGATTCGGTGCCCTTTTTACGAATTCCAAAATGGGGCACCGAATAGGGCACCGCGACAGATGGTTCGTTTTGATATCAAATGAATACGAGAAAAACAAAAAAGCCCTAAAACAGTACGTTTTAGGACTTTTTGAATAATTATGAAGGTCGTATAGTGACCTGGCTGGGGCTCGAACCCAGGACCCTCTCCTTAAAAGGGAGATGCTCTACCAACTGAGCTACCAGGTCAAAATGTAAAAGGTCTTTTTCTCAAGGGTCCTGTGAGGATGCCCTTAAGAGGGTGCAAATATACTATCTATAATCTATTTTTCAAGACCGATGGGAGATAAATTTATTTTTTTTTGAATATCCATACAATTGAGCCATTTTTGCCGGAATGAGTGCAACGAAGATCATCCTGATAGGGTACATGGGCAGCGGCAAAACTGTGGCCGGCAAAGAACTCGCCAGGCAGAGGAATCTGTGCTTTGTTGATCTCGATGACTATTTGGAAGATCAGGCCGGAAGCAGTATTCCGGAGATATTTCAAAATAAAGGTGAGATTTTTTTTAGAAAAGAAGAACACAAATACCTTAAAGAGGTTCTCAACTCAGACGAAAATCTGGTCCTGTCCACGGGAGGCGGTACCCCATGCTATTCGGGAAATATGGAGCTGTTGTTACAGGCAACTCCCAATGTGTTTTATCTGCAAATGTCCGTTGGCGGTTTGGTTCAAAGGCTTTCTTCTGAAAAGGACCACAGACCTGTGATCAGTCATTTGGAAAAGGAAGAATTGCCAGATTATATTGGTAAGCACATCTTTGAAAGGCAGGCCTTCTATACCCGGGCAACGCATACTATTCCCTGTGATGGAAAGTCGGTTGAAGAGATTGTCAATAGTATTTCAGCCTTACTAGTCTAGGATGACCACATCTTTCTTTGCCTCAAAATGCACGTGTACGTGTTCCTGTAGGGAAGTAGAGAGTGATATGCCCTTAAAATCAGCTTTCACAGGATACTTCTTGTGGTTTCGGTTCACCAGTACTGCTGTCTTTAATCGCTTTAAAGGTGTTTTTAAAAAATGATGTACACCGTAGATCAAAGTAGAACCCGAATTCAATACATCGTCAACCAGGACAATGGATGTGTTTTTGTACTCCTCAGGGGAAAGAGAAGTAGTAACTCCACTTTTCAGGGGGTTTGATTTATCCATGCTTACCTGACACAAAACAATTTCCGCTTCGGTAATCTTTCGCAATACCCGTTGTAATTTTTTGGCGAAATCAAGTCCGCCACCTGTAATCCCGGCAATAATGATCCGCTTTTCTTCAACATTAGTCTCGTAGATCTGATAGGCAATTCGCCTTGTAATATGCTGAATTTGCTGGTGATTAAGGATTTTATTCTCCATGGGATCAGGTTGTTTTCTTTTCAAAGATAAAAAAGAGTTCGCTACCCTGTCTGGGCGGAATCGAATTGTAGGCGCGTTCAAGCTTTTTGATATGAAAATACTTCGAGAAAACCTCCCGGTATTCTTCGATATCTCCACCATAGGGAGGACCGTGTTCTGTTAATTCAAAATCAAAAAACAATCCGGCAAGGACACCTCCATCCTTGAGCAGTTCGTGCATTTTTGCAGCGTAGTTCTCCCTCAAACCGGGTTGTAAAGCACAGAAAAATGTTTGCTCCAGGATTAGGTCGAATTTCATCACATCCAACTCAAAGAAATCGCCGATCAGAAGCTGGTCCTTTGGAAATTCAGGATGTTCTTTTTTGAATTTTTTAAATGGGATTTCACTGATATCTAAGGCGTATACAGATTTGAACCCATGGTTGAACAAGTAAGATACCTCATATCCGTTTCCGGCACCGGGAACCAGAATTCTCAGGTCTTTTGAAGTTAACTGATCAATATATTCCTTTAAAGGGGTAGATATTTCTCCTATATCCCATCCCATATTGCGATTGAGGTATCGCTGATCCCAAAATTCCTTAGTCCCCTTCATCCAAATATTCATCTATATTTCTTCGGTCTTTTTTTGTAGGCCGACCTGTTCCTTTTTTTCGATAATATTCCTGGGCGAGGCGTTGTGCCTCTTGATGCTCAAATGCTTCTGCTGGCGTTGTGTCTGTTCTGTAAAGTCCAACGATCTTAGCACCTACGCGACTATCGGGGATCTCCAGCACGGTAAGCTGAAATTCGATCTGGTTTTTACGCAAAGAAATTTTATCGGTGGGATAAACCTCCCTTGAAGGTTTCACTACCTGTTCATTGATCCTGATATGCCCTTTTTTACACGCCTCCGTCGCCTGGTTCCGGGTCTTGTAGTATCGCGTACACCAAAGGTATTTGTCAATGCGCATAAAGAGAATAAAATCTTTGTTAAGGTCTTCTGCAAAAATAGGGGAAAATTGTATCTTGCGCCCGATAAAAAGAATGCTATGCCAATCCGAAAGGTCGTTCTGGGAATGACCGCCCTATTATTTATTCTTTCCTGTGGAGATGACGATGGAGTTGACTTTGAACTGATCCCGCCTCGACTTTTAAGCGAGGTGGTTACAGAAGATGCAACGGCCCTCCAGGAGTATTTGCAGACTCATTTTTACAATTATGAGGAATTTGAGAACCCCCCGGCTGATTTTGATTTCGAGGTTCGCTTGGATACCATCGCCGGGACAAATAGTGATAAACGACCACTCATAGACGACGTTCAGTCGATCACGGTAAATGTGTCTTCAGAAGATTTTGAACTTGAAGATAACGAAACAGTACCCCATACTTTGTATTATTTAATCGCTCGCCAGGGAGCGGGAGCTGCTCCGACAGCTGCGGATTCAACCTTTATCAAATACGAAGGCTCCCTGCTAAACGGATCTTTGTTTGATGCCACTGCGGACTATACCTGGCAGTATCTTCCTTTTTTCCTGAGGGGATACGGTCAAGCGATGACCAAGTTTAATGTAGGGGATGCCATTGTGGAGAATCCTGACGGGACCACAGAAATCACAAATGCCGGCGTTGGAGCTATATTCCTTCCTTCGGGACTTGCATACTTCAACGGCTCTCCTTCCGGGATTCCTGCATATTCTCCCCTTATTTTTAAGATTTCTGCTGGTTTGTATATTCCTGAGACGGATTACGACAGTGACGGGATTCCTTCTTTTATGGAAGACCTGAACGGGGATGGGGATGTGACTAATGATAATACTGATGTTGATAGGGAAGAGGCCTTGAGGTCTCCGGCCTTTCCTAATCATATAGATCCTGATGACGATGAAGATGGGATTTTAACCAGAGATGAGATCATCATCGATGAACAGGGAAATATTACTTTTCCCGATGATGACAATGACGGGATACCTAATTATCTCGACCGGGATAGTTGATTTGATAAGAAATAAAATAAAAAAGGCCCTGTATTAAACAGGGCCTTTTTTAATTAAAGCGTTAAGGAGAAACTCAGGATAAGCTGATCGGGTCTTGTGTCGATCCGACTTTGAGGGACGGTAGTAACGTTCGTATTGATAAACGAAGCTTCGTTATCACTAAAGCCCCTTTCGTACCTGAGATCGATCCCAAGTTTTCCAAGGTTGATCCCAGCCCCAAGGTTGAGGCCTATTGTAAAGTCGTTTCGCACATCACTGATGGTAATTCCGTCATATTCTGTATCAAGAATATATTGAAATGCCGGGCCACCGAACACGTGCAGAGGTCCGATAATTTTAGTTCCAATCAACAAGGGAAGGTCTAACTTTTGCATTTTAAAATCGTCATTGTCGTATTCTGACGAAATACTGGTATAAACCAATTCGGGCCTGATATACACCCTGGAACCTACCTGGCCAAAAAATCCGATATGGTACCCCACATTCCTGTCAGGATTCCTTGCGGCTTCTCCTGCGGATTCAAAATAATCCCCATTGGCATTGTAGTTGAGTCCGGCTTTTACCCCAAACTTTGAATCGACCTGTGCATACGAAAATGCTGAAAGGGCAGCGATTGCCACCGTAAGAAGTGTTTTTTTCATAATGTGTTCTTTTTAAGACATATTTAGGGTATCAAGAATGATACCGAAAACTAAGCCTTTCTTTTTAACACCTGATAAACGGCCTTCTTTATGGCTTTATTGTCTAAGCCGTATTTTTCCATGAGTTGGTCTGCGGTTCCGCTCTCCCCAAATGTATCCTGAGTAGCCACAAACTCCTGAGGGGCAGGGAAATGCGTGGTGAGTGTTCTTGCTACACTCTCTCCCAAACCGCCTAAATAATTATGTTCTTCAGCTGTTACCACACAGCCGGTTTTACGGATTGAGCTAAGGAGGGCTTCCTCGTCCAGGGGTTTGATGGTATGAATATTGATCACTTCCGCTGAAATTCCTTCATTTTCAAGGGCTTCTGCCGCTTCCAGGGCTTCCCAGACCAAATGGCCTGTTGCAACAATAGTTACATCGCTGCCTTCGGTGAGAAGAACGGCTTTCCCAATTTCAAAATTCTGATCAGGATCAGTGAAATTAGGTACCTTGGGCCTTCCAAATCTCAGGTAAACTGGTCCCTCATGATCGGCTATAGCCAGTGTAGCAGCCTTCGTCTGATTAAAATCACAGGTGTTGATCACCGTCATCCCAGGCAACATTTTCATGAGTCCTATATCTTCCAGAATCTGATGTGTAGCACCATCTTCTCCAAGAGTTAATCCCGCATGAGAAGCACAGATTTTAACATTCTTGCCCGAATAGGCGATAGACTGCCTGATCTGATCGTACACTCGTCCGGTTGAAAAATTGGCAAATGTTCCTGTAAAGGGAATATAACCTCCAATGGTTAAGCCCGCCGCAATACCCATCATATTTGCTTCGGCAATTCCTACCTGGAAGAATCGCTCAGGATTTTCCTCAATAAACTGTTCGATCTTCAAGGAACCCACCAGGTCGGCACAGAGGGATACCACCTTTGGGTTTTTTCTACCTAGTTCGGTCATTCCTGCACCAAAACCACTCCGCGTATCTTTTTTCCCCTGATCTATATATTTTTTCATCTTGTTTGTTGTTGCTAAAATTAATAGTCGCCCAATGTTTCGACATTCTGATCCAGAGCCGTTTGCAATTGCTCATCATTCGGGGCTTTTCCGTGCCAGGCATGGGTATGCATCATAAAATCAACGCCATTCCCCATGACTGTATGCATAATGACACATACAGGCTTCCCATTTCCGGCGCGGGTTTTGGCTTCTTTCAAGGTCTTTATTACTGCCTTGACGTCATTCCCATCCTCGAGTTCCAGAACGTCCCAGCCAAAGGCTTTGAATTTAGCACCTACATCTCCCAGGGACATCACTTCCTCCGTAGCCCCGTCAATCTGTTGACCGTTCCTGTCGATTGTAGCGATGAGGTTATCCACTTTTTTACTTCCGGCATACATGATGGCTTCCCAGTTCTGACCTTCCTGAAGTTCTCCGTCTCCGTGTAAACTGTAAATCAGATGCTCATCCTTATTGAGTTTTTTAGCCAGGGCAGCCCCAACAGCTACTGACATTCCCTGTCCCAGGGAACCGGAGGCGATTCGCACTCCTGGCAATCCCTCATGGGTAGTAGGATGGCCCTGCAAACGTGAATTCAACAACCGAAAAGTGTTGAGTTCTTCAATCGGGAAGAATCCTCTTCTGGCAAGAACACTGTAATAAACCGGTGAGATGTGACCATTGGAAAGGAAGAAGAGGTCTTCGCCTATCCCATCCATCGAAAAAGAATCCTTTAATTCCATAAGTTCAAAGTACAGGGCGACAAAAAATTCGGTACACCCAAGGGATCCACCAGGATGACCTGAATTAACCTTGTGTACCATCCGCACGATGTCTCTGCGAACCTGTATGATGATCTTGTCTAAGTCTTGTGGTGCTGACATATAAATCGTCTTAATTTTCGGCCAAAAGTAACGGCAATCTTTTGCTTCCACAACTGGAGTTATTACATTTTATCAACGAAAGGCCCATGATAGAACTTTATTTTTTTGTTAGGAATATTCTATGGTGTGTTAGCTATCTTTGCCTACTTAATCGAGGTATTGCAATTTAAACTACAACATACAGATCCGGCCTCAAAGGCCAGGGCCGGTGAAATGATCACTGATCATGGCAGCATCAAAACCCCTATTTTTATGCCCGTTGGTACGGTGGCCTCTGTAAAGGGGGTTCACCAGCGCGAGCTGAGGGAGGAAATTGATCCTGATATCATTCTCGGAAATACCTATCACCTGTACTTACGCCCGAAACCTGAAATTCTCAGACGAGCGGGTGGCCTTCATGCTTTTATGGGTTGGGATCGCAATATCCTGACGGACAGTGGAGGATACCAGGTGTATTCGCTTTCAGGCAACAGGAAAATCCGCGAGGAAGGCGTAAAATTTAAGTCGCATATCGATGGTTCCACACATATGTTCACCCCTGAAAGAGTGATGGAAATCCAGAGAACTATCGGGGCGGATATTATTATGGCCTTTGATGAGTGTACGCCTTATCCTTGCGACTACACCTATGCTGAGCGATCAATGCATATGACACACAGGTGGTTGGAGCGCTGCATAGCACATCTCGAAAAGACTCCCTTGCTTTATGATTACTCACAAACCTTCTTTCCCATTGTACAGGGATCTACTTACAAAGACCTCAGGAGGCAGTCGGCCGAATACATAGCCGGGGTGGGAGCAGAAGGAAATGCGATAGGAGGCCTGTCGGTAGGCGAACCCGCAGAGGAAATGTATGCGATGACAGAGGTGGTTTGCGATATCCTCCCCGAGGATAAACCCAGATACCTGATGGGTGTGGGAACACCCATAAATCTTCTTGAAAATATCGCCCTGGGCATTGATATGTTTGACTGTGTAATGCCCACCAGGAATGGACGTAACGGGATGTTATTTACGGCCGAGGGGACTATCAATATCAAAAACAAGAAATGGGAAGATGATTTCTCTCCGATTGATGAACATGGGCCAACCTTTGTGGATAGAGAATATTCCAAGGCCTACCTGAGACACCTTTTTGTGGCCAAGGAATACCTGGGAAAGCAAATCGCGACTATACATAACCTGGGATTTTACCTATGGTTGGTAAGAGAAGCAAGAAATCATATTTTAGCAGGGGATTTTACACCCTGGAAAACAAAGATGGTCAAACAAATGGATAAGCGCTTGTAATGCTTAAAATACTGGATCGTTACATTTTAAAACGCTACCTCCTGACATTTGGGACGATGCTTCTTTTGTTTGTGCCCATAGGGATTATGCTCAACCTGGCAGAGCAAATAGGGAAGATGATAGACAACGAAGCTCCCCTGAATGAAATCCTGATCTATTACATGAATTTTACCATTTATATCGGTAATCTGCTGTTCCCAATTTTCCTCTTCCTTTCCATCATTTTCTTTACTTCAAAACTAGCTAACAATACCGAGATCGTTGCCATCCTGAGTTCCGGGGTATCATACAATCGATTTTTAAGACCTTACTGGATCGGTGCTTCTATCATTGCGGTAATGATGTTTTTTATGAGCATGTTTATAGTACCCAATGCCAGTGTGGGCTATCACGAATTTAAGTTTAAGTATCTCAAAAAAGGGAAACAGGACAGGGTAACCAGCAATATCTTTAATCAGCTCAATGAGAATGATTTTATCTACGTCAGTAGTTTTGATCCCGATCGTCAGATAGGGTATAACTTTACCTTTGAACACTTTGGAGACGACAATAAACTGGAGGAAAAAATAAGTGCAGGGAATATCCGCTGGGTGACTAAGGACAGTGTGTACCGTCTTACGAGCTATACAAATCGCAGGCTTGTGGGAGATAAGGAAATTGTAGTGACTAAGCGGAGGCTGGATACGATATTTAATTTTAAAATTGATGACCTTACACCGGTTTCCTATGTAGCAGAAACCAAGAATCTTTTTGAATTGAATAAATTTATCAATACCCAGAAGAAAAAGGGGGCTTCCAACATTAATACCTATATCCTTGTAAAATACAAACGCTGGGCACTGCCTCTGGCAGCTTTTATCCTGACGATCATCGGAGTGGCGGTTTCCTCTGTAAAACGAAGGGGAGGAATGGGTGTCAATCTGGCCTTTGGAATAGGTGTTGCTTTTATCTATATCTTTTTTGACAAGGTCTTCGGTACCCTGGCAGAACAATCGGGTTTTTCACCCCTGCTCGCTGTTGTTATCCCTAACCTGGCCTTTGGGGTGTTGGGAATCTTTTTGCTGCAAAAAGCCAAAAGGTAGTACTGAGTATCAACTTCTTTTCAGCTCAGAATATTCCCGGAACCGAGTGAGAACAATTATTAAACAGGGAAAAATTCAAAAAGCAAAACTGACCGGGAAGGTTCCCATTTATATTTTATATTTGTGGGCTGAATCAACCGAAACAAAACGAGATGGAATACTTGGATTTTGAACTCCCCATTAAGGAGTTAGAAGAGCAGCTGGAGAAATGTCAGATCATTGGGGAGGAGAGTGATGTGGATGTAACCGAGACCTGCAAGCAGATAGAAAAGAAACTGTCTGAAACAAGGAAAGAGATTTATAAAAACCTCTCGGCATGGCAAAGGGTACAACTTTCCAGACACCCCAACAGACCCTATACCCTTGATTATATCCGGGCTATTTGTGGGGAGACCTGGCTTGAACTCCATGGTGATCGGAATGTTAAGGATGATAAAGCCATGATCGGCGGCCTGGGGAAGATAGGGGATCAAAGCTATATGTTTATCGGGCAGCAGAAAGGATACAACACCAAAACAAGGCAATTGAGAAATTTCGGGATGGCAAATCCGGAAGGGTACAGAAAGGCATTACGCCTGATGAAGTCGGCCGAAAAGTTTAACATACCCGTAGTCTGTTTTATCGATACCCCAGGAGCGTATCCCGGGATTGAGGCAGAGGAAAGAGGACAGGGAGAAGCTATTGCGCGGAACATTCTGGAAATGACGCGACTAAAAGTACCTATTATAGTTGTTATCATCGGCGAAGGGGCATCAGGGGGAGCTTTGGGAATTGGAGTGGGAGATAAAGTACTGATGCTGGAGAACACCTGGTATTCTGTTATCTCACCCGAATCATGTTCTTCCATCTTATGGCGTAGCTGGGAATATAAAGAAATTGCCGCCTCGGCTTTAAAATTAACCGCCACCGATATGAAACGGTTAAAGCTTATCGACGAGATCGTCAAAGAACCTGAAGGTGGAGCACATGCCAATCGGGATAAGACCTTTGACATTGTAAAAAACAAAATCAGTAAACATTACGAGCAACTCGAAAAGTTATCACCAAAGGAGCTGGTGAAAATGCGGATGGACAAGTATGCTAATATGGGAGTTTTTAGCGGGTAAAACGCTGTGTTAAAAGCATTGACATAAACCGGAGTTAAAGAACTCCGGTTTTTTTATGTTATCAACACAATTTTGTAACTTATCAACACACAGATTGTTGATGAACCGTTAATATCGGAAATCCAATTTTAAATGTTAACTTAAGGTTAATGCATACTTTTGCAGCTATGGAGAAACCAAATCCCGTTATTGGTCATAAAATTGGCAAAGCATCTCTGATCAACCTTGAGAAAGGAAAGATACCACCTCAAGCCGTTGATTTAGAGGAAGTTGTGCTTGGTGCAATGATGATAGATAAAAAGGGAGTTGACGAGGTAATCGATATTCTCCACCCCGATGTATTCTACAAAGATGCGCATAGGTTTATCTACGAAGCTATCTTTAAGTTGTTCGAAAGCTCCGAACCGGTGGATTTATTAACCGTTTCAGCTCAATTACGGAAGGAAGGAAAGCTCGATCAGGTGGGAGGGGATTTTTACCTGATAAAACTCACCCAGAAAGTAGCCAGTTCTGCCCATATTGAATTTCACGCCAGGATCATCCTCCAGAAATATATCCAGCGTAGTTTAATTAAAATCTCAAGTGAGATTATAGAAGATGCTTATAATGAGGGGACTGATGTTTTTGACCTTCTCGATAACGCTGAAGCAAAACTCTATGAAGTAACCCAGGGGAACTTAAAACGCTCAGCGGAAACAGCTCAGAATCTGGTCATCCAGGCCAAGAAAAAGATTGAGGAAATATCCAATAAAGATGGACTTAGTGGTATTCCATCCGGATTTGATAAAGTAGATAAATTAACCTCAGGTTGGCAGCCAAGTGACTTGATTATTATTGCAGCACGACCCGGAATGGGGAAAACGGCCCTCACCCTCTCCATGGCGAGGAACATGGCTGTGAATTCTAACATCCCAGTGGCTTTCTTCTCCCTGGAGATGTCATCCGTGCAGTTAATAACCCGTCTCATTTCTTCAGAAACCGGATTGTCTTCAGAGAAATTGCGTACAGGTCGTTTAGAAAAACACGAGTGGGAACAGTTAAACGTAAAGGTGAAAGCCCTGGAAACGGCACCCCTGTTTATCGATGATACCCCTTCTCTTTCAATCTTTGACCTCAGGGCAAAGGCAAGAAGATTGGCTTCTCAGCACAAGATAAAACTTATCGTCCTGGATTATCTGCAACTTATGACCGCCGGGGGAAGCCAGAAAGGGGGGAACAGGGAGCAGGAAATATCTACTATTTCGCGAAACCTAAAGGCATTGGCCAAAGAACTTAATGTCCCGGTTATTGCCTTATCCCAGTTATCGAGGGCAGTGGAAACCAGGGGAGGAAGTAAAAGACCTATCCTGTCAGACTTGAGGGAATCCGGAGCGATCGAGCAGGATGCCGATATTGTATCCTTTATTTATCGTCCTGAATACTACAAAATAGACGAGTGGGACGATGAAGAACGAACCCCTACACAGGGACAGGCCGAGTTTATCGTTGCAAAACACCGGAATGGTGGTTTAGATAATATTAGGTTAAAATTCATTGGTCAACTTGGTAAATTTGATAACTTGGATGACTTTGATTCTCCATTTGAATTCCAGTCGAAGATGAACGCAGACGGAGAAAACCCGTTCATTACTAAAAATCTGCCTAATGCCGATGAAGCATTTGGAAGTAGTTTGAACGATAATCCAGACCTTGACCCGGATGATAACGAAGTCCCATTTTAAGAATACCTATACTCAAAACTTTTTATCAGAGCTTTTGTTATTTAAACCTGCCATACTTTGGAATGATTTACTTCCAAAGGTTAGAAGTTTTAAAACCTTTTTAATACTGGTATTTCTCATCAGCTTCTCTACATCCACTTTTGCGACGATGATCCTGCTTCCCATGGATGCCGAAAGTCAGGAAAACCACCTTAAAGCCTACGGCATCACATACTGGGTACTCACTAAGGAGCAGAAGGTACAGTGGTTACTTAACTATCGGGGAGGCTCTTTTCTCCTTCCTGACGGCGAATCGATCAGAAGGGAATGTCAGATAAGGGGAGTGTCGTTTGAAATCATTTCAGATGCCAAGGCAGAAGCCATTCTCGACGCTATAAGCAGCCCGTCCCAGAATCAGGAGGCGGTCATCCTGGAAAAGGCCCCAAAAATAGCTGTTTATAGTCCGAAGGAAAATCAACCCTGGGATGATGCTGTGACTATGGTGCTTACCTACGCTGAAATACCTTATGTTACGGTTTACGATGAAGAAGTGCTTAATGACCAGTTGGCTTTGTACGACTGGCTGCACCTCCACCATGAAGATTTTACCGGGCAATACGGAAAGTTCTACCAGGCGTACCGTACTCAACCCTGGTACATAGAAGGAAAATTAAAGGCCGAAGAACGGGCTAGTAAATTAGGGTATTCCAAGGTCTCTGAAGAGAAAGGTGCAGTAGCCAAGAAGATCAGGGACTATGTCATAGGAGGTGGATTTATGTTTGCCATGTGTTCCGCTACAGATAGTTTTGACATTGCCCTTGCTGCACAAGGGGTGGATATTTGCGAACCTATGTTCGACGGAGATCCTTCAGAACCCAATTATCAGGGAAAGCTGAATTTCAACAATACCTTTGCCTTCGAGAATTTTACCCTGGAACGAAATCCATTACGATACGAATTTTCGTCTATCGACATGACTAACAAACGACGTAATGTTCCCAGGGAATCGGATTATTTTACCCTGATGGATTTCTCCGCCAAATGGGATCCTGTGCCCACAATGCTCTGTCAGAACCATACCATGCTGGTAAAAGGCTTTATGGGGCAGACCACGGCCTTTGAAAGGAGTGAGATTAAACCTGTAGTGCTGGTATTAGGGGAAAACAAGATTAACGGTGAAGCCCGATATATACATGGTATCAAAGGAAAAGGATTCTTTACCTTCTATGGAGGGCATGATCCCGAGGACTATCAGCACAGGGTAGGTGACCCCAAAACGGAGCTCGAGCTACATCCCAATTCCCCGGGATACCGACTTATTTTAAACAATGTGCTATTCCCTGCTGCAAGGAAAAAGAAACAGAAGACCTAGGTGAGGCTTTTTACCAATTCCTCCAATACCATTTCCACACCCATTTCTTCATTACTTTTTGTATGGTATCTGGCTGCCTTTAAGACATTGGGGTGTGCATTTGCCATCGCAAAGCTGAAATCGGACAAAGCGAGCATTTCCAGGTCGTTGTTATAGTCTCCGAAGACCATGGTTTCTGACGGACCTATTCCCAGCTCACGCTGTATCATTTTCAATGCATAGCCTTTATGTGCATTGGGATGAGAGATATCTACCCAGTGCTGTCCTGAGATCTTCACCATCAGGGAATCCTCATAAGGGGAAACAAGCGGGTATATATGTTGCTCTGAACTTTCAAAATGATAAGCAGCAATTTTCATCACCTCCTGATCAAATCCGTTCAGATCATCAATAACCTCAAACTCGGTATAGTATTCCCGTAGAACACTAAGAAATTTTTTGGAATGACCAGAAACATAAGCATTATTCCTGGCACATAGAACCGGATGAATATGGTTGTTCTTGTGCAGGGATTGGAGAACGGAATTTTTAATATTGGGATTTAATGGGGTGGAAACAATCTCTCTTTCGCCCTGCATGGCGAGACCACCGTTTTCTGCAACAACGAAAATCCTGTCGCGAATAGGCTCCAATTTGGAAACAATACTGTTGTATTGTCTTCCGCTGGCTGCGGCAAAAAGAACTCCTTTTGAGCTAAGGTCCTCAAATAACTGGAAAAATTGTGAACTTACCTGATGGTCAGGATTGAGCAGGGTACCGTCCATATCGGTGACCACAAGTTTAATTCCTGAGATGTCGGGGAGTCTTTGCATTTTAAGTTACAAAGGTATTTGTATTGTTTAAATTGTATGTTACTTTAAGGGAAAGTATTACAACTAATTGATTTCAATATGTTGATTATTCATCAGAAAGAAATTACCCTCGCCCCATACCCAAGAGGTATTCATCTGATTACCAGAAGGATTACTCAGGAAATGCCTGAAATTAAGGGAATAAGTATGGGGATGCTACAGGTGTTTATTAAGCACACTTCGGCCAGCCTTACAATTAACGAAAATGCAGATAGCACCGTTCGCGAGGATTTTGAAAGGCATCTCAATGTGATGGTTCCTGAAAATGCTCCCTACTATGTCCATACATATGAGGGTCCTGATGATATGCCGGCACATATTAAGGCATCCATGATGGGTTCGAGTGTCCAAATACCCATCACCAACGGGGTGCTCAACCTGGGAACGTGGCAGGGGATCTACCTTTGTGAACATCGCGATCGTGCACAAGGGCGATCACTTCTAATAACCATATGGGGCGTATAGGGTTTTGGTAAATACAGGCGTAAAAAAAACCCTCCGATTACTCGAAGGGTTTTTAAGCGAGAATATTAATAAATCTATTTTACTTTATCGACCACTGCCTTAAAAGCCTCAGGATGATTCATAGCCAGATCGGCCAGAACTTTCCTGTTTAGTTCGATGTTATTTGCTTTTACTTTTCCCATGAACTGAGAATAAGACATTCCGTGCATTCTGGCACCGGCATTGATCCGGGTAATCCAGAGGGAACGAAAATTCCTTTTCTTATTTCTTCTGTCCCTGTAGGCGTAAACCATCGCCTTTTCAACGGCATTCTTAGCTACCGTCCATACATTTTTACGTCTTCCAAAGTATCCTTTGGCTTGCTTGAGCACTTTTTTTCTTCTGGCTCTGGAAGCAACTGAATTTACTGATCTTGGCATTTTTCTTTAGTTTTTTGTAGCAGGCGTCTGATAAACAGCTCTTTTAGGCCCGACTCCACGGTTAATACTTATTACCTGGTGTTGCGTTATTTTAATCGCAACTGCTCCTTGATACTATTCTCATCGGCACTGTGTACCAAGGTAGAATGTGTTAAACGGAGCTTACGCTTTTTTGATTTCTTGGTCAGGATATGACTCTTGTAAGCGTGCTTCCTTTTGATCTTTCCAGAACCGGTAAGCTTGAACCGCTTTTTGGCACTGGATTTTGTTTTCATCTTAGGCATTGTTCCTTTATCTTATGATTAATCTCGCTATGGTATTCTTACTTTTTTGTCTTTGGCGCTATGAACATCGTCATCCTCTTTCCTTCCAGTCTTGGCATCTGTTCAACCTTCCCGAATTCCTCTAATTCCTGCGCTAGTCTCAACAATAGGATCTCTCCTTTGTCCTTGTAAACAATCGACCTACCTTTAAAAAATACGTAGGCCTTCAATTTGGCTCCTTCTTTGAGGAACTTTTCTGCGTGCTTTTTCTTAAACTCGTAATCGTGATCGTCCGTATTTGGACCAAACCTAATCTCTTTAACAATTACCTTCGTAGCTTTAGCCTTCATCTGCTTTTCGCGCTTCTTCTGCTCGTAAAGGAATTTTTTGTAATCTATGATCTTACAAACCGGGGGTTCTGCATTAGGTGATATTTCAACTAAATCTAATCCCAGTTCTTCAGCCTGGTTAAGGGCCTCTTTGATCGGGTAGACTCCCATTTCAACATTGTCACCAACTAGGCGTACCTCGGATGCTAAAATCTTATTGTTGATCTTGTGAGGGTTCTTGTTCTCCCTCCTGGGTTGGGGTCTGAATCTTCTGCGTATTGCTATGGCTACTTCTTTTTAATTAAACTTTTTATTTGTTCTTAAAACGTCTTTAATGTACTATTTATTTCTGTTTCAACCAAGTCGGCAAAGTCGTCTATACTTATGCTGCCTAAATCCTCTCCACCGTGTCTTCGTACCGATATGGTTCCTTTCTCTTCTTCACTCTCTCCTACGATGAGCATAAAGGGAATTTTATTCATTTCTGCTTCCCTGATTTTCTTCCCCACCGTCTCATTCCTCGCGTCAATGAGCGCGCGAATTTCGTTATTTTCTAACGATTTTGAAACTTTTTCCGCATATTTTTCGTGTTTCTCGCTGACAGGCAGTATGATAGCCTGATCAGGAGTTAACCAGAGCGGGAAATTTCCTCCTGTGTGTTCTAGTAAGAGGGCAACAAATCGCTCCATACTTCCAAAGGGAGCCCTGTGGATCATCACCGGTCTGTGTAATTCATTGTCACTACCCTTGTAGGTAAGATCAAAACGTTCGGGTAGGTTATAATCCACCTGTATGGTACCCAGCTGCCAGTTCCTGCCGAGGGCATCCTTCACCATAAAATCGAGCTTGGGTCCATAAAATGCGGCCTCTCCGGCCTCCACTTTAAAATCTAAGCCTTTTTCTTCAGCGGCATTGATAATCGCCTGTTCTGCCTTTTCCCAGTTATCTACGGAACCTATGTACTTCTCGGGTTTATCGAGATCCCGAACAGATACCTGGGCAGTAAAATTTTCAAAGCCAAGGGATCCCAGTACATAGAGCGAAAGATCAATTACATTTTTAAATTCCTGATCTAACTGGTCCTGGGTGCAGAAGATATGGGCATCATCCTGTGTAAAGCCCCTTACCCGGGTAAGACCGTGCAATTCGCCACTTTGTTCATAGCGATATACGGTGCCAAATTCTGCGTATCGCTTCGGCAATTCCCTGTAACTAAATGGCTTAGCGTTGTATATCTCGCAGTGATGAGGGCAATTCATCGGTTTTAGCAGGAATTCTTCATCTTCCTTGGGGGTGTGTATAGGCTGAAAACTGTCTTCCCCATATTTAGCGTAATGGCCGGAGGTGACATACAATTCCTTTTGCCCGATATGGGGCGTGATCACCATCTCATATCCTGCTTTTTTCTGTGCCTTTTTTAAAAATTGCTCGAGCCGTTCCCTCAGGGCTGCACCTTTAGGTAACCACAGGGGTAGTCCCTGTCCTACCTTTTGAGAGAAGGTAAAAAGTTCCAGTTCGCGGCCGAGTTTTCTGTGATCTCGTTTTTTAGCCTCCTCCAGCAGTTCAAGATACTCGGTTAGTTCCTTTTGTTTTGGAAAAGAGATACCGTATACCCTTGTCAGTTGTGGATTTTTCTCATCCCCACGCCAGTATGCCCCTGCAACACTAAGTAATTTTAGTGCTTTGATATAGCCTGTATTCGGGATGTGTCCCCCGCGGCAGAGATCGGTAAAGCTATCGTGATCACAAAAGGTGATGCTTCCGTCTTCCAGGTTGGAGATCAGCTCTACCTTGTATTCATTCCCCTGTTTTTTGTAATAATTGAGCGCATCCTCCTTACTCACTTCCCGCATTTTATACGGATGTTTCCCCCGGGCGATCTCTATTGCTCGTTTTTCGATCATGGGAAAGTCCTTTTCGGATATGCTGTGTACTCCAAAATCTATATCGTAGTAAAAACCATTTTCTATAGCCGGACCTATGGTGAGTTTTACCCCGGGATATAATTCCTCAATTGCCTGTGCCACCACATGGGAGGAAGAATGCCAAAAAGCTTTTTTTCCAAGATCATCTCTCCAGGTATACAGCGTAAGGCTACCATCCTGATTTAAAGGGGTGACTGTTTCAACTATCTGGTCGTTGAATTTCGCAGAAATAACGTTTCTTGCCAGGCCCTCACTGATATCTTTGGCGACATCCATTGGGGTTACCCCTTCGTTAAAAGTCTTGACGGAACCGTCGGGAAGCGTAATATTGATCATATTTATGGCCTTTCTGGGCGTGGCAAAGATAATGTGTTGTGCCTAAGCGGACAATAGTCTGCCCTTACTTAATTCTCTTTGCGGGATGCTTTACCAAATAAAGCATCTACTACAGTTTTTATACTGAAAAAGCCCATGGCAATAGCAGCCAGCGCCAGGATAGCTCCCACAATGAGGACAGGGAGGTACCAGGGATGTTCCTGATTCTTAAAAGCCTGGTAGAGTACGACTGGGGCGGTAAACATAAGAGCGACCGTATAGGCGAGATATTTAACGCCTTTTAATAATAATTCTTTATTCGTCCTGCGACCTGAGCTGTTTTTCATATTGCACAAAATTACAAATTAAGGGAGAGCAGGAGAAGAGATCAATCTAAAAGTGGGGAGGAGCAAATACTTCTATTTAAAATATGTCAGTTCTGAAAAATTTAAATAAATCCCATATTGATAAGGAAAGCCATTAATTAATAGTTACCTGAGCTTTTTCTTCCTGAACGAGGGCAAAATAACCCAGGGGAAATACCTCAGGCTGATCTACATTATCCAGCACATCTATATTATCCAAATCTGTAACATCAAAAACATTACCCCTAACTGTGGTCACCGGAGTTTGAAATGGACCCTGAATATCACCACTTTGTTCGATCAACTGATCCATATAGTTATAAAATGTCTGATCAGATCCCATAACGCTTATATCGAGTACCGTTCCCGTCTCAAAGCTATCTTCGTAAAAGAAAGAAAATTCAAATTCCTGTCCTTGATAAAATTCATCTTCTGTTACCAGATACTCCCCAAAACCGAAGTCGAACAGATAAAAATTATCCACATTGGGCTGATCTGTAAAATTTACGATGATTTCCGTTTCATTATCTCCGAACAGCGTGCCGGTTCCTTGTCTGACGGAATTAATAGGAACAGTACGAACGTATTTCGTCTGGGCCAGGTAAAGTCGGCCCTGATGCCTGATAAAAAGTGTATAAACGTAATCTCTGTCAAGGGTTGTGGTCGGTATTCTCTGGTCTGAGCTAAAATTGGGATCAGGTATATAAACCCCTGATCCTGGACTGGTTTCTGCCAGGGTTGATGACCCCTGATTTATAACAACATTGTCTTCGATCTCCTCATAGGTAATAAGGACACTTTCTGCTGAAGTGGGCACATTCTCCTCGAAAAAGTTGCTGGAAAGGGTTAAGCTGATCTCTACAGGAACATATGGTTCAGTTTCGTCTACCCTGATCAAACCGTTTACCACAAGCCTGGTGTCCTGATCGGGAAGGTCCACGTCTATAACATCTTCGCAGCTCAATAAGAGGGAAGTGAATATCAGGGAAAAAACTAGTAAGCGTTTCATTAGACTACTTAGAATTTAAAATTATAGGTTACAGCAGGTACAATTCCGAATATTGAGGTTCTGACGGCTTCATTTACTCCTGTGTCCTGGTTTCTTCTGAAATTGATTGACGCCGCATTCATTCTGCTATAGACGTTGTAAATGCTGAATACCCATTCGGCCTGTAATTTGCGTTTATCGTTCTTTTTCGGGGTTAAGGTTGCTGAAATATCGAGGCGATGGTAATCCGGAAGGCGCTCCTCATTTCTCAAGCCATAAAAAGGTACAGTAAGTCCCTCGAACTGAAACTGCCCTACCGGATAATTTGTCGGTTGCCCGGTCTGATAGACAAAGTTGGTATTGAATCGCCATTTCTTATTCAGATCGTAACTCCCGTAGAGGGAAACATCATGCGTTTTGTCATAGGGGGTGCTGTACCAATTTGAAAAATTGATTCCGGTTTCCCGGTTCGACCTGCCATTATCAAAAGAAGGAGTTCGCCCCGGTGTACGTTGTTCGGATCTCGATAAAGTATAGGCTACCCAACCCTTAAAACGACCTTCGTTCTTCCGAACTAGTAGTTCCAGACCATAAGCTCTTGCCTGTCCGTTGAGGATGACCTGCTCAATGGCATTATTAGCAATAAGATTTGCTCCGTCTATATAGTCGATCCTGTTCTGGATGTCTTTATAAAATACTTCGGTTTCCAGACTGAATTCTCCCTCTGAAAGGGTCCTGAAGTACCCCAGGGCATACTGATCCAGGATCTGGGGTTTAACAAACGGGCCGCTGGGTGTCCAGACATCCAAAGGGGTAGGGGAGCTGGTGTTCGACAACAGATGCAAATATTGAGTAATTCTAGTATAACTGGCTTTTACAGACTGTTCAGGGTTCAGGGTATAAGCAAGAGCAATCCTGGGTTCCAGATTGGTGAAACTGGCAAGTTGCTCACCTCGTTTTGAAGAAACTGTACCTATAGGAGTAGCTTCCTGATAGACCAGGAGGAAAGGATCGAAGATCACGGGGTTGTCGTTTTCATATACGTTTAGTTCATCCTGTCCAAAACGGATAAAATGACTTAAGCGCAGCCCGTATTGTAAACTCAACGCAGCGGAAAGCGAATGTTCTACATCTACATAGGCCGCAAATTCATCGGCGTATTTTTTTGTCAGCTGTTCTTCCAGTATGCCGGAATCAGGACTATTGGGAACGATTTTACCGGGATTGAAGGTATAGTAGATATTATTGATCCCGTAGTTTACCTGGAATGTATCACTGAGGTAGTGCTTCAGGTCGTATTTCAAATTAAAATTCCTGATTCCGGAATTCCATTTAAATCCGACAAAATCGAGTTCCAGACCGTAGTAGAAATCAGAATAGATCAGGGATAAATTACTGAATAACTTATCGGAAAAAAGGTGGTTCCACCTAAGGTTTAAAACGCTGTTCCCGTAGATGTTTTCGAAATTATCAGAGATGGCAAAGACATCACGGCCAAAATAACCGGAAAGAAACAGGTTGTTATTGGCGTTGAGCCTATAATTTAATTTTGTGTTCAGATCGTAGAAATAAGCCGTATTGTCCACGTCAAATAGTGGGAGGAAAAGATGGGCATAAGATGCTCTCCCGCCTATAAGAAAAGCCGATTTGTCTTTTACAATAGGACCTTCTGCGAGCAATCTGCTCGCCACAACCCCAATTCCACCATTCATCTTAAACTCCTTGCTGTTTCCTTCTTTCTGAAAAATCTCAAGTACCGAAGAAACCCTTCCCCCGTATCGGGAGGGTATGGCTCCTTTGAAGAGCTTAACATCTTTAATGGCATCCGGGTTGAAAACGGAGAAGAAACCAAAAAGATGGGAGCTGTTAAAGATAGTAGCTTCATCGAGGAGGATAAGGTTTTGATCGGCTGCGCCCCCCCTCACATTAAAGCCGGAGGCTCCTTCTCCTGCATTACTTACTCCGGGAAGGAGAAGTAGGGATTTGATGATATCGGCTTCCCCCAAAACCACAGGAATATTTTTTATGGTCTGCACGGCAAGCGTATTTACACTCATCTGAGGCTTGCTGATGTTGAGTTTTTCAACATTTTCTGTTACTACTACTTCTTCCAGGATTTGGGCTTTTTCGGTCATCCGGAAGTTCATTTTACGGTTTTGGTCAAAGGTTACCGTCTCAACGATATCCTCAAATCCCAAATAGGTGATTTGCAATTCATAGGTGCCCTGTGGCAGTGTTAGGGAATAGAAACCGTATTCATTGGTAGTAACTCCTGTTCTCAAAGAAGGAATGGCGATGGTAACACCAATTAAGGTCTCGTTACTGGAAGCTTCAGTGACAGTGCCACTGATTGTATAGCGATTCTGTGCGATGCCAAGGACTGAGATAAGGAAAAAGAAAATCGGGAGGAACCGATTTATGGAATGCATAGTATATTTTTCCTAAAAATAATAAAGTTTAGGACATTTCACATGCCTGGAACAGAATAGTGGAGGATAAATTGCCAGATCGACACTTTTATCCTATTTATCCCAGCTCTTGGAGGATGTTATTCAAGGTATTGCTGGGTCTCATTGCTTTCTCAAGCAAGGCCGGGTCGGGTTTGTAATAACCACCGATCTGCTGCCTTTTCCCCTGAGCGTCCTCCAGTTCTTTCAGAATTGCAGGAGTTTGTGTTTTCAATTGCTTATAAATATGATCAAATGTATCTTTTAGCTGAGGATTCTCACTTTGTTCAGCCAGTGCCTGAGCCCAGTACAGGGCGAGATAGAAATGACTTCCACGGGTATCCAATTCGCCAACCTTGCGGGAGGGAGATCTGTTGTTACTCAGAAAATCTTCAGTAGCCTGATCAAGTGCCTCGGCCAGAATATGGGCTTCGGGATTAGAGTTTTTCTGACTGTAGAAATCCAGGGATACAGCCAGGGCAAGGAATTCACCCAGGGAGTCCCATCGCAAATGTCCTTCATCCAGAAATTGTTCCACATGCTTTGGTGCTGATCCACCGGCTCCGGTTTCAAACAAGCCTCCGCCTTTCATCAAAGGAACTATAGATAACATCTTTGCACTGGTTCCCACTTCGAGAATAGGAAAAAGATCGGTCAGATAATCCCGCAGTACGTTTCCTGAAACAGAGATCGTATCCTTACCTTCCTTAAGTCGCTTCAGTGTTGCACGGGTAGCCTCAACGGGAGAAAGGATTTGGATGTCAAGACCTGTGGTATCCTCTTTGGGAAGATACTGTTCTACTTTTTTAATCAGCTCCCTGTCGTGGGCCCTGTCCTTGTCTAACCAGAAAATGGCCGGAGTCTGGGTAGCCCTTGCACGGGAAACAGCCAGTTTGATCCAGTCCTGAACAGGGAGATCTTTCACCTGGCACATTCTCCAGATATCTCCTGAATTCACCTTGTGCTCGAGTAAGGTTTCTTTGGAATAGGTGTCGACAACACGGACCATTCCATTTCCCTGGATCTCAAATGTCTTGTCATGTGAGCCGTACTCCTCTGCTTTCTGGGCCATCAGACCCACGTTGGGAACGGTTCCCATAGTACGTGGATCAAAAGCCCCGTGTTTTTTACAAAATTCAATGGTTGCCTGGTAAATACCTGCATAGCTGCTGTCTGGAATTACCGCCTTAGTATCCTGCAGTTCTCCATTATGATCATACATCTTTCCCGAAGTTCTGATCATGGCAGGCATGGAGGCATCGATAATCACGTCGCTGGGGACGTGTAAATTGGTTATACCCTTATCAGAATTAACCATGGCGAGCTGGGGTCCTTCCTCAATAGATTCCGTAATATCCTGCTCAATTTCTTTGCGTTCCTTCTCCGGCAATTGCTGAATTTTCTCCAGCAAACTCTCTAAGCCATCATTAGCACTGATCCCTATCCTGACAAAGGTTGATGCGTGTTTTTCGAATACATTGGAGAAGTATACTTCCATAACATGTCCGAAAATGATGGGATCTGAAACCTTCATCATAGTGGCTTTCAGGTGTACTGAAAACAAAATTCCTTTCTTTTTGGCATCGGCCACCTGTTCTTTCAGAAAGGAAAGTAGGGCTTCTTTGCTGAGTACGGAGGCATCGATAATCTCCCCGGCTTTCACAAGGATGTCCCCTTTGAGTAGTGATCTTTCTCCCTCCTTATTGATATATTCAATGGCAAGAACGGTATCCTTTGGCAAGGTGAGGGATTTTTCATTCGATTTAAAATCTCCCGAAGACATTGTAGCCACATGAGTTTTAGAGTCAGGCGACCAGGGTCCCATTCTATGTGGATTTTTTTTTGCGTAATTCTTAATGGGTTTTGGAGCCCTTCTATCAGAATTTCCTTCCCTGAGGACAGGATTTACAGCACTCCCTTTGATTTTGTCATACCGGGCTTTGATGTTCCTTTCCTGCTCTGATTTTGGTTCATCCGGATAGAGTGGAACGGGATACCCTTTTTCTCTCAGTTCTTCAATTGCTTCCTTTAATTGAGGAATGGATGCACTGATATTTGGAAGTTTGATAATATTGGCATCCGGCGTTTTTGCCATTTCACCCAAAACGGCAAGGTCGTCAGAGATACGTTGTTCTTCTTTTAGGAATTCCGGAAAATTAGCTATGATCCTTCCTGCCAGGGAAATATCCTTTGTGACAACTTCCATATTGGCCGTTTTGGTAAAGGCTTTTACTATTGGTAGAAATGATTGAGTTGCCAGGGCCGGAGCCTCATCAGTAAGGGTATAGACAATTTTGGACATGTAAGGAATTGATTAGTATTCGAGCCAGCAAATATACAATATTTATGTACGGAAAAAAGGCCTAAATCCTAATCAGCGGCGGGAATTAAAGGGGATTTGTTATTGAGTGCGTAAAAAACAAAAGCCATATCATTGTACAGGTACATTGACATGGCTTTCTAGAAACAACTTGCTTAAATTTAGCACCGAGGTACTAAAAAATCATTCCTAAGAATGACAGCCTTGCTGTTTCAACGTTTGAAACAATCTTCGTTCTCAATTTTTCAACCAAGACCCGATTCCTGTCTCTTCTTGTTGCGGTGATATGTTCTCCTCTGATACCTAACCCTGAGGTTGTGTATTCGATTTGTTCATATCCTTCTAATCTCTGAAAACCGAAGCTTTCTTCAATCAGTATGTTTTTCTTGTCCGAAAACCGAAGTTCCCGATCGTGAAAATGCCCATAGCAACAATATAAAGAACGTCAACTTTATAATGGTTTTAGATATTACCCACAAGGAGCTTCCCTCAAAACCATAGGTAAATGTAATATAAACTTTAAATAAAGCAAATTTAGTAAGGCTTTAAAAATCAACATATTATAAACCGTAGTTATGAACAATTGTTTATAAGTCTGAGAGCTTTCAGCTTGTTGTTTTACAACCTATTTATAAACAAAACCGTCCATGTATTGGACGGTTTTTAATGATATGTATGTGGGTAATAAAGATACTAACCTTGTTTTCTCAACTGCCGCTGTATTTTTCTGATGGCAGATTCAATCGACTTTTCAGGCTCAATAATATTATACTCTCCCCAGAAGTCGGGATCTGAAAATCCTGAAGCTTCATCACTCAGAATCATCGTCGACTTGAGTCGGTCTCTGTACCGAGGTTCAGAAAGGTCAGAATTCTTTTCCCAGTCAGTGACTGCCATTTCACAGGTCATGCTGTAAACGGAATTAAACAACTTTCTGTCCCAATTTATTTTAAATTCGAGCAGGGCATTACTATAGCCGTAGTACCAGCGTCCGTTTTTTTCCCTATAGTCAACCCTGTAGGCTACTTCCACGGGATAAACATCCGCATTTCTGGGCTTTTTTCGTACAAAAAGCCTGCTGGCCTTGTCCCTGTCTGTAATGTTAAGAGAATAAATGGCGCTGGTTAGCACCTTTTTCTCTACATCTATAAACAATTCTCCGCGGTATAATGGATCGAGGATATAATCCTTCTGATTAAAACTGATCACATAAATCAGCCTGTCATTGATACGTGTAGAACGGTCAAATCGGAAATTGTAATCGTCGATGGAGTCTTCTGAAAAAATATATTCCGGATATTTCATCACATCCACATAAAGGGCGTTAAAAGGTCCTCCCTGCAATTTAAGAACCAGGGTATCCAGCTTACTGTAGTCGGTGCTTTTTCGCGATTTGAACATTTGTACTGCATCCCTTCGACTGGAAGTATAGGGAGTTTTAAATATGGAGACCACAGCCTCTGAGAGGGAGACGTTCCTTCTCCTTTTTTTAATGGTTTCCCTGTAAAATGCAGTCATGACGCTGGGGTCCTGCAGGTAGTTCTCTCCTTTTTTCCTCAGGGTCTCTTTTACCAGGTTAACTGCCTCTCTGGGGACACTTATATTTACTTCAGGTAATTCAGTGATCAACACATCGAGGCCAATTCGATTTTCATCCTGCGATAGGGAAGACAGGGGAACTGACTTCGACCTGTAACCCAAAAAGCTCACTTCAAGGGTAGTACTTTCTGTATTTGCTGGAACTTTCAGCAAAAATCGCCCTTCGGTATTGGTCACCGTACTGATATTGGTCCCAACAAGAGTAAGGCTTGCAAATACGAGCGGTTTATTGGTTTCACTGTCGACAATTTCACCTTTGTAAGAGGTGTATTCTTCATTTTGTGCCATCACATCCTGGAAGGCGTAATTCTGGGTAGGAATGCCAAAAGACAGCACAATAGCAAGGAGCAAAATCCTCCTGTAATGCCGGAGGTCTAACATTGATTTTTTAATTAAATTCTTTTTCATGATCATAATAATTATTCCGGAAAATCTTCATGGTTTATAACCTCCTCCATCTGAGCTACATGGCGGTCCATGTGTCCCGACATAAAAAGCATCATCTGGTAGGCATCGATTGTGCCGAATGGAAGTTGTCCGTAATGATTGCGAAGGTCATCTTCCGTAGTTTTTAAGTATTCAATATGTTCTGCGCGCTTCGTCATAAGAGCGTCGAGTGTTTCTTCATAGGATCCAAATTTCCCGCTGGGTTCAAAAGGTTCTGATGTTTTTACCTTGTTTGTCCTGTCTCGAATCATTGTCAGGAGTTCCTCATCTCCCATCTTGATCTCTGTTCGCCGGGCAGGATCTGCCGCTGTTCCCAAAGATGCTTGTAACATGTCGTGAAAAGCGCTTTCAGATATGGCGAGGTGTTCTACCCCTTCCGCTATAGACCAATCAGCTTCACTGGGTTTAAAGTTGAGCTGTTCATCGCTCAGGTCTTCCAGCACATTCATTAGCTGTTTCTTCGCCTGAGTAAGTTCATTCACGGCAAAGTTTCTTTCTTCATCGGTCAGCTTCATGATATCTGAAGTAAAACCAAAAAGCATAAGGCAAACTAAAGGTAGAATGAGTTTTTTCATGATATAGTGTTTTAAGACTGATTTGATCTGTTAAGATGTAAAACCCTGTATCTATAAAGATACAAAAATGGACAATGCAGATCACAAGGTTTCCCGTCTTCTTTTCCGGGATATGGAGTTAAAGTATTAAATCGACTTTTCTACTTTATCAATCGAATATGATAATGACTTAAATTATTATCATCCTTCATTTTTCACGATGAAATGTCAATTTCAAAGACTACTTGCGCATGGTTATCGATTTCTTCACCGAGGAAATATCACCCTTGATCCGGTTTTCTTCCATATACCGAAAAATTACTGAAATTCAGCGATTTACAGGCCAACTAGAGCTAAAAGGGCAGTTATTTTAATAGAAGAAACACCCAAATTGTGAAAGCTATTTTAACCCTCTTCCTGGTACTGTCAAGCACTACAGGAATCTTTGCTAAGGATCATGCTAAAATTGAAAATCATCAAATGGATTCTCTTCTGGTCAATCGGCCTGCTTATTCTCTATTTAATAAGAAAATTAAAAAGATTGAGACTGAGAAAATAGTACGATTGTATCGTTTTAAAAATGCCCGGATAAAATCTGAGTTAGCATTTAAAACTAAGAAACAACCCTTTACCGTTTAAATAAACACACTATGACTCTATTTATTCTTTTACTCCCGGTTGCAGTATTTTGTAGTTTTCTGCTTGTTTTTTCTCCCGCACTTCCTGTTTCACGTCCTCTAATAGTGCCTTCGCGTCGTAAATGATGCCATCCTTTACTGTATAACGAACTCCACCAACTCTAACCACTTCGTTGTCTTCGGTTAGTTTGATAGCTCCTGTACCGTAAAGTACTTTTATGTTTTCCAATGGATTTTCGGCCACAATCACAAAGTCGGCTAATTTCCCTACCGTCACTGTTCCGATTTTATCACTAACTCCCAGGGCCTCTGCCCCATTAAGGGTGGCGCTTCTGATGATTTCCAGGGGGTGAAATCCCGCTTCCCGAAGTAATTCGAGTTCCCGGACATAAGCAAAACCGTAGAGTTGGAATATAAAACCAGAATCTGATCCTGTAGTCACCCTGCCTCCGCGATTTTTATACTCATTGACGAAAGTCATCCATAAGTTGTAGTTCTTCTTCCAGGCTACTTCCTGCTCAGTACCCCAATAGTGCCAGTAGGAGCCATGCGATATTTTACTGGGCTGATAAAATTCCCAGAGAGACGGAAGAGTGTATTCTTCATGCCATTCAGCTCTGCGTGCCCGCTGTAAATCCCTGCTGGCCTCGTAAATATTAAAAGTGGGGTCTAAGGTGAAGTCGAGCGATATTAACTCGTCCATAACCTTATTCCAGTGCTCAGTATACGGAAGTGCGGCCTGTTGCCATAATCTCCCCGCTTCCTCAAACCGGTGTTGTTCATTGTTGTAATTGTAGTCTAAGGGATAATCCTGTACCGTTCTGTCGGTGAATAAGGCTTCGGGCAGGCCGTACCAGTGTTCCATGGAGGTGAGGCCTGCTCTGGCTGATTGTAGTACGTTCCAGCGGGCTACATCAAGTTGAGCATGATGGCAGGCTGATCGAAGTCCGAGTTTCCTGTTTTCATCAAGAGCCGCCGTCATGATCTCCGGAGGTGCCCCGAAAAACTTTATTCCATCCGCCCCTTTTTTTGCATTGTTACGGACCCATTCCCTTGCCATTTCGGGTGTGCTGATTTCTTCGCTGCTTCCCTGTCCGAATCCGGTATAAGCAAAAATCCTCGGAGCAATTATCTCATTTCTTTCACTTTTCCTTTTGAGATCCAAAGTAAAATCAATTCCCCTGCCACTGGGCTCCCGGATGGTAGTTATCCCGTGTCCCATCCAGAGTTTAAAAACATAGTCCGGATCTGCTCCCTGAGAATTCCCTCCGATATGACCGTGCATATCTACAAAGCCAGGCATTAAATACATACCTGAACAATCCAGCTCACGGCCGCCGGGCGCTAACTGTGGTCTTCTCGATTCCCTGATCTCTACACCCGGATAACCCACCACCTGAATTTTTTTGATAGTATTATTTTCAACCACAATATCAACCGGGCTTATTGGAGGTGCCCCGTTTCCATTGATCAGGGTTACACCTCTGATAATAAGTTGAGAAAAAGGACCATCACCCTGAGTTGACTGTCCAAAGGATATAAAACTGATTACTAAGCAGCTTGTTAAAAGAAGGAGTTTCTTCATCTGGAGATTATTTAGGCACATTAATATGATTACCCAGGAAAAGGGCATTGAGAAACAGTCGGTTGGTTCCGTACCAGGAGCCTCTGAAATTGGGATTATCGGCAAACATAACCACTCGGCCACCGCCGATTGGACTAACGATCAGAGAGGCCGAATTTTTTAAAAACTTATCCCTGTTCTTATCGGTAATAAACCCATCAATCAGAGGGTTATCGGCATACTGAGCCACAGTGGAATATTCGTTTTTGCTGGGTTTAAGCCACACAGTATTATTTTTATAAACTGGCAGTAAGGCCTTCCGGTATCCGAAGCCCAGTGGGTGCGTCAGGTCTAATTCGGTCTGTACTATTATTCCGCCAACACTTTCCTTCCCCAGATTTTCGCCGGCATCTCCGTAGGGTTTCCTCTCTGCTACAGCCGTGGAATCCTTTTCTTCTGAAACAAGGGATTCTTTTACCAGTTTTTTATCAATTGCCCATTTTGAGGCAGTTCCAATCGTGATCAGCGTATTGCCTTTTTCTACCCATTCTTTTATTTTTTCAAGGCCCTTGTCATCGAAGGAGTAGGACCCTGAAACCATCACCAAAGTGTTGTATTTATCAAGATTTACCCTTCTGAAGTTTCTGATCGGAATTTTGGTAATGGGCATGTGAACTCGGGTGTCGAGGAGGTGCCATATTTCACCAGCTTCGTATGATCTGACGCCTTCCCCTATGAGCATTGCCGCTTTGGGTTTTGTAACCGGCCTTACAAACCTGCTCCCTAGGTCGATCCCTGAAAGATTGTAACCAGTATTAACGGCATACATGGGTACCTGATATTTTTGCTGTGCTTCGCTCAATATTCTGAAGACCTCCCCGGAATCTTTTTTCTGAAGTTTTACGGGGATCAGTAAAGTTCCATAATTGAAGGATTTATTTCCCGCATTCGTTGTAGACGAAAATGATCTGAAAGAAGAAGAAACCACCAGGCCTTCCGACTTCAAATGATGTAATACGGCCGGCGCATTATAATCGTCCCAGTCGACCAGATAAGCATACTCCGACCTTCCTACGGGTGTAACCGTTGACAGCTGGTCAACAGCAGTAACCGGTGTTCCCTGTGTCTCCCTGCTGGCGACCTTATAGTTTATATTGTAGAAATTGGCAAGCGACCAGGCCGAAGCGTCATAAAATACGCTATCCCTGTACTTGGAATAGGTTTCAAATACCGTCTGAACCATGCGGTACTGGGGTTGACGGGTAGGCACAAAAAAAGACTTATCCCCGTTTTGAAATACCTTTACCTTGTGAAGCAGCAATTTGTCAATAAATGCTTTTACGCGGTTTTGATCATAATCATCCCCGAAGGTATAGCCCTTAATTTTGGATGCAGAAGCTCTGGAAAGGGCAGATTTAAAGAAATCCTGCTGATATTTGCGCAAATAGGTTTTGTTTTCCACGGCGGCGCGAACCGTTGTTATACTTGAGGTGTATTGGTTGCGAATGGTAAAAGGGAAGGTAATTTCTCCAAAGGCCGTCGTTTGTTTGTGCCCTCTGGAACTTGCCTGTTCAAACAAAAGACCTAAACCTCCTTGCAAATCAGGATAGGAAGAACCGTAACCGGGATAAGTGCCATCAAATACCTCCTTCGTAAAATAAAGGGATCCTATGCTATCGAGGGCCTTCGCAAAATAAGCCCCGAACATATTGTTGAGGTCTACATAATTTTCTTTGGGCATGATAGGATTAAGAGAACCATTGGCCTTCATCGGTTCGAAAAAGTAAGAACTCTGCGAACCCATTTCGTGGAAATCGGTAACCACATTGGGATACCACTGATGGTACCATGTTAATTTCCCCCTGCTTTCCGGATTGATTGCCAGTAGCCAATCCCGATTCAGATCGAACCAGTAATGATTCGTCCTGCCTCCCGGCCAGTATTCATCGTGTTCTGCGTCCTGGGGATCAGCAACTAATGGAGAACCCTGGTATGAATTCGCCCACTGAGTGTGACGATCCCTGCCATCAGGATTGATGGTGGGGTCGATAAAGATCACGGACTCGTTAAGGTATTTTATTATTTCCCCCGCCTCCGAAGCTGCAAAGGTGTATGCTGTGAGTAGGGCAGCCTCTGAGCTGGAAGGTTCATTGCCATGAACATTGTACGCAAGATTTATAAAGACTGGGACGTCGTTATAATTAGAGGCATTGGTGGAAGGGTCTGTAAAGGCCAGATGTTGCCTCTTTAATTCAGTGATGTTAGCCAGGTTTTCAGGTGTGCTGATAGTGAGTATACTCAGAATTCTTCCTTCATGCGTTTTCCCATATTCGGCGAAACTAACGCGGGGAGACAGCTCGGCCAGTTTTTTAAAATAGGCAACGATCAGATCGTGGCGCGTATGACGTTCGCCAATCCCATACCCCAGGAATTCTTCAGGGGAGGGGATATCCTGATTAAAGGGTTGGTATTTCTTGAGAAAGTATTCCTGTGCAAAGAGATTGGTAGTTAGGCATAAAAGGAGAACAAATGTAATTTTTCGCATAGTTTTCAATGGATTATATGGTCTTTAAATATAGGGATAAACCACATAAGCACACAGCAATTTATTGCTGAATGCAGAAGATTAAAGCAGGATTAACCGACTCAGGCTACAGAAGGAAAAGGCTGTGGTTCTATTTCCCTGAATTTTACAATATAATTGGTTCCTTTTTTTGATGGATCCTTTGTAATGGTGCCTTTTAGTTGTCTGGCGAGATTGTGAATCAGTTTTAGGCCAAGTGACCCACTGTTCTTCACATTTAAGGTCTCAGCATAACCTGAGCCATTGTCGCCGATCTCCAAAACATAACTGTGTTCGTCTTCCTGGTCAATTGAAATATGGATTTCGCCTTCGTGATCATCTTTGATACCATATTTGAGCGAGTTTGTAATAGCCTCGTTAATAAGCAGGCCGAGGGGAATCGCAGTATCAATGCCTAGTTCAATATCCGGAATATCAATATTTAGAGTGACTTTGTTATTGGCCCCTTTGAGGGATTTTACCAGGTATTCGCATAATTCCCGCACATAGGTCTTATACTGGATTTTAGAAAGATCTTCCCTCATATAGAGCATCTCATGAACCATAGCCATAGAAATTACACGATTCTGACTACTTTTCAATATACTTTTTGTCCTTGGATCTGATATTGATCTGCCCTGCAGGCTGAGAAGACTCGATACGGTCTGTAAATTGTTTTTAACCCTGTGGTGGACTTCCTTCAGTAAAGTGTCTTTTTCCTCGCTGCGGGCCTGCATTTCTCTTTTTGATTTGTACAATTGATGGTGTACGATCATCAGGTTCTTTCCGAAAATCCCTCCCAGCAAGTATATGGTGAACAATACACTGAGTAGTGCAAAAATATCCCTGGCATTTTCAGGAACATGATTGAGGATATTCAGGGAAAAATACCTGCCCTGTACAAAGAAGAGGATGGTAAGGATAGAGATTATAAAGAGATAGGTTTTTCCGTAAGTTCGGGTTGTAGCATAACCCGCCAGCACAAGTAATCCGAGGGTAAAGATGAACGGACTTTGGATTCCACCGCTCATCAAAGTGATCGCAACAGTAGAAACAAGGCTTGTTATTGAGGCAATATTATAAGTAAGAGAAAGATTTTTGTGCGTTTTATAGGCATAGGTGTTGGCAAGGCTGAAAAGGGCGTAAAAAAGGAAAATAAAAGAGAATGCAGAGTGTATTTTTAAGAGAAAAAAACAAATCAGAAAGAATACAATGCTTAGTACAGACGTAAAAGTGGTCGCCTTGAGAAGCAGACTTTCCTTGTCTCTGTACCGTTCCTGGTCGATGTAGTTTTTTTTCATAATCCCTGTATTTAGCAGATATAACGGGGCATTTACTGCTTATTTTCCTAAACCTATGCTGTAAAGCTACTTATGTTTTGTAAGATAATCAATACCCCGTAGCCCTAAAGTTTTATGTGGCCGGAGGTGGGAATAAAAAAAGGACAGCCGTAAAGCCGTCCTTTTTATTTGTGGGATCATTGATTTTTAATCCTCTATTAACACCCATTCTCCTTTGTCTAAGAGGGGTTCTGCCTGTTTATATTTTATGGTTTTGCTTTCACCAGACATTACATTCTTGATCGTAACACGGTCATTACGGCCAATTTTTGGTCTGTCACGGATAATCGTTTCCGTCACTTGAGGCCTGCCGCCCTGTGTCTGCCCTGCCGCCCTGTTCTGAGCCGCCAGTTCATCACTGTTCGGTATCTCCTCCTTGGTAGTTTTCAATGTCTCCTTAGAGCGTCGTACATTTCTGGCCTCTTGTATATCCTCAGTATTTCCTGATGGCAGCTCCCCTTTAAACAGGAAGGAAACGACATCTTTATTTACCTTATCTATCATTCCTTTAAAAAGCTCAAAGGCTTCAAATTTATAGATCAGCAATGGGTCTTTCTGCTCGTGAACGGCAAGCTGAACCGATTGTTTCAGTTCATCCATTTTCCGCAGGTGAGTCTTCCATGCCTCATCAATAATAGCCAGGGTTATGTTCTTTTCAAAATCGGTGATCAGCTGTTTTCCATTGCTTTCATACGCATTTTTTAGATCGGTGACCACATTCAGGGTTTTGATCCCATCAGTGAAGGGTACAACAATCCGTTCGTACTTATTTGCACTGTCTTCGTATACTTTTTTGATCACCGGAAATGCCGTTGCAGCACTACGTTCCATCTTTTCCCTGTAATGGTCGTAAACTGCAGAATATATCCTGTTGCTAATCTCCAGATAACTGAGTTTGCTGAACTCATCCTGCGAAATAGGGGAGGTAATGGAGAAATATTTAATCAGCTCAAACTCAAAATTCTTGTAATCATTGGCTTCTTTGTTGAACTCTGAAATAACTTCGCAGGTGTCGTAGATCATATTGGCGATGTCAACTTTTAAGCGTTCACCCTGAAGGGCGTGCCTTCTGCGCTTGTAGACTACTTCCCGTTGGGCGTTCATCACATCGTCGTATTCCAGTAATCTCTTTCTGATACCAAAATTATTTTCTTCCACCTTTTTCTGGGCTCGTTCAATAGACTTGGTCATCATAGAGTGCTGAATGACTTCACCCTCCTCAAGTCCCATCCTGTCCATCATCTTTGCAACCCTGTCTGAGCCGAACAGACGCATCAGGTTATCTTCCAGGGATACGTAGAATTGTGAACTTCCGGGATCACCCTGTCTTCCCGACCGGCCTCTTAACTGACGGTCTACCCTTCTTGAGTCGTGACGTTCTGTACCGATAATAGCAAGGCCACCGGCTTTTTTAACTTCGTCGGAGAGTTTAATATCTGTACCCCGTCCTGCCATGTTGGTTGCAATAGTTACCACTCCCGGATTTCCGGCTTCTGCAACTATGTCTGCTTCTTTTTTATGGAGTTTGGCATTAAGCACGTTGTGCTGAACCTTCCTGATGTTAAGCATCCTGGATAACAGCTCTGAGATTTCAACTGAAGTAGTACCGATTAGGACAGGTCTTCCCTGTTGAGAGAGTTGTGTTACCTCATCGATTATCGCGTTGTACTTTTCCCTTTTGGTTTTGTAGATCAGGTCCTGGCGATCATCTCTGGCAATAGGCCTGTTGGTAGGGATCTCCACTACGTCGAGCTTGTAGATTTCCCAGAGCTCTCCGGCTTCGGTGACAGCCGTACCGGTCATACCAGCCAATTTGTTATACATTCTGAAGTAATTCTGCAGGGTTACGGTAGCAAAGGTTTGGGTCATCGCCTCAATCTTCACATTTTCCTTAGCCTCGATTGCCTGGTGGAGTCCGTCTGAATAGCGACGACCATCCATGATCCTTCCTGTCTGCTCGTCTACGATCATTACTTTGTTGTCCATCACCACATACTCCACATCCTTTTCGAATAAGGTATATGCCTTTAAAAGCTGACTCATCGTATGGATTCGCTCACTTTTTACGGCAAAATCCTTGAAAAGTTCTTCCTTTAACCGGGCTTCTTCTTCAATATCGAGTTCCTGGTTTTCGATCTTGGCAATTTCACTTCCGATATCCGGCATCAGGAAAAAATCTTTAGCCTGATCCCCGGAGATATATTCAATTCCTTTGTCAGTTAATTCAATCTGATTGTTTTTTTCGTCGATAACGAATAAAAGTTCAGAATCTACAACAGGCATTTCCCTGTTGTTGTCCTGCATATAGAAATTCTCGGTTTTCTGCAGTAATTGCTTGATCCCCTCTTCGCTTAGATACTTGATAAGCGCTTTGTTTTTTGGTAGCCCACGATGTACCCTAAGAAGAAGAAGTCCACCTTCCTTAGTATCTCCCTCCGCTATTTTTTTCTTTGCTTCTGCCAGTACCGCGGTAAGATGCTTTCTTTGTTTTTCTACAATATCCGTGACTTTCGGCCTCAGCTCATTAAATTCGTGCCGGTCGCCTTCCGGTACCGGTCCGGAGATGATCAAAGGGGTTCGTGCGTCATCGATCAGGACCGAGTCCACCTCATCCACGATAGCGTAATAGTGCGGTCTTTGTACCAGATCCCCGGGAGTATGAGCCATGTTATCTCGTAGATAATCGAAGCCAAATTCGTTGTTGGTACCATAGGTAACATCCGCATTGTATGCAGCTCGCCGGCCATCCGAATTGGGTTTGTGTTTATCTATACAATCAACTTTTAGCCCGTGAAATTCAAAAATGGGTCCCATCCACGCACTATCCCGTTTTGCCAGGTAGTCGTTTACGGTAACCAGGTGTGTTCCTTTCCCAGGAAGCGCATTGAGGTACAAAGGCAAGGTAGCCACCAGGGTTTTTCCTTCTCCGGTCTGCATTTCTGCTACTTTCCCCTGATGAAGTGCAATTCCCCCTATGAGCTGCACATCATAATGTACCATGTCCCAGGTTACTTCTTTCCCTGCTGCATCCCATGAATTCTTCCATATGGCCTTATCACCTTCAAGGCTGACATAATCCTTGGTTCCTGAAAGTATCCGATCATTTTCAGTGGCAGTAACTTCCAGGGTATCATTGTCCTTAAATCTTCTGGCAGTTTCCTTGACAACGGCAAATGCTTCGGGGAGTATATTATCAAGCGTCTGCTGTGTCAATTTGTACGCCTCATCTTCTAATTTGTCAACTTCTGCGTAAAGCTCTTCATTTCTATCAATATCGGTGGATTGTTCCACTTCGAGTTTGATTTTATTTATCTCCTCTGTCAGGGAAGCGCATGTTTCCGCTATCAGCGATTTAAACCCTGTCGTTTTGGCTCGAAGTTCATCATTTGACAAAGTCTGGAGCTTATCGCCAAAGGCATTAATCTCATCCACCAAAGGGCCTAACTCTTTGACATCACGTTTGGATTTATCCCCTACAAACGCTTTAATAACACTATTTAGTAAACTCATGAAATTATTCTTTTCCCCTTCCCAATCTCAGGTAGTCATGCGGGCAGAGGTATATTTATTTAAATTCTGTTGAATCCGGTATTTACGTTAAAAAAAGGGGGTCAAAAGCCGTTCCACTTTTGTCAAATCCGGATTTCCTGCTATAAGTATGTCAAAATTACATAAAAAAAAAGCCTCCGAAGAGACTTTTTAACGCTATTTAAACATTCTATTAATATTCATCCTCATTCCAGAGATAGTCCTCTTCAGTAGGATAATCTGGCCATATCTCTTCGATACTTTCATATATCTCACCCCCTTCTTCTTCCATGGACTGCAGGTTTTCAACCACTTCCAATGGAGCTCCGGTTCGGATCGCATAATCGATCAATTCATCTTTAGTCGCCGGCCAGGGCGCATCACTCAAATAGGATGCTAATTCTAAGGTCCAATACATGGTAAAAGTATAATTTGTAAATTTTTGCAAAAATAATTTTTAAACTCAGACTGCCAAGTTTTTTTGGCTTTATTTATAAAGTTTTTGCAATAATCCCGGTTTTGTTAGAGTCATAACGACGAAAAAAGCAATTTATTAGCCTTTTTTGGCGGGAATCCATTTTATTTCATCAGCATTTAAATCAGCGGCCAAAGCCCTGGAGAGGACAAATAAATAATCGGAAAGCCTGTTCAGATAGGATAATACCTCAGGATCAAAAGGTTGATTTTCATTTAAAAGACATGCCATGCGTTCCGCTCTTCGACATACTGTTCTGGCAATATGACAGTATGACACTGCCTGGTGCCCACCGGGAAGAATAAAATGAGTCATCACCGGGAGCGTTTCGTCCATCCTGTCCATTTCTTCCTCTAGCATACCAATATCTTCCTTCCCAATCTTTGGAATATCGAGTCGTTCCCTTCCACTTTTCAGAACAGCTTTATCAGGATCGGTTGCGAGGATAGCTCCCACAGTAAAAAGATCTTGCTGTATCTTCATCAACATCTCCTTGTACCGATCATTTATTTCCTGATCGCGTAACAGTCCCAGCCACGAATTCAGTTCATCTACAGTACCATAGCTCTGAATACGAATGTTGTGTTTGGGTACCCGGGTTCCTCCGAATAATGCCGTCATTCCCTGGTCTCCCGTCTTGGTGTAAATTTTCATAACTATGTGTTTGGTAAAAGCCGCTAGTCTTTTTTGTTCTTTCGCTCATATCCCTCCATGAACTTCCTGGATTTACGCTCTTTCGATCTTTTCTTGTTGAATACAGAAAGAGCGATATAAATGACGGCTACCAAACCTAAAACATAGAAGATAGTATTGTCCATAAGGCTGAATTCACCATAAAATTAAACCATTATATCCTAATGTGAAAATGTTGTTTCTCCTGCTCCTTTCTCAGGAAGAGTATGCCACCATGATAAAAATCAATGGAAACCCGTATCCAAGCTTTTTCACACAAAGTGCTCCAGACCTTCCTGTTTCGCCTGTTGTTATTAATTCCTTCGAGGAGAATCATGGTTTTGTTGTGGCTATATTGCTCCAGAGAATCAAAGTCGAATTTTTCAAAATAATCACCTCCGATGAATATAAGATCAGAAGGTTTCCGGCCAGACTCAACTTCAGGATATTCTTCTCTAACTGCCTCCAGGTATTGCCGTTGATCTGTAAAAAGGTGCACCGACTCATATTTAAAATACGGAATACTTTTCATCAGGACCTTCTGCACTTTCGATCGGCGATTCCGACTTTTTCGATAGAGGCAACGAGTGAGGTACTGGTAGACAAAGGGAGAATGGATGCCGTACTGATTGGTCGATCGAATTAAAAAAGTAAAGTAAGACCAGATACGAAACATAAATGCCTTTATACTCTATTTCACAATTACGTATTACTCTCTGAGGAGAGAAATTTCAAACCAACGTTCTGTTTTAGAATTGATTTGCTCTTCAACCTCACTGAGGGATTTTGAAAGGTCGGTGATTTCCTCCGGACTTAAATCTGAATTCAGAAAAGCTTGCTGTAATTCTTTTTTCTTTGCTTCCAGACTCTGGATTTCGCGTTCTAACTGCTTATATTCTTTCTGCTCCAGATAAGACAGGGTACTACTACCTTCCTTATCTCTCCATTGGGATTTATCCGACTCCTGCTTCGATTTGTTCTCCTTGCTTTCATTACGTTTTGTTTGTTCAAGGCTATCTTCATAGGCTCTGAAATCGGAATAGTTTCCCGGAAAATCTTCAATAATCCCTTCGCCCCTGAAGACAAAAAGATGATCGACTATTTTATCCATAAAATACCGGTCATGTGAAACAACTACAAGACATCCCGGGTAATCGAGTAAGAACTCTTCAAGTACATTGAGGGTAACAACGTCCAGGTCGTTGGTGGGTTCATCAAGGATAAGAAAGTTTGGGTTTTGAATGAGGACAGTGCACAAATACAGGCGTTTTCGTTCCCCACCGCTGAGTTTCTCTACATAGTCATACTGCTTTTTCCGGTCGAAGAGAAAGCGCTCAAGCAACTGTTGTGCAGAAAGTTGTTTCCCTTTCTTTAACGGAATATATTCCCCGAATTCCCTGATAACTTCAATTACTTTCTGTCCTGACTTTACCTTGATTCCTTCCTGGGTATAATAGCCAAATTTTATCGTTTCTCCTGTGGTGATCTTGCCTCCATCGGCTTGTTCCCTGCCCGTAATTAAATTGAGGAAGGTTGACTTTCCCGTACCGTTTTTACCAATGATACCCAGTCGCTCTCCCTTTAAAAACGAATAACTGAATTTGTTGAGGATGGGCGTTTGCGGAAAGGACTTAACTACATTGTGAAACTCCAGAATCTTACTGCCCAGGCGTTCCATATTGATTTCTAATTGCACCTGGTGATCCTTCCTTCTTTGCTGTGCCTTGTTTTTGATTTCATGAAAATCATCAATTCTGGATTTCGACTTGGTAGTTCTCGCCTTAGGCTGTCGCCGCATCCAGTCGAGTTCCTTTTTAAAAAGCTGCTTGGATTTGTGTAATTCTGATGCCTGCTGCTGTTCCCTGGCCTCTTTCTTTTCAAGGTAGTAGCTGTAATTTCCCTTGTAGGAGTACAATTGACCCTGATCGAGTTCCAGGATCTCATTGCAAACCCTTTCCAGAAAATACCGGTCGTGGGTTACCATAAAAAGGGTAATACTTTCCCTGGCAAAGTAATTTTCCAACCATTCAATCATCTCGAGATCGAGGTGGTTGGTGGGTTCGTCCAAGATGAGAAGATCGGGCTTGTTGAGCAGTGCATTGGCCAGCGCAATTCGTTTTTTTTGCCCTCCGGAAAGTGAACCTACTTTTGCGTTGAGGTCTTCCAGCTGCAATCTGAAAAGTATCTGTCGGTATTGAGTTTCAAAATCCCAGGCATTGAAACGTTCCATGGCCTCAAAAGCCTTTTGATATTGCTTTTCATTTTCCGGAGTTTCAAGGGCCTTTTCATAACTCCTTATTACCTGCAACACTTCGTTGTCTGATCTGAAAATGCACTCTTCAATGGTTAACTCATCCTTGAGAACGGGGTCTTGTTCGAGATATGAAATCCGGATGTTTTTTCGGAGAGTTACCTTCCCATCATCGGATTTGTCCTTCCCCCCAAGTATATTGAGGATGGAGGTTTTTCCCGTTCCATTCTGAGCAATCAGAGCTATTTTTTGCTCCTTATTGATCCCGAAAGAAAGATCAGTAAAGAGAACGCGTTCCCCATAGGATTTTGAAATTCCCTCTACGGATACCAGATTCATTTTGAGGTAGTTTCAATTTTCTGATTGTGATAAAGTAAAAAACCGTATCGCAATCCTAAGGTTGCCAGAATTACCGCCAGGATAGGTGAAAAGAGTTGGATGCCTAATATCCAAATGAAAACCGTAATGGCAAGTAATATTAAAATACCTAAAAGGTATGAGGCACCCCAGGATGGGAGTTTCTTGCCCCTCAACAGGTAATACAAGGGCACCAAATTCAGGGGAAAGGCCCAAAGTACATTGAGGTTTATAGCCGTAGCCGTATGATCCGTAAAAAACCAGAGAAAAACGATCAGGCAACCCGCGATTCCGGTAAAAAAGAATAAAACAATGTCCATCACCTTACTGCGGACATTATTGCGAAGGTCGATGTAGGTGATGGTAACGGTAAACAGGAATAAAAGACCAAACCAAAATAGGGGAGAGGTAGTAAAAAAGTTCCCCCGGTTCTGCATTTGATGATCGAGTATTGTCCTTTCCCTCTCAACAATGGGTTTACCATCGAGAAGCGTATGTTCTAATTGCGATAAAACGTAATTAGGCAAAAACATATACTGCAAATGGCCTGCTTTACGGTCGATAACTGCGCCCAGAGCAAGGTCAATCCCAAAACTGGACCAGGAATTTCGGATAAGATTTTGTTGAATCAGGTCTCTGAAAGAGTAATCCTTGTCCTGTAAATAATCCTCATAAACAAGTTCATCGCCCAGAGATGCCTGTAATACTTCCGGGATTTTGGTTGAACAATTTTCCATAAGAAAATCGTATTTGTAATCCCTGTTCTGGGGTTTGTAATTATTTTCCAGGAAGGAAAAAATTTCATTTTTTTCCTTAGAAGAAATATTGAGAAGTTGCTCCTTTACCCAACGGTTTTCAAGTTCATAGGCATACAGGAAATTCTCAAACCTTTGTTTGCTCAAAGAATACAGTAATTTACCCCTGGCAAATTTTCCGTAAAAATTAGGAGTGTTAAAGTTGAAGGTACCGTAATTGTAGATCCAGTCGATCCCTTTTTCACTGTCCTGAACCCGAAATGCGCTGTGACCAAAGGTGGAATAAAGCTCCATGCCCGGACCACAAGTAATTACGCTGATCACAGCCTTTTCCGACAAGGGTTCTGCCTGAGAAAACAGACATGCAGAAAAGGAGAAAAAAAATAAAAAAAAGAATTGTTTTGGTGTCATCAGGCAAGTAGAGCTTATGGCAAATTCCGGTAATGGAGCAAATATCTGAATAATTAATGGGACAAAACAGCTTCCTTAAAATTTATGCTATTTTTACGAAAAAGATCCCTGAGTGAAAAGATATATACCCAACTTTCTTACACTGCTAAATGTTTTTGCAGGTTCTGTGGCGGCCATCTTTGCGGTCAGAAATGAGTGGGAGGCTATGGCCTTCCTTGTTTTTCTTGGCCTGATATTCGATTTTCTCGATGGTTTTGCCGCCCGAAAACTAAACGTGCAAAGTGAGCTGGGACTACAACTTGATTCTCTGGCAGATGTAATTACTTTTGGGTTGGTTCCGGGAATTGTCATGTTTCAGCTGATCAGTATGAGTCTCGGCGGGGTGGAAGGACCGGAGATAGCAGGGAGCGGATTATCGTTTTCCCTGAATGGATTCCTCCCGTTTTCAGGATTTTTAATTACCATGTCGTCAGCGCTTCGCCTGGGGCGATTCAATATTGATGAAAATCAGACTTCTTCCTTCATTGGCCTTCCCACGCCGGCGAACACTCTATTGATTGTTTCTCTGCCGATGATTCTACTTTTTAATGGGAATGATGCTCTAAATTCAATTATTCTAAACCAATGGTTTTTAATTGGCCTCACTGTATTGAGTTCGCTACTGCTCAATGCACCTATCCCTTTGTTTTCATTAAAGTTTAAAACACTAGGGTTTAAAGAAAATGCCCTTCGTTATATTTTTATCCTGGTGAGTTTGTTTTGTATAGGCACTATGAAATTCCTTGCCATTCCGGTGATTATTCTGATCTACCTGATGAGTTCTCTGTTATTTTTCAGGAAATCTACTACCGAACCTTAAAAAAAAGTGGGGCGTTTAGCTGTGGCAGGCCTACTTAAAATTCTAGCTTTTTCTTCCTCAGTTCGAAATTCTGTCCGAGATAGACTTTTCTGACCATCTCATCTTCCGCCAGGATTTCGGGAATACCGGATTTCAAAATCCCGCCTTCAAACATAAGATAAGAACGCTCAGTAATGGCCAGTGTCTCCTGTACATTGTGGTCTGTGATAAGGATGCCAATGTTCTTGTTTTTGAGTTGTGCAACAATTCGCTGGATGTCCTCTACGGCCACGGGGTCGACTCCTGCAAAAGGCTCATCGAGTAAAATAAACTTGGGATCTGTGGCAAGGGCTCGGGCTATTTCGGTTCTCCTACGCTCACCTCCCGACAAAAGATCTCCCCGGTTTTTCCGGATATGGCCCAATCCGAATTCTTCAATGAGTTGCTCCATTTTCATGTGCTGCTCTTTTTTACTGAGTTTAGTAAGCTGAAGAACACTTAAAATATTTTTTTCGATACTCAGTTTTCGAAATACGGAGGCTTCCTGAGCCAGATATCCGATCCCGTTTTGAGCTCTTTTATACATAGGGAATTTCGTGATTTCAGTTTCATCAAGAAATATTTTCCCCCCATTGGGTTTAATCAGTCCAACAATCATGTAAAAACAGGTAGTCTTCCCGGCGCCGTTGGGCCCCAGAAGTCCGACAATCTCACCCTGGTTGACCTCAAGAGAGATGCCTTTTACTACTTTGCGGCCGCGGTAGGCCTTCATGATATTTTCTGCTCTGAGCTTCATCGATTCAAATCTAAGGTATTCCCCATGGAGGAAAAAGGAATTACATTTTTTTTAACCTTCCTGAGATTCCAGAAGTTCCCAGAACTCGTAGGCTTTCCTCAGGTGGGGGATCACTATGGTTCCGCCCACAAGGGTAGCAATGCTGAGAGTCTCCATTACTTCTTCTTTATTAGCTCCGGCCTGTTGGGCACTCTCCAGATGATACTTAACGCAGTCATCACACCGCAATACAGCAGAGGCAACAAGGCCAAGCAGTTCTTTGGTTTTAACATCCAGAGCACCTTCTGTAAAGGCATTTGTATCGAGGTTAAAAATACGTTTGATGAGTTTGTTGTTGCTTCCCAGCAGTTTTTCGTTCATACGGGAACGATAGGCATTGAATTCGTTAACTTGATTTGGCATGTTTCCTTGTTTTTTTTGCCTCCCGTTTAAGTACACGGGCCGATATAAATATACTGAGCTGATAGAGAATGAGTACGGGCACAGCTACAATAATCTGGCTGGCTACATCCGGCGGAGTAATGACCGCTGATATGATCAAGACGATCACCAGGGCAATTTTTCTGTATTTTTTCAGGATCTCCGGGGTTACCAGTCCCACTTTAGTAAGGAAAAAGATGATTATTGGCAACTCAAATATCAAACCGCAGGCGATCACTGCAGCGCGTACAGTTGAAATATAAGAACTTAGATCGATGTCGTTAAACACTTCTTCACTTACTGTGTAACTGCCCAGGAAGTTGATGGAGAGGGGGGCAACCACGTAGTAGCCGAAAAGCACTCCCATAAAAAACAGTAAGGAAGCCACGATGATAAAACCTCTTGAGTTATTCCTTTCTTTTTCATAAAGTCCCGGGCTAATGAATTTCCACATCTCATAAAGGACATATGGAAATGCTATAATAAAACCAGCCCAGATAGACGTCCATATATGGGCGGAAAATTGCCCCGCCATCACCCGGCTTTGTACGCGAAACAAGGGTTCGCTTCCGCAAAAAGCTTCACTGAATCCCAGCATTTTTGACAATTTGCAAAAAATAGCATAGGTTGGGAAGTCGGGTTTTTTTGGTCCGAAAATGACGGTATCGAATATAAAATCCTTCATCAGGAAGGCTACCATGCCCACAATGACAATGGCGAGTGTAGAGCGAATTAAATGCCACCTCAGCTCTTCCAAATGGTCAAGGAAGGACATTTCGTTGGGATCCTTAGTTGTTGCTTTTGCCATTAAAGTATTCCTTCGTTTATCAGGTTGTGCAGATGAACGACGCCCTGGTAGGCTCCTTTCTCTGCGACCAGTAATTGGGAAATTCCATTGGCCTGCATTTCATTCAAGGCCTTCACGGCCAGAACACCCGGCTCAATGGTTTTAGGATTGGATGTCATAATATCCTTTGCCGTAAGACCGTTGATATTTTCGTATTTGTTGAGCATCCTTCTGATGTCACCGTCAGTTACTACTCCAACCAACTTTCCATTTTCAAGCACAGCAGCTACCCCAAGCATTTTTTCTGAGATTTCTACGATAACGTCTTTTACGGCAGAGTGAGCTTCTACCTTAGGGACCATATTTTTTACTGCGATATCACCTACTCTCAGGTATAATTTTTTGCCCAGGGTACCTCCGGGGTGAAACTTGGCAAAGTCTTTAGAGCTAAAACCTCTGAGTTCGAGCAGGCAAATGGCAAGCGCATCACCCATAACCAATTGTGCCGTGGTACTGGTAGTTGGTGCCAGGTTATTAGGGCAGGCTTCTTTCTCCACATAGGTATTCAACACAAAGTCGGATTGTTCAGCAAGGTAAGATTCCGGATTACCTGTGATTGCAATTAGTTTGTTGCTCCCCGATTTAATCAAGGGAACAAGTAATTTAATTTCAGGTGTACTCCCGCTTTTTGAGATACAAATAACAATATCCTTTTGCTGGATGGTGCCCAGGTCTCCGTGGATCGCATCGGCTGCATGCATAAAGGTGGCAGGGGTTCCGGTTGAATTAAGGGTGGCAACAATTTTGGAAGCTATCAGGGCACTTTTGCCGATCCCGGTAATGACCACCCTTCCTTCGCCTTTGTAGATACAGTCTACTGCATCTACAAACTGCTGGTCGAGTAAAGATGCCAAATGCAGTATTGCATTGCTTTCAGTTTGCATGGTTTTTTTAGCCAACTCCAGAATGCCTTTCCTCGTGTTCAATATATCCTTGTATTTAGGTGATTTGGAATGCAGATTTTGTCTTAAAAGATAATCGGATTCTAAAAGAATGTATTATATTTAAGAAAACAAAATTACGCAAAGTTATTTACAGGGTATTCTAATACAGCGAGAAAAATACTACTACAACCCGAAGAACGTTAAAGTTAGAATTGACTTATTGAAGTGCATGGGAATTTAAATGCCAGTGGGATTAAGTAAACTATTAGCGAATGGTATTGAATGATACGGAACTGCAGACCTCTCTTAAAAAATATTTCGGATTTTCTTCGTTTAAGGGCCTACAGGAACAAGTAATTAAAAATGTTATCGAAGGTAATAACACCTTTGTTATTATGCCTACAGGTGGTGGGAAGTCGCTTTGCTACCAACTTCCTGCATTGATCAAAGAAGGCACCGCTATTGTGGTTTCACCCCTGATCGCCCTGATGAAAAATCAGGTAGATGCGCTACGCGGAATTTCTTCAGACCACGGGGTTGCTCACGTCCTTAATTCCTCCCTGAACAAGACTGAAGTAAAGCAGGTTAAGCAGGATATCACTGATGGGATTACCAAGTTACTCTATGTAGCTCCGGAATCCCTTACCAAGGAAGATTACATTGAATTCCTGCAATCCGTACCCCTGTCATTTGTCGCTATTGATGAGGCACATTGTATTTCCGAATGGGGTCATGATTTCAGGCCCGAATACCGGAATTTGAGGGCGATTATCAACCGCCTCGGAGATAATATCCCTATCATTGGTTTAACTGCAACTGCCACGCCAAAAGTACAGGAAGACATCATAAAAAACCTTGATATTCCTGATGCCAAATTATTTAAAGCCTCCTTCAACCGGCCAAATTTATATTATGAGGTGCGGCCTAAGACAAAAAATGTTGATGCCGACATTATCCGTTTTGTGAAAAAAAATGCGGGGAAATCAGGAATTATTTACTGTCTGAGCAGGAAAAAAGTAGAAGAATTAGCCCAGGTGCTACAGGTCAACGGAGTAAGTGCCGTTCCCTACCACGCAGGCTTTGACAGCAAAACCCGCTCTAAATATCAGGATATGTTCCTCATGGAAGATGTGGATGTGGTTGTGGCTACCATTGCCTTTGGGATGGGAATAGACAAACCCGATGTGAGATACGTTATCCACCATGATATACCCAAAAGCATTGAGAGCTATTATCAGGAAACCGGCAGGGCAGGCAGGGATGGTGGAGAAGGACATTGTCTGGCTTTTTACTCCTATAAAGACGTCGAGAAACTAGAAAAATTCATGTCTGGTAAACCTGTGGCAGAACAGGAAATAGGAAATGCACTGTTGCAGGAAATTGTAGCCTATGCAGAAACTTCAATCTCAAGAAGGAAGTTTATCCTCCATTATTTTGGGGAAGAATTTGATGAGGTAGACGGCGATGGAGCCGACATGGATGACAATGCACGAAACCCTAAGGAAAAAGAAGAAGCCGGACACAATCTGAAAAAATTAATTGAGGTTGTTAAGGGAACAAACGAAAAATTCAAATCCAAGGAGATTGTCAAAACCCTTAAAGGCAAAACCAATGCCCTGATCGCTTCTCATAAAATAGAAAGTAAAGATATCTTTGGGTGTGGAGCAGACCAACCGGAGGAATACTGGATGGCTTTGATCAGACAGGCCCTGGTAGCCGGATTTCTTAGAAAGGAAATTGAACAATACGGAATTCTGCATGTTCAGAAAGAAGGTGAGGATTTTCTAAAAAATCCCACCTCATTTATGATGACTAAAGACCATATCTACAATGAGGAAATGGACAATGCCATTGTAAGTGCTGCCAAAAAATCGGCGGGGGTAATCGATGAACACCTTCTGAAGTTGTTAAAAGACCTTAGGAAGAAAGAAGCCCATAAATTGGATGTGCCACCTTTTGTCGTATTTCAAGACCCTTCACTGGAGGATATGGCTCTGAAATACCCCATCAATATGGATGAAATGATTACCATCCACGGGGTGGGAGAGGGTAAGGCCAGAAAATACGGTACTCCCTTCCTTAAATTGATCGCAGATTATGTAGAAGAGCACGAAATCATAAGACCTGATGATCTGGTTGTAAAAAGTACCGGGGCTAATTCCGGGCTCAAATTGTACATCATACAGAATGTAGACCGCAAGCTGCCGCTTGATGATATCGCTGCTGCTAAAGGTCTTGAGATTCCCGACCTGGTCAAGGAAATGGAGCAAATAGTTTTCAGCGGCACAAAACTCAATATTGCCTACTGGATAGATGAAATCCTTGATGAGGATCAGCAAGAAGAAATTCACGAGTACTTCCTCGATGCTGAGTCCGATGATATCGAAGAAGCCCTAAAGGAGTTTAACGGGGATTATGAAGACGAAGAACTCAGGCTGTATCGCCTTAAGTTTATGAGTGAGGTGGCGAATTAAACCAACGAAAAAGGATAAAGTAAAACTCCCGGATTTCCGGGAGTTATTTATTAGATATTACCGAATTCCCCTGCGGATATAAAGGCGATGATTGCGCCGAAATACAGGATGAGGAAAAGAAGATAGCAAACAGATAAAGCCAGTCCTACATAAGACAGAACCCGTCCGGTCTTAACGTTTTCATATCCGGTGTACATTCCGGGATTTTCATTGTAAAGACGTTCTGCTTTGCTGGCACTGTTCAATCCCAGAATGGTAAAAATAATCCCAAATGGGCCACAGCAAAGTAAGGTTAGCACAACAGACAGAATTCCCATGGTGAGGGCATTACTTGCCCCTGGAAGTGATTGTTGATTCATATGATTTGTTTAATTGGTTATTCTTCAATGCCAAATTGCTCCATAATCTCCTGTGATTGTCGCATGGCTTCTTCCCAGCCTCCCATCGCCCAGATACTGTAGATCATATAGCACAGGAATAAAATCCCCAAAACAAGTCCGATGATAACCAGAATTTTAGCTGTTTTCAGCTGACTGTGGTTCGAATAGAGTTCCGGATTTTCCAGGAAAGTTTTTTCGTCTTTCTTAACCAGAAATAAACCTATCCCCGACATAATGATAGCCGGGATACCGTAGAAACAGCAACAGAGATAGGACAATATTGCCAGTACAATGGCTATGGTTACGTTTGGTAGTTTTTGTTGTTCCATAAAAAGTTTGTGGTTATATTATTAATTTAAAGAAAAAATTAAGCAGAATCAGTGAAACACTCATGATCATAAGAGTGATGCTGATTTTGTTAGCATATTTAATTTTAAAAAACTGATCGAGGAGAAGGAAACCGAACAGACCGAGAATAGGATAAATGGCAGGATACATTTTAAACGCTGCCCAGAACTCACCCTGAAATAAAAAGAGAACAGAGCGCTGTATTCCACAACCAGGACAATCCATTCCCAGAATCTGTTTGCTCAGGCAAGGAAGCATGAGGTCTTTAGCAGCAAATAAGATCAGCAGCAGGTTCACCGGTATTTTTTAAAAACTCCTTCCGAAAAATACTATTATTTTTAAGGAATGAAAATAAAATGCGGGTTTTATTTTAGATGAAAAATGGGAATGATTAAAGCAGGGGATAAGATTCAGGTACTCGATGATTCGATAGAAGGAACTGCTGTCAGAATAGACGGAGATACGATAACTATACTTACTTCAGAAGGATTTGAGCTGGATTTCAGTCTCAATGAGGTGCTCCTGGTAGAGGACCGCTCCCAGATAAATGTCAGTGCAGCCGAGGCCCAGGAGGCCAGAAAGGAAAAGGAAGTACCTTCAAGGAGAAAAGTAAGGCCGGTCAAACCCAAAGAGCGCAATGCTCCTAAAATGGAAGTCGACCTCCATATCCATCAGTTGGTGCCCAGTACCAGGGGGATGAGTAATTACGACATGCTTAATATTCAGGTGGAAACTGCTAAAAGACAACTCGATTTCGCTATCAAAAAACGTATCAGGAAGGTAGTGTTTATCCATGGCGTGGGTGCCGGAATCCTAAAAGAAGAGCTCTACTATTTATTCCGGAGACATCCCAATATTACTTACTATGACGCAGACTATCAGAAATACGGACTGGGAGCCACCGAAGTGTATATCCATCAAAATGTAAAGGAATAGGCCTTATTCCTGAGTGGTCACCACGCCGAAATCATTAATACTTGTATCGGTAATCCTATCACCCTGAGCATTGAGAAGACTGATGTCGCGCAGCTGAATGGTGTGTTCATAAAGTGTAGTGTCGCTGGCATTCTGTATGGTGGTAATGAGTACTTCCCCGCTAACAGCCTCTATTTCCTCAACAACGGTAGGTTCAGACGGAGGGATTTCATCGCAAAAATAGCTTTTGGTAACACTCTCAGAAAAGATCCGGTATAAAAGAGAACTTTGCCCGGGAATGGCACTTACAATTGTATCTGTTGTTGCTTCATTCTTGAGCGTACCACTTTGAAGGTCGAGAATCAGAGCTTCATCTCCATTGATCTTGAAAAAAACCGTAGTTGCAGTGGTAACCGTAGTTTCACAGGTTTGAATGGAAATATCGTCAAAATCAATGGTTTCAATTTGCAGGTCCCCATCGTTGCAATTCCAGAGAAGTATTGCGATCAGGAACGGAAGAATTCTTTTCATGAGTCAAATTTAAGGCAAAATAGAAGTAATTTCCTATTGGATTGTCTGCTCATTACAAAGAAAATATGTTATTTTCCTGTATTTTTGATCAGGTTTGAAAGGAAGATCGCATATGAAACAAGTATATCTCGATAATGCTGCCACTACCAGAGTGAGAGATGAGGTCATAGAAAAAATGCACTCAGCTCTTGCCAACTGTTACGGGAATCCGTCATCTACACATGGTTTTGGTAGGACGGCCAAAACCGCCATAGAAACTGCGCGTAAAACAATTGCAAAACACCTCAATTCCCAACCCTCCGAGATAATCTTTACTTCCGGAGGAACAGAAGCAGACAATATGATCCTGAGATGTGCGGTTCGTGATCTTGGGGTTGATACCATTATTACGACACGCATTGAACATCACGCCGTGTTGCATACAGTTGAAGAACTGGAGTCTGAGTGTGGGGTAAAAGTATGCTACCTCAAACTATTGCCTGATGGAAACCCCGATACTGATCATCTCGCAGAATTACTGAAGCAGGAAAAAGGGAAGATCCTTGTGAGCCTGATGCATATTAACAATGAAATAGGAAATATGCTAGACATACAGACTATCAGTGAAATGTGCCGGGACGCTAACGCTCTTTTTCATTCTGATACAGTACAGTCGATAGGTCATTATACCTGGGATGTACAGAAGACGCCTATTGATTTTATGACTGCAGCGGCTCATAAATTTCACGGCCCCAAAGGTGTGGGCTTTGCCTATATCCGAAAAAACTCAGGGTTGAAACCAATGATCGTTGGGGGAGCTCAGGAACGTGGATTCAGGGCAGGTACAGAGCCTTTCCATAATATTGTTGGATTAGAGGAAGCTTTTGTTCTGGCCTATGAGAAGCTTGAAAAAGAAAAGGAATATATCTCATCGCTAAAGGAATACTTCATTAAATCCGTAAAAGAAGCTTTCCCGAAAGCAGCGTTTAACGGTCTATCGGGAGATATGGAGAAAAGTACATATACCCTGGTGAATGTGCGCCTGCCAATTTCACAGGAAAAAGCACTTATGTTGTTGTTTCATCTCGACATCAAAGGCATCGCCTGTTCTAAGGGGAGTGCATGTCAGTCTGGGAGTGACGGCGGATCACACGTGCTTTCTCAACTTTTATCACCTGAAGAATTAAAGAATCCTTCGCTTAGGTTTTCATTTTCCATTTATAACACCAGGGAAGAAATAGATTATACGATCGAAGTATTGAAGGAATTTTGCAAGGACGAAAAGGCGCCAATGATTACTTAGCGCTCTTTGTCATAAGGAAATTTTCTGGTTGCCTTTTTCATCATGGATTCTATCAGGTCGGTTGTATTTCTGCCTGATTTCTTATTGATTTCTTTCTCGTATTTCCAAAGTAATTTACCTGTTTCACCATCACTGACTTTAATGCCAATTCTGCCGTAATTAGCATCGCCCAGAATATAATCTATAAAACTAAAATCGGAGGGAATCCCTTCTGATAGCAGTATATTCAGGTCTAAGTTGCCACTGACAATACCATCAACACCCAATACCTCACTCAATTGTTTGATGGTATAAGTATCAATATTGGCATAAGTGATATTGCTCTGTGCCAGGATTGCGTTCGTATTTTTTGTATTCTGGAAATCAACGGAGAATTTCTTTCTGCGTTTACCGCGTCCAAAATACGTTTCAAGGGCATCCTGTACGGCATAACCTTCGCGTTCTTCAAGGCTTTTTAAGTCATTGCCATTCAACTTCTCCTTCAGATCAAGGTTGGTAAAAAACGGGATGATTGCCAGTATTTTATGGTTCTCACTGAGGGCTTCAAACTTATCGCTTTGATAAATATTCTTTTGCCCGTAACTGATCGACAGGTAAAGCAGAAAAAATAATGTGAATATTTGTTTCATAAATAATTGTGCCTAAAACCGAACCAGCATTTTTACATTCAATATTCTGGAGGTCATAAAATTGGGTACTGCAAATTCATTCTTGCTATCCACATCCCTTACCCAGGTGTTTGTAATGGAGTTCTGATTGTTAAAAAGGTTGAAAATTTCAAAACCCAGCTGTAATTCCCTGAAGCTATGCAACCAATGGCCATCAGGAAATGAATGATTTTCATCCACAAAAATATGAGAAATTCCTAAATCAGCCCTTTTGTAATCTCTTAATCTATTCTGAAAATTGTACGGATCCGAATAACTTGGTGACCCTCCGGGTACTCCTGTACTGTAAACCAGGTTGAGATACATTTTAAGATTGGGTATATTGGGAATATAGTCCTGAAAGAGCACGGCAGCTTTAAACCGCTGATCTGAAGGTCTGGAGATATACCCACGGTTATCCCAATTTTCTTCGGTTTTGAGATATCCCAAACTAACCCAGGACTCGGTGCCCGGGACAAATGCGCCAAAAAGCCTGAGATCTGCACCATAGGCATATGCCCTGGCATCATTATTGGCAACGTATCGAATTCGCACATCTTCAAGGGTGTAGGTATTTACATCCCAAAGGTTTTTGTAGTAAAGTTCCGATCGGAGATTAAAAGGTCGGCCCCAGATTCTGAAACTCTGTTCTGATCCCAGAAGGAAATGGAAGGCCTTCTGTGCCTTAACATCCGGGACAATCATCCCTTCGGCATTGCGCAGTTCCCTGTACAAGGGAGGTTGCTGATAGATGCCGGTGGAAAGTCTGAAAATAATATCATCCTTCCAATCGGGCCTCAGTGAAATTTGTGCTCTCGGACTTATTATGAACTGTGTGTTTTGTTCAGAATCATTTGCGCGGAGTGTCCAGAGCTGGGTTCTCACCCCAAAGTTATAAAGCAGACGGTTTGGACCAGTAACAGATCGATTTCCAAGTTGCAAGTATGCGGCATAACGATATGTCTGTGTCTTATTTCTAGCGCTGATTCCATTATAGGCTACCAAAGGTGCATTGAAGGGTTCTCCGGGCTGATTATTTATAAATTCTTCCCTCGGGGGGCGAATAAAGAACCCGGCCGAGTCGATAAATTCTGATTCCCTTATCTGATCCCTCACATCTTCGTAAGTATATGAAAGACCCCAGGAAAGCTGGGTTTTGTTTTTGCGAAGCTCCCCGCGATGTGACACTGTATGGATAAGAGCGTCCAAATCATTTCTCGATCGATTGTACTGAGAGCCAATACCTCTCGATGAGGTTACTTCTCCTAAACTTCCACTTCCAAGATCGGTTTCTATTTCCCCCAGTTCGTATTGGGCAACCACATCCGAATATTCCTCTTCCGTTGTATGGTAAAGCGAAGAGGAAAACTTCAGGCTGAGGTCATCACTTGAATAAATATCAGCCTTAACAGCTCCTAAAGCTGTAGTAAAAGTATTCTCTTCCCTTCCCAGGTAAAAAATTTGAAGGGCCATAGGATTGGAAATTGTTCCAAAATTGGTCTGTCTTGACATCGGGGAATTCCGATACTCATTCAGACCCAGATTGCCAAGAAAATGAAGATGAAAGCGAGCGGTCACCCTGAAGGTTAAAAAACTTTGGAGGTCTACAAAGATTGGATTAAAACTGGCATTGGTCTGCTGACTGTTCAATAAAAGACTGTTGTTGCGATATCGAAAACCTGTGAGCATGCTGAATTTACGATTCTTCGAAACTGTTTCGACTGTTGTATTAAGTCCCAGAAGGCTTGCCTCTGCCTGCAGTGCAAAGCGAGTAGGAGTCTTGTATTTTATATCGAGGACAGAAGAGAGCTTATCCCCGTATTTCGCCTGGAATCCCCCCGGAGAAAAGTAGAGGCTCTCAACCATGTTGCTGTTCACAAAACTAAATCCCTCCTGTTGCCCCGAACGCAGGAGAAATGGCCTGTATACCTGAATGTCATTCACGTAGACGAGATTCTCATCATAATTTCCTCCGCGGACCCCGAATTGAGTACTGAGCTCGTTGTTTGAAAATACGCCGGGTAAGAGTTTGAGAAGATTTTCAATTCCGGCGTTGGCTCCGGGTATTTTTTGTGCTATTTCCGGAGACAGATTGGTAATTCCCCCAACTGTTCTTTCGCCAAGGGCGGAAACTTCCACGCTGTCGATTTGGATTACACTGGACTTCATTACGGGATTAAATCCAAAAACCTGATTGGTGGTAAGTACCAGATCCCGCAATTCAATCAACTGGTGGCTTATGTGCGAAAAACTCACATTGATAGCTTCGTCGGCCTTTACTTCAAGGAGGTAAAATCCGCTGGCATCTGAAGTGGTTCCTCTGGGGCCTTCCTGAATATTCACATCGCTGATAGGTCTATTTTCTTCATCAAGAATAACTCCTGTGATGGTAGCTGTTTGACCTATGGCAGAGAAGGTAACGCACAGCAATGCGCCGATTATAAGTAGCCTGAGGAAATTCAATAGTTTATTTTCTGTAGAAACTACTGGTAAAGGTAGTGGAATTCCCGACATTATCGGTGACCACAACCCGGAGGTTGCATTGCTTTTTGTCCAGGATCTTATCGTCAAAATTATAAGTCAGCGTACTAGTCTTAGGTTCGTATTCCATTAAAATCCACTCCCCGTTAAGTGTAGCTTCGTAAGAATTTATCCCGCTGAGATCGTCCGAAATAAGCAGGCTAAGGTATCTGTAGTTAGTAAGCCACTGCTTTGATTTAAAATTCTTTGATCTTATTTTAGGGGGGATTGTATCCTGCGCAATGGTATATGTTCCAAGACTTCTGGTTCGTGTGGTAAAAGTATTTCCTCTTTTGTAGGTTTTGGTGTAGTTAGGCCTGAGTTTGTCGTCCAGGCGTGCGATAAAGGCCGTTTGTAAAAAGGATTCCTCATAGCCGTCTGTATTAAAACTAAGAGTAAAATTCTTGTGAGCCGGGACCGAATTGTTGTGGACAGTTACCGTATCCCCACTAGCCCTGAGATCTATATAGAAATCACTGTAAAAAGTGTTGGCAGGAAAGTACAATTTCACCTTTCCCAATTCAAAATTATTAGGTTTGCCGGCAACGATATAGTGTTCTGTCTTCGGGATTTCCATCTTGTTCACAGCATCTTCACGCCGTCCTGAAACAGGAATGATTAATCGGGTTGAATTCCCTGCCAGATCCTTTAAATCTATTTCTACGGTATAATTCAGGCCTTCCTTTACAGTGATTTTACCGTCATTTTTCAGCTCTCCGTAAATGCTGAGTTTATTTCCCTCTGTTTTAAAACACTTTTGTATCCGCCTGCGGTATTTCGACATGTATTCATAGTCGATTAGCGTATTGATCAGGCGAGTTTCTCCAAATGAAAAACTGTCAAAATCAAATGAAGAAATAAGGGTTCCATTTACTTTTTGTTCGAGTTTATATAAACCATTTTGATTGGCAGCAAGATCCTGACGATCATAAGCTGCCACCCCGAATCCGATAGTGCCTTTTGCCTTGACTTCTTCTGCCAGGTAAGTTCCATCGGGCTGTCTGCTGAAAGGGATTTGTACTCTTAATTCACTTTGGTTTACCACTGCTTCCTCTGAGAGAGGATAGGCGTAAAGGCCCTGCAAGGTTGGATTGGTTGCATCCCTGATGTCTAAGCCATAGAGCAAGGGATTTGTAGGTTTTTCCGTAACACTACTTCGGATTTCAAAATGAAGATGAGGTCCGGATGAACCTCCTGTATTTCCTGTATACGCGATCAGGGAATCTTTGTAGACTTTTAGCTTGCCGTATTCCGGGAATACTTCAATTTCGTAAGACCGTTTATGATATTGTGTTTGCTTTACGTATTCCTCGATTTCCGGACTAAACTTCTGGAGGTGGGCATAAACCGAGGTATAACCATTGGGATGGGCTATGTACAAGGCTTTTCCATAACCCCAATGGGATACTTTTATACGCGTCACAGTACCATCGCCTATGGCGTATACAGGAAGTCCCTGCCTTTGCTGAGTTTTAATATCAATTCCCGAATGGAAGTGGTTCGACCGTAATTCTCCGAATGTCCCTGCCAGAATCAGGGGTATATCCAGGGGAGGACGAAAAACATCTTTGGGAAATTTTTCCTGCCCTGAGGTAAGGTGCATGATTAATAAAAAGAGTAGGGAAATTCTTTTTTTCATAGAAAAGGGTTGGTGCGAAATTAAATAATAGCGCGATAACTTCGAAAAAAACTCCTGTATCATTTCATTTAACTACGACAAATGGCGTGTTTATCCCTGTCTGCTTATCATTTCAGCTGTCTTGCAAAAGAACGTCAGGAATAATTGGAAAAAGTATTGCGAAGTCGTCCTAGGTGTGTTAACTTTGTTAGAAAGCATTGATGTTGGCCTATGAGCGATTTGGTTGATATAGTTGATTCACTTGAAAATAAAATCAGTAAATTATTACACAAGTTAGAATTGCTCAACCAGGCTAAAGGAAGACTGGAGGACGAGCTGGTTCAGATTAAACAGGACCACGAAGCCACAAAGAATTCCGTTAAGGAATGGGAGGAGAAATACGAATCCCTAAAAATGGCGAACACAATGTTGGGCAGTGAAACAAATAAAACAGAAGCCAAGCTCAAAATAAATACATTGATCAGGGAGATCGATCATTGCATCAGTCAGCTCGCTGAATAATGGACTCAAAATATGGCCGAGAAGCTTAAAATTAAGTTGTCAATAGCAGACAGGGTATACCCTTTGACGATTGATCCTAGCCAGGAAGAAGGTTTGCGAAAGGCAGCTAAAAATATAGAGCAGCTCGCTAAGAAGTTTGAGCAAAATTACGCCGTTAGGGACAAACAGGATGTTCTGGCCATGTGTGCCTTACAGTTTGCCTCTAAAATAGAACAGCGAGGCCTGGATAAAATGGAAGATACCAAAGAAGTTGTGGAGCGGTTAACCGCTCTGGATGAACTGGTAAATCAAAAGCTTAGCATAAAGTAAGTTCTTTAACATATATCAAAGTTACTGCCCACATTGGTAATTATTTTTGACAAACTCAACATTAATTTGTTTGAAAAGGGTGAGTTTAGATTGTAAAAGCAGGCCTTCTCGTAAAGGATCCTTGAGCAGTCTGTTAGCCCTAAACCTGTCTATAGGAGTTTGTACAAAACTTCCATCAATGTGGGCTTTTTTTATTCTTTTTTTCGAAACGAAAAATTGGAATAAAACCCGGGAAATACCTCATGTTATTAGGGGTGATTGATCTCGGATAAACAGCAGAAAGGGATATCCCATTCTAAAATTAAACTAACTCATGGATACTACAACAATACTCATCGCCGGAGCCGTAGGTTTACTCATAGGCTTCATCATAGCCAAATTCCTTGAAAAAGGGAAGGCGTCAAAAACTTTGGCATCAGCAAAAAAGGAGGCCACAGCCCTTCTTAAAAATGCAGAAGTTGAAGGGGAAAATATCAAAAAAGACAAGATATTTCAGGCTAAGGAGAAATTCCTGGAATTGAAGGCCGAACATGAAAAGGTCATCATCAACAAGGAAAAGAAGATTTCCGAATCCGAAAAACGAACAAGGGACAAAGAGTCTCAGGTAAGCAGTGAACTGGCCAGAAACAAAAAGCTCAATGAGCAGCTGGAAAGTAAAATTCAGGACCTCGACCATAAAGCGGAGGTATATGAAAAAAAGCAGACCGAGGTAGAGAAATTACACAGGAGTCAGGTACAGCAACTGGAGGTTATTTCAGGTCTTTCAGCGGAAGATGCAACAAATCAGTTGCTAGAGTCTTTAAAAGAAACGGCGAAATCAGATGCCATGGCTTTTATGCAGACTACGCTGGAAGAAGCCAAGCTCACAGCCCAGCAGGAAGCCAAGAAAATTGTGATCAATACCATTCAGCGCATCGGGACTGAAGAAGCCGTGGAGAATTGTGTTTCCGTATTTAACCTGGAATCTGATGATGTCAAAGGTCGAATCATAGGAAGAGAAGGAAGAAATATCCGTGCCCTGGAAGCAGTTACGGGAGTGGAAATAATTGTAGACGATACACCGGAAGCCATCATCCTTTCGTGTTTTGATTCCGTACGACGGGAAGTTGCGCGTTTATCCCTGCACAAGTTGGTTACCGACGGACGAATTCACCCTGCTCGCATTGAAGAAGTGGTTCGTAAAACAGAAAAACAGATTGAACAGGAGATAGTTGAAATAGGGAAAAGAACTGTTATCGACCTTGGAATTCACGGGTTACATCCCGAGCTGATCAAGGCGGTTGGACGGATGAAATACCGATCCTCATATGGGCAAAACCTCCTTCAGCACTCAAGAGAGGTCGCGAAATTATGTGGGGTAATGGCTGCTGAACTGGGCTTAAATCCAAAGTTAGCCAAGAGAGCCGGACTACTGCATGATATCGGTAAAGTACCGAATACCGAGACCGAACTGGAAACACCGCATGCGATATTGGGGATGCAGTGGGCCGAGAAATATGGAGAGAAACCCGATGTTTGCAATGCCATTGGAGCCCACCACGATGAGATCGAAATGAAAACACTGATCTCACCCATTATCCAGGTATGTGATGCCATTAGCGGGGCAAGACCCGGTGCCAGAAGACAGGTACTCGATTCGTATATACAACGATTAAAGGATCTGGAAGATATCGCTTTCGGCTTCGGAGGTGTTCAGAAAGCATATGCTATTCAGGCCGGAAGAGAATTAAGGGTGATAGTAGAAAGCGAGAAAGTAAGTGACGAAAAAGCGGCCCAGTTATCATTTGAAATATCACAGAAGATACAAACTGATATGACGTATCCCGGGCAGGTTAAAGTCACTGTAATACGCGAAACAAGATCGGTAAATGTAGCTAAATAGCTATTTGCCTGACTATACCAGGTTGTCGCCTTTTCTCTCGAGCCCGTGTGAACCTATAGTTCGCCTGTATGTTCCTTATAAAATTCCCATACCTCTCGGGCAACATCCCTTCCCAGCTGAAGTCCGGCTACATTATCAGCCTGGATATGATAGCCGCCCATAACTCTTGATATTCCGGCCATTTCAGCCGTTTTGGTAAAGGTGGGAAATTCCAGAACTACAGTATCTCCAAGATTGTCTGGCTCTGTAAGAGCGCCGGCTACAAGAGTTACCTTTTCACCAAATTCATCACTTCCGGTCCAGAGTCTTAAGGCTTCTGCACAGGCTCCACTAATGGTACTATGCCCTGAAACATAACTGGGAAAGGGTGGACACAGGAAGGTTTCCGGAGAATAAGGTCTCCATTGTTTCCCTTCAATTTCCATCATTCCTTTTCCTTCTCCTCCCCAGGCTTTGATGATTTCATTTTCATAGTATTTATGTACAAGGGCGTAGGGCCGGGCATAGTCATAAAACATCTTTGAATCCCAGGAGGCAATAAAGGCATCCATGGCCACAACCTGATTGAGGAAGTACATTTTCACATCCTCATCTAACGTATGTTTGTCCCGGCGTGAGACATCCTGGGCGAATTTCAGCCAGTGGCCGGCCTGTTGTACCGATTGGGGTCCGTCTCGCATAAATTCAACCAAAGCCTTATCATGATCCGATAAATTCGCCTGCAGTGCAATTACTTCTGCCACTTCTTCTTCCAGTTGACTGCTACCGATCATGGGTGGTGGTCCGGGCCTGAATTGATCCGCAGATTTAAGTCCGATAGGTTTTACCTTATCCCAATAAGGTGTTAAACAGCCAGGGGCAAAATATCCCCCCTTACCATCTGAGAAGTATTTAGGTTGCCACCTGTTGGGATCCACGTTCTCATCTGCTGAGTTGACGGGTTCATACCCGACATAATTGTGATATGGTTTATTTTGAGACCCTTCTTCCTCTCCGTATTGGTTAGCCCCATCTCCGTGTCGGGCTTCAATTACTGCTTTTGCCGCCAGGTTGCCGATTCCTTCGGGAGTAGTGGGGTCAAGAGTATTATTGTCAGGATCCAGCCCCAGTTCTTTAATGAAATCTGTAAAAAGCTCCTTATCTGAATAATAATACTCGCTCATTGCCCGATACGCGGCATAGCTGATAGCGATTTGCTTATTTTCCAAGGAATGTTCTTCCAGTGGTCTTCTGGGAACTTGACTTAAATACACCGGAATGGCTTTTTCGTCGAATCTGCTCCAGGCATCGAATACGGCAGTCCATATCAGGCCCAGATATCTCGAAGTGATCGTTGGCCTGGGATTAAATCGTTCGGTATCAAGAGCAGTTGCCTCCAGGGATAACTGGCCCCATTTATAGGCAAGGTTTTCAGTGCCTGTAGGTTCTGTGACGGTATTTTCGGAATTCTTTGTCCGACACATGGTGCTGAACAGACAAATCATGAGGAGAAAGACAATTTTCTTCATTTCCTGAATTTATTTTTGGTATTCTTACATCAGATGGAGTACCTCTAAATTAAAACTTTTCAGCAAGCAGGAAAAGGATTTTATTTTTTATTCAGGGCCCATAAACCTACCATCGGACCTATCCCAAGCATCATGTAGATCGAAGTAAGAGGATATGAACCCTGAAAGCTGTTGAGTAATTGAATACTCAAAATGGTAATGGCGAACCCTATGCAATTGACCAGGGTAAGGGCCGATCCTTTTAAAGGCCCATCAGCGTGGTTGGCTACCAGAGTAGAAAACAAAGGAGAATCTGCAATCACCGTCATTCCCCATATCAAAAGAAAAACCAGGAATACAGATGTATAGGGCTGATAAAAGAACAGGGGCGAAAGAAGGCAACACAGACAGGATATAAAAAGCGACCAGGAGGCTACTTTTTTCAATCCGAAATATTCAGAACAAATCCCCCCTATAACACAACCAACACTTCCAATTGCAATTATTATGAAGGACCAGAGTGAGATAGGCAGAACAACCTGATGAAGTTCCTGATACGTCTTAAATATAAGGGGTACAAAAGCCCAGAAGGCATAGAGTTCCCACATATGACCAAAATAACCTAAGGCTGCCTTTTTCAATTCTTGATTTTTGAAGATGGTAAAAGCTGCCTGTAATTTCAGTTGTTGTGCCGATTTCCTGTAAGGTCCGTCTGATAAATTCAAAACAACGAGTACTCCACCAGCAAAAGAGAGGAAGCTTGTACTGATAATCACCCATTTCCATTGAGTAAAAAGGGAACTGTCGGCCAGGAGATGGGGTAGGGCAGTGCCTAGAACCAGGGCACCTACTAAAAAGGACAGCGACCTTCCAAGGCCTTCTTTAAAATAGTCCGCCGCGATTTTCATCCCTACCGGATAAATTCCGGCAAGAAAAAAACCTGTCAAAAATCTCGACCCCACCAAGGTTAAGAGGGTATTTCCCTCCCAAAGCATACCGAGGTTAAAAATAGCAGCTATCACAGCGGAAGTAAAAAACACCTTTGATGGTGAGTAACGGTCTGCAATCGTCAAAGTGGCAAAAAGCAGCGTGCCAAGGATAAAGCCGAATTGCACCGCCGAAACCAGATGCCCCAGGGCCTGAATTTTTAGATTATAATCAGAAATTAGTTCGTCCAGAACCCCGTTTCCTGCAAACCATAGGGAGGTACAAAAAAACTGAGACAATACAATTATGGGCAGGACTTTTTTCTTCTGCATTAGATGAAATGCTGATTAGGCAGAAAGATAGTCTTTTAAATTACCCTTTAGGAAGTATTCCCACCCACTAATACAGCTTTCCCTTTTGAATTCGGGAATTCCTGAAGGGAAGTCTTCCTGCACCAGAACGGTCAGAGTTAATTCACTTTTATGCTCGTTTCCGGAAATCTCAAAAGTTGAGGTGGATTTTCCGGGATATTCATCAAATTGCCAGCTATAGGTAATTTTTTGTCCGGGGATTACCTCAATAACCTTCCATTTATGTGTAAACATCCGGTCTTCAGAAGAAACCTTAAAAGAAGTTTTAAACCCCTCCCGGGCTTCAAATGTTTTCAGGACTTCAAAGTACCACTTCTTCATTTCAGAAAGCTGTGTAAGGGCATTCCATAGGATGCCCTGACCTTTATTAAAATTAACCTTGATTATAATAGGGGAATCTGATTTTTTCATTCTTTCTGAATAGAGGGCTGACCAGACGAATTATGTTAAAAATTCACAAAACTGATAAAAATACCAAACCCTGACATCTTGTTTCCGTAGGTAAGGTGAATTCTAAATTTAAATAAATTATCATGAAAATCTTTAAAATGTATCAATTAGCAGCCCTGGCTGTTTTAGTATTATCTGCCGGTTCCCTGACAGGACAACAGGCCAAAATGGACGGGAATACCAAAATGGTAGGTGGTGCCGCTATGTATCCCACCAAGGATATCGTTTCCAATGCTGTGAATTCAAAGGACCACACAACGCTGGTTGCAGCAGTTAAAGCAGCCGGATTGGTGGAAACCCTCCAGGGTGATGGCCCGTTTACTGTGTTTGCACCAACAAACAAAGCATTTGAGAAACTACCTGAGGGTACAGTGAGCTCTTTATTGGAGCCACAAAACAAACCCACTCTACAGGCAGTACTCACATATCACGTTTTAGCCGGTAAATACAGCGCATCTGACATTATTGATGCTATTAAGAAAGGAAATGGCAAGGCTACATTTTCAACCGTTAACGGCGCTATGTTAACTGCAATGTTAAAAGGGAAAAAAGTACAATTGAAGGATGCTTCAGGAAATATTTCCACAGTATCCATAAGTGATGTCAATCAGTCTAATGGAGTTATACATGTAGTGGATACAGTGGTATTACCCGTTATGTAGATTACAGATAAAAGTTAGTTGTTTGGTTGGTTATTTTTAGTGTAGCCGCCGGTATCTCGTATATCGGCGGTTTTTTGTCTGGATCAAATTTTCTGTCCAAACATGATCCTGTGGCCGTCAACAGTCTGTATTCCAAATTCTCGTTGCTCCCAGGGCTGGTCTTTGAGCGGATAGATAATGTCTACACCTTTTTTTAAGTATTCAGCATGAAGTTGATCAATGCCCTCTACATCTATGTATGCAAAATAAGAGTGATTCTTTGTTTCAAAGGCCGACCGATCGTCCGGACATTCCCCAAGCATGACAAAAATGGAATCCCGCTTTAAAAAATGCCAGCCTTCTCCATGCCATACACTTTGAAGTCCTAATTTTTCCTGGTAATATTTTGCTGAAACTGTAATGTCCTTAACAGCCAGTACATAGCGGTTACCAATCATCTCAGGCGTCTTTTTATTCATGCTTTTTATTTTTTATCGATTTGAGGTATTCCAGTAATTGGCTTCCGTATCTTATATTTCCAATTGCCTGGCATCCTAAGACATATATGCAGGGCCGAATATGGCTTTAGCCCAGGGATACACCAAACAAATGGCCGATATAGGCGGTCACTCCCATCGCAATAGTTCCCCAGAAAGTGATGCGCAACACCGCTTTTTTAACACTCGATCCTCCCGCTTTCGCCGCATATGCTCCCAGGATAATAAGGAATATGGTCGTTAAGATATATTGCCAGTAGATCATATATTTTAATGGTAGGAGCATGGAAGTAATTACCGGGAGCAATCCGCCGAAAATAAAAGATGCTCCTGAGGCAAAAGCGGCCTGTAAAGGTCTGGCTCTGGTTAGACTATTGATTCCCAGTTCATCCCTTGCATGAGCGCCAAGGGCATCGTGTTCTGTCATTTCTTGGGCTACACGCATGGCCAGTTCGGGGCTCAGACCCCTTGCTTTATAAATATCAGCGAGTTCTTTCAATTCCTCCTGTGGCATTTCCCTGAGTTCTTTTTCCTCTCTGGCAAGGTCTGAGGTTTCTATATCGGTTTGTGAACTTACCGATACGTATTCCCCGGCGGCCATAGACAGGGCACCTGCCACCAGTCCGGCTACACCGGCCAGGACAATGGGCTCTCGGCTTACGTTAGCAGCAGCCACCCCAATAATAAGACTTGCAGTAGATAAAATTCCATCGTTGGCACCGAGGATGGATGCCCTTAGCCAACCGCTACGACCCAGATAATGATCCTCTTTGTTTAAAATAGTATTCATATTCGTCTATAAATAATGCTTCTTCCTTCCACTAACGAAGCTTAAAATACCAATTTAGGCAGCGATTTCCTTTTTTCTGGCACTGATCTTTTCTGTTAAAAGAATCCAGAACGGACTAATCCCAATGGTAAGTGAGATCAGGGATATTGTAAAATCATAGGCGTAATCTGTAAGTATCTCAAGGTTTAATGCTGTTATACATATCAGGAAACTCAATTCCCCTATCTGTGCCAGCATTGCACCTCCAAAAATAGCTTCCCTCCACGAGTTGTTGTACATTTTTAAAATAAGAGTATTTATGGCATGATTAAGTCCAAAAACAGCGACGAGGACCAATCCCAGCGGAAGAAGATTGTCGAGCAGGAAGGTAATGTTAATCTGCGCGCCGATACTGATAAAGAAAACGGCCACAAAAAGGATTCTGAAGGAATGAATGGCGTCGTGTATCCATCGTGTTGCCTTCCCCGCATGCATTATGAGTCCGCCTACAAAAGCTCCCAGGGCTTCTGATATTCCAAACATCCCTGCAACTACTGCACCGGCAAAACAAAAGAACAGGGCCAGAAAAACCTGTAACTCATGGTCCTTCATGATCGACTTTCTAAAGGGCAACCAGGTGATTTCTTTTCTCACATAGATGTAAATAATGGTAGAAATGATCAAAATACCGCCAATGATTTTCAAAAGAATGGATTCTGTAGAGGTATTCTCCCCGCTGAAAATCGAAATAAGGATCAGGATAGGGGCAATGGCAATATCCTGGGCCAGTAGAATACTGGAAACGTTCTGTCCTATTTTTTTGTCTAATAAATCCTTGTCCTCAAGCAACTTAAAGATGACCGCAGAACTAGACAAGGCAATGACAAAACCCAGAACCAAAATCCGGGTGGTATCCCATCCAAATAGCAAACCAATTCCCCATACAGCTCCGATACTCAGAAGGAACTGTCCCAGCGTCCCGAAAAGGGCCAGTCGCCAATTTCCCACAAAGGAATACAAATCGATCTCCATCCCGATAAAGAAAAATAAAAGTATGATCCCCAGCTCACCAACGTATCTGATGTTAGTCTCATCGCCTATCAAATCGAAACCGTATTGTCCTATCAAAACCCCCAGGAGTATGTAGGCTATGAGGGTAGGCTGCTTTATCTTTTTTAAGAGGAAGCCAGAAACTACTACGGCAAGCCCTACGATACAAATGAGGGTGATAGAGGTGTGAAAGCCAGTGAGAAAAATCAAATCCATAGTTTTAAAATCAAAGGGTACTGTGGCTTTTCTATGGCCGGTTCATAATTAATTCATATGTACTAAAAAGACATAGGGATGATCACTAAGCATACTAGATCGAATCATCGTATCTCCTTAATTTATTTTTAAGTTGCAGTAATTCCTCTTCTAACACTTCCTGCCGTCTCAGCATGTTCATCACCACATCGATTCCTTCCAGATTAATATGTAAATCGCGATGAATACGAATGATTTTCTCTACTACATAGAGTGCATCCTGATGAATATACCGTTCCCCACTATACACTTCTAATTCGATAAGGCCAAACTCATTCATTTCCTGAAAAAAGGAATATTCGAGATCGTAAAGCTCACAAAGTTTGCCAACCGGGAAAAAGTCTTTTGGGTTCATCATGATCTTAGTTTAGCGAGTTCTTTAAATAAATCCTTCTCTCTGGAACTTAAATTTTCAGGGAGCTGAATATCATAGGTTATAAACAAGTCACCGTATTTACCTTCCTTTTTATAAACAGGAAACCCTTTACCTTTCAGTTTTACCTGAGTTCCATTGGGAGTCTCAGGTTTAACCCTCAATTTTACCTTCCCGTCGAATGTATCAACCAGGATCTCACCTCCCAGCAGGGCCTTGTAGAGATCGAGCTTTACCGTAGAGTAAAGATTGTCTCCATCCCGTCTGAATTTTGTGTTGTTCCAAATTGAAAACCTGATGTGGAGATCTCCCCTGGGCCCCCCATTGATCCCTTCGGCGCCATGGTTTTTGATCTTTATCACCTGCCCGTTCCGCACCCCGGCAGGGATGGTAAGCCGAATCTTCCTGTCATTTACCGTAAGCGTTCGTTTATGAGTTCTGTAGACATCTTCCAGCGAAAGTTCCAGCTCTGCATTGAGATCCTGTCCTCGAAATTGCATGCTACTGCCGCGTCTGCCTGTCCTGCCCCCAAACATCGAACTAAAAAAATCAGAAAAATCATCTTCTGAAAAAGATTCATGGGTAGCCCTACTCCTCTGGTACGTGGCTTGTTCCTGCTTTGCTTTTTCAAAGGCTTCAGCGTGTTGCCAGTCTTTTCCGTATTCATCGTACTTTACCCTATTTTCGCTATTGCTCAGTACTTCATGTGCCTCATTAATTTCTTTAAACTTCCTCTCCGCTTCTTTATCTCCGGGATTGACATCCGGATGGTACTTGCGGGCTAATTTTCTGTAGGCTTTTTTTATGTCAGCCTGACTAGCATTTTTCGATACGCCCAGTATTTTGTAATAGTCTATGAAATTCATAATTCGAATAATCCAAAATCAGATATAAGCTTGAAATTCAGTTGTTCTAATCTCACTGTAAACACATCAAAATAGAACCTTAAAATGAACTTGTTTACACTATCTGAAGGTCGGAATTAATTGGCAATTATCAAATTCAATAGTCAATAGTTTTTAGCCTTTCTTACCTCTTCCGACATTTAATATGTCTACCAATGGTTATAGATTTTACTCAGGAAAAATTCCTTTGGTCTTTTTGTCATATCCCGTAGGACGATTACATTTGACAGATGCAGATGGACCTATTTACAATTACGGCTATTCTTGTTTTTTTATCGGCAGTCTTCGGCTATATCAATGTCCGATTTCTTAAAATGCCTAATACCATAGGCCTGATGTTTATCACCATCATCTTTACCCTGGCTGTTTTTGCCCTGAGTTATGTAGATCCTACCTTGCTGAATGCTGAACGGTATATTTTGTCGCAAATCGACTTTAAGACGGTATTGCTGGATGTGATGCTGAGTTTCCTGCTTTTTGCCGGGGCTATGCATACCGATTTTGAGCAATTGAGAAAACACAGGTGGCCTATCCTGAGCTTTTCTACCCTGGGGGTGATTACTTCCACCTTCCTGGTAGGGACCTTGGTCTATTATATCCTGATGATAATGGGCATGAATGTTCCCTACATTCAGTGTTTGCTCTTTGGTGCTTTGATCTCCCCTACAGATCCAATTGCAGTTCTTGGAATTCTAAAACAGGCGGGGGTACCGAAAAAATTGGAAACTAAAATCGTTGGTGAATCCCTGTTCAATGACGGGGTAGGAGTGGTGGTATTTCTTACCCTATTTGAAATAGCCAGTCCGTCTGAAGAAGCTGTTTCAGCCTGGAGCGTTGTTGAGTTATTTGGGATTGAGGTGTTGGGGGGAGTTGTCCTGGGCTTGTTGCTGGGATGGGTGACTTACCGACTGATGAGGACTATTGACGACTATGATATTGAGGTAATTATTACCCTGGCTACTGTAATGACCGGTACAGTGATCGCTCATAAGCTTCATGTATCTGCGCCCCTGGCTATGGTTGTAGCCGGATTACTTATCGGGAATGATCGGTTGAGAGAAAGTGCAATGTCTGAAAACACTATAATTTATGTCGATAAGTTCTGGGAATTGATTGATATCCTGCTTAACACCTTGTTATTTGTTCTTTTGGGGATGGAGATACTGGTTCTGACTTATACAGCTGATTATCTTATTGCCGGGCTTATTGCGATTCCTGTTGTACTTATCTGCCGTTATATTTCTCTGCTACTTCCGATCACCTTTTTTAAAAAGAAACTCGAATTTGTCCCGAGAACAGACATTATCATGACCTGGGGTGGCCTCAGGGGGGCTATTTCCATCGCACTGGCTTTGGGCCTTACCGAAGCCATGAACAGGGATCTCTTCTTGCTGATCACCTACGTGGTAGTAGTCTTTTCGATAATGATTCAGGGCCTTACCGTTGGCAGGCTGGTAAAAAAGGTTGCGGCATCGAGCAATTAAATGGCACTAATAAGACGGATTTGTTTCAGCTGATCAGCCTCAGCCCTTCCCTCTTACTCAGCGGGTGTAAGGAAGTAGCTTGTACAAACTGTCTGACCCATTGCGGATTGGTTTTACTGTATTCCCGCAGGATCCAGCCAATAGCCTTGTTGATAAAAAATTCCTCACTTCCAGTAAGACTATGAATGGTGTCAGCCAGGAAATCGGTGTCCAGGGAATCCTTGTATTTTAATTGAAAAAGAAGTACAGAGCGTTGCAACCACATATTATTGCTAGACAGCCATTTCCCTGTGATCTTTTCTCTTTGTCCGGGAAAGGATTTAAAATACGGCCCTACAAGATTTGCCGCAATAAAATCTACAGTATCCCACCAGGATTTATGCGTAATCATATATTCGAAGAGTGTGTTATCTTCCATTCTCAAGGGTTTCAGGCACTTCTTTGCTAATTCCTGAGCCATGTATTGATTTTCCCGTTCAGGTTTGTTCCAGAGCTCGGTGACTACTGTGGGTATATCATCTCGCGGAGGTAAGAGGTGTTTCTGAAATACTATTTTCTGGATTTCCCTTCGTACCTGTGATTTTAGCCCGTAAAAACCGAACTGGTTTCGCATATAAGCTGTTTGACCTTCGGCAATATTGGGATCTCCTTTCTCATTACAATGGTCTTCCCAGGTTTTTAAAAAAGTCGAAATTTCAGCAGCTCCCAAAATCTTACGATGTTTTGTACTTCTCTCAAATATAGTATTTGAGAAATAAAGGCCCAATGGTGCTAAATCCTATGTAAGGACCTTAAATTCAATGCCGAAATTATTTAGTTCCTGCCAGAACCAATCTTTTTTCTAATTTTATACAAAAATCAACCGATGGCCGACCAACCCCGTTGTAAGAACTGTGACAATATCCTGGAACCCTCCTATGAATTCTGCCCCCGCTGCGGGCAGGAAATTTCGGATAATCTCACTTTCGGTGTTCTATTCAGCAAGACCATCAGTGATTATTTCTCGGTTGATGCGAGATTCTTCCGAAGTTTTATCCCCTTGATGTTCAAGCCCGGAATCCTGGCCAGGAGGTTTGTGGATGGAAAAAGGCTTAAATACCTGCATCCTGCCCAATTCTATTTATTTATCTCGGTCCTTTTTTTCTTTCTCTTTTCTTTTAACATCCGTAAGGCCGACAATGAAATGTCTGAAGCTTTTAAAAAGGGGATGGACAAACCGGAGTTAGAAATTGCACCTGACAGCATTAAACTGAGTTCCAAAGATTCACTGCAATTGATCAAGACAAAGGACATGATCAAAAAAAATAAAGACAAATGGGGTATCTCAGACGAGGATCTCAACGTTATCGATTCTGTGATGACAGAAACTGCTGAGAACCCAACCAGTATGAACCAGGGGATGACTTTAGATTTTGACAAGGAGGTGCTCGATTCCCTTATCGCTATTGGCGCACCTCAGCAGGAAAAACTGATGGCTATGGGAATGGAGGAAGATGCCACTGGTCTTAACCGCCGGTTTTATGAACAAATGCTGAAACTCTATGTGCAGAGAGGAGGGGGGATATTACAGACCTTCTACGATACTATTCCCATTGCAATGTTTTTACTGATGCCCCTGTTTGCCCTCCTTTTAAAGGTGTTTTACTGGAGACGTGGGAATTTTGCACATCATATGGTGTTCAGTTTTTACTTCTTCACCTTTTTATTTACGGCATTTTGTATAATCATACTCGCAAATAAGATATTTGATGTTCCTGTTTGGCTTGAAGTAATAATTACCCTGTCGTACCTGTTGTACCTGATCATCGCCCTGCGGAATTTTTATCGAAGCAGCTGGATTGGTGCTTTTATCAAAGCCAATATTATTTCCTTTATCTATATGTTGTTGATACTTCCTATGGCTTTCGTAGGAATAATTTTTATGGCCTTTATGCTCTATTAAGGACTATTTTTCAAAATATAAATAGATATACATCGCCGCCCCGAAATGGGTAGCATCTGTGGAGGTAAGTTTCCACCCGTCTGCTGAATACTTATTCAATTTATCCTGTATTCCTTTTTTAGATGCTTCAAGGATATGATTGCGTCCGGCGAATAATTTTGAATAATAAACGAGTGTTTCTACTTTGTAATGTGTCATTGCATATTCTGATTAATCCAACATAAATAAGGCGTTGACAAAAAAGAGTTTGCCATTTTCCCAGAACCCCCTGAACAAAGGATTGTCGACCATATAGACTACTTGACCACGTCCGTTGTTTTCTACGCCAAATACAAGGGTGTTTGCAATCATTTTTTGCGCTTCGCTTCCTGCGAAACCAGACATTGGTCGGGTATTCTCTTCCAGATAAGAAACAGTCCCGTATTTCAGATATTCATAACGTGCATTGCCAAGTTTCAGACTGTAGTAAGTATCTCCGTATCCGAAGGCCAGCGGATGTGTTGGGTCTACCTTTGTTTTGAATATGGCCCCGGTGATCTGATGCTTCATACGTTCGCGTTGCATATCCTCGTATAATCCGGGTTCTTCCTCATTATCGCTCTCCTCCTTTGAATTCTCCCTGGCTTTAATCCCGAATCCTTCTTTCCCTTCCAACGTGGTTATAGCATCGGCCATGGCGATCAATCGGCCCCCGCTTTCAACCCAACTTTTAATCTTGGACAATACGCCATCATCCAGAAAGCTACGGTAACCCCGTCCATTTGGAAGGACTAGTACGTCGTATTCTGAAAGATCCACCCTTCTGAAATAATCTGCATCAAGTACCGTCAGCGGATAATTGAGTTGTTGTTCAAAGAAATGCCACACTTCTCCGAAACTCAGAGATGAGGTGGGTTCCCCTGATAGGACCGCTATTTTTGCCGGATTTATCATCTTAACCTCACTGGAACCAAAGTCTTTTCCCTTGTCTACAAAACCGGTTGAAACAGCAGTGACCTCCTTTTGTGGGAATTCGCTTATGATTTCGAAAAATCGATTTATACTTGTGCTATCAGGGTTATCAGCCCTTGTAATAATAAGGCTGCCCCTATTAAAAGTATTCCCCTCCAGGGTGAAAGGTAAGTGGGATGTTCTCACCTTTATACCGGCATTGAGAAGTTGAGCCAGAAAACGCGCATCTTCCATACTATTCCAATCGGTAACATAGGCATAGGAATCTGCAGCTGGCTTTGGATAGCTCTGCATATTTTGTAGTGGGACCGACTTTACAATGCTATTCGATGCGATGGCATCCAGTCCGTAGGCATAAGGCAAAGACCAGGCCGTAATATCATAGGTAAGGGAATCACTTAATGCAGCGTCTGGCTCGAACAATACTTTCACCATGGTGCCCTTGGCCTGATTCGTTGATACTACCAGGCTGTTGGAATTCATTTGTAAGCTCCCGCTTTTACCCGACTTATAATCGAAGCCTTTGACCTGTCCGTTGGTCCCTCTGCCATATTCGATTTTATGCTGTTCCAATAAGCTGGCCAGTGCATTGATATGGTCAGAATTGCCATTGAGTACATAGCTATTGTACTTAAAATTCTTGGGTTGATAAAATTTTCTGAACTCCTCGTTAAGACTTGTTGTATTCTGAGAAGCTACCTCAATAGTTGATAAACCTGTAGTATGATGATGGGCTATTCTGTCTTTTAGTGTTAGGGTGTCTCCTATACTGGTTTTTACTCCCAGACCGGCACGTCCGCTGCCGCCCTGTTCATAAGTCATCCCTATGGCCCCGTTATAGGTAGGATAAGTATCGCCATAACTGGGATAGAAGAGATCAAAGCGCTCCTTGGTAAAATAGAACCAGCCATTTGCATCAAAATACTTTGCATGATTTCTGCCAAGAGTCTCCTGGAAGGACCGTTGGAAGGGGGTAACCACTTCGTGATAAGGCTCGGCCGAAGGGGCAAAAAAGTAGGGATTATCAACACCTTGCTCGTGGAAATCCACGTGTACGTGAGGTAGCCACTGATTGTACATTACTAGTCGTTGCCGACTCTCCACCTGGGTTAGCCACGCCCAATCCCGATTGAGATCGAACATATAGTGATTGGCGCGCCCGCTTAACCAGCCCTCATGGTGCTCTTTGCTATCAGGGTTTACCTGGTAGGGGGTATTCTTAAATGAATTGTAGAAGTTAACATAACGATCGCGACCATCGGGGTTTATACAAGGATCGATGATGACAACGGTGTTTTCCAGATATTCCTTTTTAGTGGTCAGCAACTCATAGATGGTCTGCATTGATGCTTCTGTACTTACGCTTTCATTCCCGTGTACGTTGTAACTCAGCCAGACGATGGCTTTGGAAGCATTTCCTCCGCCTGTAGTGCTTTGAAGATGCTCTTGTCTGATAGTCTCGAGATTCTCCATGTTTTCCGGCGATGATACGTAAGCCAATAACAGGGGCCGTCTCTCATTAGTTTTGCCATAAGGTATCAGTTGAACGCGGTCAGCTGCTGAAGTCGCCAGGTATTTGTAATAATCAACCACCTGATGGTGCCTGGAGAACTGAGTTCCCAGTTCGTAACCGAGGAATTCTGAAGGGGATTGAATATTCTGAGAAAAAGTAAATAACGGAAGTATAAAAAGAAAAGAAAGAATCTGTTTTTTCATAGGAAATATATGAGATGCGAATCTCAAATCTAAGGATTTAAATCGAATTGATCATTTGAAATCTACTTCGAATTACCAGCCAGGATACGGGCACTAAACATAGAGGAAAAGGCATGTTTTATTCCATCAAACGTGAACTACATTGAATTTGAAACAACTTAACGTATTTTTGGGATATGAGAATCGCCAGAACCTTATCTTTGAAAAGCAGTAACAAACCAATATGCAGTTAGAAGGAATCCCATTCCGAAAAACCGGGTATTTTTCAGATCTTATCAATGACTACCTGGATGAGTCTGACTCATTAAAGCCGTTCTACGCCAGATTCCCAAACATAGAGTCCTTTAAGTCACAACTAGAGGAAAAAAAACAGTCATTTACAGAAAAGCAACGGACAGTCCTGGTAAAGGCTCTTAGAAAACAATACGGCGAGATTTCGGCAACGACCAGAACGAAGGAACATATAAAACTGCTGTCGGAAAACAATACATTTACGATCGTTACAGGTCATCAGCTGAATCTGTTTACAGGTCCTCTTTACTTTCTTTACAAGATTATTTCTACTATTAATCTCTGCACGACACTTAAGAAACAGTACCCCGACTATCATTTTGTGCCCGTATACTGGATGGCAACAGAGGATCACGATTTTGAAGAGATCAATTACTTCAATTTTAAAGGGAAAAAGTTGCAGTGGAATCGTGAATCAGAAGGCGCAGTAGGAAGTTTATCTACAAAGGGGCTAGACGGGGTCCTGGAAATGTTTACTCTTGAAATGGGAGCCGGTAAGTTTGCCGCTGAACTGAAACGCCTTTTTAAAGAAGCTTACCTCAAACACGAGGATCTGGCTTCTGCAACCCGTTACCTTGCAAATGAACTTTTTGGAAAAGAAGGCCTTGTCATTGTAGATGGAGATGATGCCTTATTAAAACAATCCCTCGTTCCCTATATCAGACAAGATCTGTTCCAGAACATTGCATTTAAAGAGGTGTCAAAGACCATAAATAAACTGGAATCCGTTGCAGAAGGATATAATATTCAGGTCAATCCCAGGGAGATCAATTATTTTTATTTAAAAGAAGGGCTACGAGAACGCATCCTTGAAAAGGATGGGATGTTTTATGTAAACAACACTGCCCTTGAGTTTACAAAAGAAGAGATTGCAAAGGAAATTGAGCAATATCCGGAGAGATTCTCCCCCAATGTAATCGCCAGGCCCCTTTATCAGGAAGTAATACTACCTAATTTGTGTTATATCGGGGGTGGAGGTGAACTGGCCTACTGGCTTGAATTGAAATCTTTTTTTGATGCTGTTGAAGTACCTTTCCCTATTCTCCTCCTGCGCAATTCAGCCCTGGCGATCACGGAGAAACAGCAACTCAAGCTTCAAAAAATGAACCTTAAGGTAGCCGACCTTTTCCTGGACCAGAATCGTCTGATCAATAAAAAAATACGTGAAATTTCTAATATAGACATTGATTTTAGCCCTCAGAGAAATCACTTGAAAGAGCAATTTAAAGAACTATATAAGCTGGCAGAGAAAACAGACAAATCCTTTCTGGGAGCAGTGAAAGCTCAGGAAGTAAAACAATTAAAAGGACTCGACAAACTTGAGAAAAGGCTGTTGAAAGCTCAGAAAAGAAAGTTGAAAGATCAGGTGGTTCGGATGACGGAAATCCAGAATGAACTATTTCCAAATCAATCTCTTCAGGAACGCAGTCTTAATTTTTCAGAACTCTATCTCGACATAGGGGAAGATTTGATTCCTAAGCTCATTAAATCCCTCGATCCGCTGGCAAAGGAATTTTATGTTCTTCGATTTCCCTGATGATTCAGAAGTTTCAGGTTTTTTATCGAATAAATTGATTTTAATAACCCACCCATGCACAACATAGATATCGATTTGGTAGAAATGACACTCGATGTCATGAAATATGCCATTAACAGGATCACCAATAATTCGCCTTCCTTAGGAGAGATCAAAAAGGAAGAAGAGCTGCTTGCCCTGGTCGGGGAGACTATAACTCCCGAGGGGATAGGAGGGGAGAAGGCTTTTGAGCTGTTTCGCGATGTACTTGTGAAGTCAACAGTCCCTATAGACCACCCCAGGCATCTTGCATTTGTTCCGGCCTCCCCAACACGAGCTGCGGTGATGTTCGATTTGGTTACATCGGCATCAAGCATCCACGGAGCCTATTGGATGGAAGGAGCAGGGGGAATTTTCTGTGAGAATCAGGCAATGAAATGGTTGGTTTCCCTTACGGGTATGCCGGCAGGAGCTTTTGGGGTGTTCACCAGCGGGGGAACCGCTGCCAATCTTTCCGCTATGGTCACTGCCCGTGAAAAATGGCGTAAAAAGCCCGAAAACTGCAATAAAAAAGGCCTGATTATAACTTCTTCAGGAGCGCATTCGTCCATTAAGGCCATGGCCAAAGTGATCGATGCCGATGTCCACCTTGTTGAAACGGACGGACCTATGACCAGTTTAGCCCTGCAAGAGCAGATCAATTCGATGGATATTGATAAACGAGAACGCTTGTTCGCTATTGTGGCTACCGGTGGCACTACCAATGCCGGAATAATAGATGATCTCCAGGGTATTGCCGCCGTTTGTGAAAAAGAAGAGCTGTGGTTTCATGTAGATGCAGCCTACGGAGGTGGGGCACTGGTTGCGGAATCTGTAAGACATCTTTTTAATGGGATTGAAAAAGCAGACAGTATTACCATCGACCCGCATAAATGGCTTTTTTCCCCATATGATTGTGGAGCAATCCTATATAAAGAGCCTGCGCTTGCCCTGGAGGCACATTCTCAGGAGGGCTCATACCTCGATATTTTTAAAGATGAAGGCGCCAGCGGTTTTAACCCTGCGGATTACCAGATCCAGTTAACCCGAAGGTTAAGGGGAATGCCTCTGTGGTTTTCTCTTGCTACTCATGGCACGGAGAAGTACAAATGGGCTGTGGAACGGGGTATAGAATTGGCTAATAAAGCCGGTGAATTAATAGAAGGGAGATCAGAACTATCCCTGGTGAGACCACCCAGCTTGTCTTGTGTCTTATTCCGGCGTGAAGGCTGGAATGCGCACCAATATAAAGAGTGGACCTACCGAAACCACAGGGATGGGATAGCTTTGGTGACACCTACCTTGTGGAAATCTGAGGGGGAGTACCAGACGGTATTACGCTTTTGTTTTATAAACCCGGACACTACAGAAGAAGACATCAGGGTTATTTTAGATACCCTGGGAGAACCTTAGATTGCATTGATCCTATGGGACGATAAATTCGCCCTCCCACCGATCATTTTCCCGGGAATAATTCACACGAATGTGATTAGGACGTTTTAACTGAAGGTATTCTATTTTAAAGGGGATGACTTCAATGATACAAAAATGATCCTCATCGTCGAGGTAGTCTAACTGATCAGGACTGTCGAGGCTAGTTCCAGGTGTAGACACCGTTGTATAATCTTTTCTTGCTTTTAGCTCTATTTCATCCCATGCTTGGGAGATAGCCTCCTTATCATGAATTACATTGGCGATTCCTTCCATTCGAATCTGAGTCAGCGTCTGTGGATTGTAAAATAACAGGCCAACATTTTTATTTTCCTGTAAGTGGATCATTTTTTTTGACCTGCTGTCGGTATAAAAAATGAGTTTCAGATCCTTTTCAAATTTTCGCAATACGACAGTTCTCAGTCGGGCGACTCGCTCCAAACCCACTGTGGCCAGGGTAAAATAGCGATAAGGGTGGTCTTTATCAGAGGCAGCCCGTTGCAGTTCAGTTTTAATTTCCTCTAAATAATTTTGAATCATCAATGTGTTATTTATGTATTAAAGATAAAAATTTTGAAGATGAGGTAGGGTTTTTTTAAAGTGAGTTGTTCTATAATAAATTGCTTTGAAAAAGAATTTTAGCAAAGTGTCATAAAAATTCATGTGTTTAGGTTGGTTTTTGATTTGAAAGCCCTGACCGTAGGGGTCAGGGCTTTTCTTTTTCCTCCTATTGTTCTTATAAATTTCATATTTATTGCACTTCGTAATCTAGCCGCATGGTAATAGAGGCGGTTTTTTTCTTTTCTGAAGTATTGTAAACCCCGCCCCAACTGTATTCTTCATCTGAGTTTTGTCCTGTTATCTGAAATACTCCCATTTTGGCTGAGAGAAGATTTCCAAGGTCTCCGCCTGAATTTTCTGCTATTTTTTCTGCCCGAAGTCGAGCATCTTCCGTAGCCTGAGCAATCATTTTAATTTTCAGATCGGCCAATTGGGTGTAATAATATCTGGGAGGAGAGGAGTTAAATTGAACTCCCTTATTCAGCAATTCAGTGATTTCTCTTGCCACTTCCTCAATGAGCTCTACATCATTTGATTCGATTTTTACGCTCTGTGTTAAGGAATACCCTCGAAAAACACTCCCAATATAATTTCCATTGTCGTATTTGTTGTCCCTTTGTTCTGCGGTCTGAACCGAATTGAAGATGATATTTGCCTCAGGAATTCCTTTCGATAATAAATAATTCTTCACTATTTCCTTATCTGTATTGAGCTGTTCAAAGGCCGCTTTAAGGTTGGTGTTAAAGGTTGAAAAATATCCTTCCCAAACGATAAGATCAGAAGTAAAATTCTCGTTTCCAAGGCCAGTCACTGTGATGATCTTGGGGGGATTGGCTCTATCCTTATAGGCATTGCCAAGAAAGAAGGCTGCAATTATTATCGATATTCCAAAAATCAGGGAGGATGCGTGTTTCATTTTCTTAAAGGTTGATAACCGTATAATAAATATAGAAAAAACTTGGTCCGAAAATAGCTCAAATTGCTATTTTTGCCCATGCAAAACAACGTCCTTATCCTTGATTTTGGCTCCCAGTACACCCAGCTCATCGCTCGCCGGGTGAGGGAACTCAATATATATTGTGAAATTAAACCATATAATAAGCTACCTGAAGATCTCTCTGAATACAAGGCCGTAATTCTTTCGGGATCTCCTTCTTCAGTGCGTTCCGATGAAGCACCACATCCCGAGCTTAACGGGATAAAAGGTAAGATACCCCTTCTGGGCGTCTGCTATGGAGCCCAGTATATAGCGCATTTTCACGGGGGAAATGTGGCCCCGTCCAAGACAAGGGAATACGGCAGAGCCCGACTTTCAAAAATCAAGGAAGGGGAACCTTTTTTTAAGAACATATCAACCGGATCACAGGTCTGGATGAGCCATTCAGATACCATACAGCAACTACCTCCAAAGGCAGAACTGCTGGCCAGCACGGCTGATGTGGAAATTGCAGCCTACAAGATCGCGCAGGAAAAGATATATGCCATACAGTTTCATCCCGAGGTTTACCACACCAAAGATGGGAAACAGTTACTGGAAAATTTTCTCGTCGGTATTGCCGGACTGGAACAAACGTGGACGCCCGATGCCTTTGTTGAGACAACCGTAGAGGAATTAAAAAAAGAAATTGGAGATGACAAAGTAATCCTGGGACTCTCCGGAGGGGTGGATTCAACCGTGGCCGCTGTCTTATTGCACAAGGCTATCGGTAAACACCTGCATTGCATTTTTGTCAATAACGGACTGCTTAGGAAAAATGAGTTCGAAGAAGTGCTCGATCAATACGAGCATATGGGGTTAAACGTAAAAGGTGTTGATGCTTCGGCACGCTTTTTGGATGCCTTGGCTGGGGAAGAGGATCCTGAGAAGAAACGCAAGATCATCGGCGGCGTCTTTATCGATGTCTTTGACGATGAAGCCCATAAGGTGGAGGATGCCAAATGGCTGGCGCAGGGAACGATTTACCCAGACCGTATAGAATCGGTTTCCGCCTCGGGAGGCCCGTCGGCAACCATTAAAAGCCATCATAACGTTGGTGGATTGCCAGATTATATGAAATTAAAAGTAGTGGAGCCCTTAAAAATGTTATTTAAAGACGAAGTGAGAAGGGTAGGCGCTACTTTGGAAATTGCCGATGAACGCCTTGGCAGACACCCTTTTCCGGGTCCCGGACTGGCAATCAGAATTATGGGGGATATTACCCGGGAGAAAGTGGCTATGCTGCAGGAAGTGGATGCTATATTTATTGATGGCCTGAGGGAATGGGGCCTTTACGACGATGTCTGGCAGGCAGGTGCTATGTTGCTTCCCGTGCATAGTGTAGGTGTGATGGGAGATGAAAGAACTTATGAAAAGTGCGTCGCATTGAGAGCTGTAGAAAGCACAGACGGAATGACAGCAGATTGGGTAAATTTACCCTATGAATTCCTGCAAAAAATGTCTAATGACATTATTAATAAGGTTCCAGGGGTAAACAGAGTGGTTTATGACATAAGTTCTAAACCGCCGGCAACCATAGAGTGGGAATAAACGTATATAACATGATGAAAGTACTGAATTGTCTTGTTTTATTTCTTCTGTTTGCCTTTCAGGTTCAGGCACAGCAGTTTAAAACACACGCCGTTAAGGAAGGTGAAACCCTCTACAGCATCTCAAAGCTCTACCGGGTTACTCCTTATAACATCCTCAAATACAACAAGGAGATCAAACAGGGAGATGTTTTAAAACCTAATACCATTCTTGTTATTCCACTTCAGGCAAGCGCATCAGATACCAAACCCCTGCCCGACAATCCCGGAAATGTTTCAGGAACAACAACGCCAGAAGTCCAGGAGGTTCAGCGTGAACCCGAAAGCTACAGAACACATCGCGTCCGCAGAAAAGAAACCCTGTACGGGATTTCAAGGCGATACGAAATCTCCGAAGATGAAATAAAGAGGTACAACAAAGAGCTGTACAGTATGCCTTTGGATAAAGGAATGCGACTCCAGATTCCGGTGTATCCTGAGATTGAGGAGGACCCCAATGCAATCAATCCGGAGGATTTTGAGACCTACATCGTCTCCCCAAAAGAAACCCGATGGAGCATTGCCCATAAATACGGGATCACCGTTGATAGTTTAGTGGCACTAAATCCATCTCTGGAAAAGAACAGCAACTATCTGGCCGTAGGGCAGGAGCTGCAATTACCCAAACCCCCTGGGAGTACAGTGGAAGGGCAGGAAGTAGAACTCTATGTTTCCTACACAGTGCCACCAAAGAAAACCATGTATAGCCTGAGCGGGGAATACGGAATAACCTCTGAGGAAATTATCAGGCTGAATCCGATGATTTTGGAGCAGGGCGGACTAAAAGAAGGGATGGTGCTCCGCCTACCGCAAAAGAAACTTAAATCTGAAGAGGTCAATGCAGAAAACTATATTTTTTATGAAGTAAAACCCAAACAAACCGAATTTTCCCTCACCAGAAAGCTCGGTATTGGATACGGCGAATTGCTGGCATTGAATCCCGATTTGTCGAGGGGACTTAAAGCCGGTATGGTGCTGAAATTGCCAAAGGAAAAAGCAGGTAAACTCGAAGTAAGAAATTCCCTGATCCTCGATAAAATAAATCTCCTGGACAGTATTAGCAGGGATAACAGGCCTTCTCTGATGGTGATGCTTCCCTTTCGTATGAATCGACTGGAATTGAACAACGTTGAGAATGTAGAAAGTACTATAGAACGAAGTAACGCCCTTAAATACAGCCTTGGTTTATACAGCGGGGCCCTTGTCGCGATGGATTCTCTGGCCGATTTAGGTATTTCTGTCAGAGTGAAAACCTTCGATACAGAATTGAGCAGGGAAAAAGTAAGATCGATTCTGGCTAGGGAGGACTTATCAGCGGTAAATGCGATCATCGGTCCCTTACAGGCGGAAGCCCTGAAAGAAGCTGCCATGCAGGCGGGGCCTGCAGGAGTTCCCATTGTAGCGCCATTGAGTGCCCAGAGCGACCTTGATTTACCGAATGTATTTTTCTCCGTTCCTTCAGACAGCATATTGAGACTGAAGATGCTGGATTATATGGAATCCATAAGAACCGATCAGAATATTATTGTCATCAATGATGCGAAAAATGATACAACACGAGTCAGGATACAAGAAAAGTTTCCAATGGCCAGAGCACTGAAAGTAAGCGAAGATGAAAAAAATATTTCTGTTGATATAGAGGCCCTGACCAACCTGCTCAGTATTGACAATGAAAATTGGGTGATTTTAGAAACCGAAAATTTTAAATTGGTTTCCAGCGTAAGTTCAATTCTAAATTCTACCATTTCGGATACGACTCAGGTGCGGATGTTCACCACAAATAAAAACCGCGCATTTGAAAACGATGTGATCTCGGTTTCCCACTTATCTAACCTTAATTTCACCTATCCTTCCATCGACAGGGAAGTAAATGAGGACGCATTTGTGAGAAGGTACAGAGCTCGTTTTGGAGGGGATCCTGACAAGTACGCTGTACGCGGATTTGATCTCACCCTTGATCTGTTGCTGAAACTAGCATACAGACCCAATCTTTTCAGCACTGCAGGCATTATTGGACTAACCGAATACGCCGGGAATAAATTCGACTATGTTCAGGCTTTTACCTCGGGATATTTCAATCGTGCTACGTACATAATGAAATATGAAAATATGCGAGTAATGCAGATAACCCCAACTTCAAATGACCTCTAAAGTAACCTATACGGGTAATCTCAGGACAACTTGTGAGCATATCGCATCGGGGAATCAATTTATTACCGACGCCCCCCTTGATAACAACGGACTCGGGCAGGCATTTTCACCCACCGACACTGTGGCAACTGCCTTGGCCAGTTGTATGCTAACCGTTATGGGAATAAAGGCCAAAAGTTGGGATGCCACTCTTGACGGAGCTTATGCCGAGGTAGTAAAACATATGACATCTGATCCGAGACGCATCAGTAAAATAGAAATTGAAATGCACATGCCCGCAGGATTTGCCGAAAAACAGCGTGTAATACTCGAGAACTCTGCAAGGACATGTCCTGTTCTCTACAGTATACATCCCGATATCGAAAAGAGAATAAATTTCCATTGGAGCTAATAAAAAATTTAGGTGTTTTTATCCTATTCCTGGTTCTGTTCCAGGGATATGGCCAGGAAGATGGTGCAATATTATGGGAATCTTCGCACCGACTGAGTTGGGAAGATTTTAAATCACCTCCCCCGGCCGGTTCTAGAGTTGCAGCAACAACAGCCAGCGGTATTGCTTATCAGTTTTCCGCCCTTGAGCAGGCAGGAGAGATGGAAGTGGATTGTAGCGTTAACGCTTATTTCTATCCGGAAGCCTCCTGGTACCGACCTGAAGTGGCCAATGATATCATCCTGAGCCATGAGCAACTACACTTTGATATTTCGGAACTCTTTGCCAGAAAAATGCGCAGGAAGATTAAGGGGTATAGATTCACCTCAAACGTAAAGGCCGAAATGAAAAATATCTACAATGGTATTATTAAAGAGCTGAGAGATTTTCAATCGAGGTACGATGAAGAAACCAATTATTCCAGGGCTGTAGAAAAGCAGGGAGAGTGGAATGCCATGATCGCCGAAGAGCTCAGGAGAACGGCAGGTTAATGCAAAAAATTATACGTCGCAGATCTGGACTCCCTGTTTTAAAGCTGCAATTTTATCCTCCCAGCTGGGTATAAATTCCTGGGCGACATATCCTTTAAATCCTGTTTTTAGAATCGCCTTCATAATGGCCGGGTAAAACAGTTCCTGGGTTTCATCGATCTCATGCCTCCCGGGATTACCCCCGGTATGATAATGCCCGATATAGTCCTTGTATTGTTCTATGGTTCTGATCACATCCCCTTCCATAATCTGCATATGGTAAATGTCGTATAGGAGCTTAAAATTTTCAGATCCCAGGGCATCACATAAAGCTACTCCCCATTTTGTCTTATCACACATATAATCCGCATGATCAACCTTAGAATTCAGTAATTCCATCTGTATCACCACACCGTGCTTCTCGGCTAGTGACATGATATTCTTTAAACCCCGAACTGAATTCTGCAACCCTTCTTCATCATCCATTCCTCTCCTGCTGCCGCTAAAGCAGATCAGATTGGTGTAGCCGGCTTCTGCCACTTTAGGAATCATCTCAGAATAGTTTTTTATAAGCTGGGGATGGAACTTGGGATCGCACCAACCATCGGTTAAGTTAATCTCAGCTCCCCAGCACATGGAGGCATGGATATTATGTTTTTTTAATAGCGGCCAGTCTTCCGGGCCTACAAGATCAATTGCCTTTACCCTCAGGCCCGCAAGATCGGATAGGAATTGGTCTAAAGGGATGGAATTATAGCACCAGTAACAGGCACTGTGGTGAATATTGCCCTTGAGTCCTTCCGGATCGTAATTCGGCAGGTCTTTTCCCCAAACCTTAGGTGCGGCCACCATACCAGCTGACACAGTAGCAGCCGAAGTAATAAAAGATCTCCTTTTCATAAAATTCAGATTTTGCTCCTTCTCAAATGTAAAAGATTTAATTTTAAGGATGGAATTGAAACCGGAGAAAGATCAACTGATCACACTGGCTCATTACAAAATGCCCTTCGGTAAATTTAAGGGTCGATATCTGGTACATTTACCCGAAAGCTATTTACTATGGTTCAGGCACAAAGGATTTCCGGAGGGGAAACTGGGATTTATGATGAAGGAGGCACTGGAGGTCAAAGAAAACGGTTTGGAAGCCCTTCTTATAAAAATCCGAAAAGATTTTCCAATCGATTCTCCGTGATTTGCCGATGCAATTTGTATCTTTGAATCCCGTAACCAAGAAGCGCGAAATGGCAGCTACAAAATACGTATTCGTTACGGGGGGCGTAACTTCTTCTTTAGGCAAAGGAATCATTGCAGCCTCGCTGGCTAAGCTACTTCAGGCTCGCGGTTATAAGACCACCATTCAAAAATTAGATCCCTATATCAATGTAGATCCCGGGACCTTAAATCCTTATGAGCACGGAGAATGCTATGTAACGGATGATGGTGCGGAAACAGATCTCGATCTTGGACATTACGAACGATTCCTCAATGTAAAGACTTCCCAGGCTAATAATGTCACTACGGGAAGGATATATCAATCTGTTATAGAAAAAGAAAGAAGGGGAGAATTTCTTGGGAAAACAGTTCAGGTAATTCCTCATATTACCAATGAGATCAAGGAGCGAATACAACTCCTGGGAAAAACAGGGGAATACGACATTATTATAACAGAGATAGGAGGAACCGTTGGGGATATAGAGTCTTTGCCGTATATAGAATCTGTCAGACAGTTGAAATGGGAATTAGGGGACAACAATGCCATTGTGATTCACCTGACACTGGTTCCATTCTTATCGGCGGCAGGAGAATTAAAGACAAAACCCACTCAGCACTCTGTTAAGACACTGATGGAAAGCGGAATCCAGGCCGATATCCTTGTGTGCCGTACAGAACACCAACTTTCTGATGAGATCAAAGAAAAACTCGCCTTGTTCTGTAATGTGAAACGAGAAGCGGTTATTCAGTCGATAGATGCCTCAACCATTTACGATGTTCCCATCCTTATGCAGGAGGAAGGCCTCGACACAGTAGCCTTGAAGAAACTGGCCCTTCCTGATGATACCAAACCCGATCTTTCCCAATGGCACGAGTTCCTCGACCGGCATAAGCATCCCAAAAGTGAGGTGACGGTCGGACTCATCGGTAAGTATGTGGAATTGCAGGACTCGTACAAATCTATCCTGGAATCGTTTATCCACGCCGGGGCTATTAATGAGGTAAAAGTAAATGTAAGGTCGATCCACTCTGAGTATATTACTAAAGCGAATTTTGAACAAAAAATGAAGGGTCTTGATGGAATACTTGTTGCCCCCGGCTTTGGGGAAAGAGGTATTGAAGGAAAGATCAAGGCAGTACGCTATGCAAGAGAGAATGGAATTCCATTCCTGGGTATTTGTCTGGGCATGCAGATGGCAGTGATCGAATTTGGCCGTAATGTACTGGGACTGGAAGCTGCCAATTCTACCGAAATGGATGAGGAGACGCCATACCCGGTCATCAGTCTTATGGAGGAACAAAAACATATCACCAATAAGGGAGGGACTATGCGTCTTGGCGCCTGGGATTGTGAATTAAAAGAAGGAAGCCTGGTTTCAAGGGTTTATCACGGACAAAATCATATATCTGAAAGGCACAGACACAGGTATGAATTCAACAATGATTTTAAAGAACAATTTGAAAAAGCAGGTATGGTTGCTTCCGGAATCAACAGTGATACACAACTGGTTGAAATCATAGAATTGCCTGATCATCCCTGGTTTGTCGGGGTGCAATACCACCCGGAGTACCAAAGTACAGTGGCCAATCCCCATCCTTTGTTTGTTGGATTTATCAAAGCCGTTCAGCTCCATAAAAAACAACAAACCAATGCCAGTTTGGCATAAACTCCACAATTGGGCCTATATTTGCAAACCCGTAAAAAAGAAACATTCGCATTCTGCATACAGGATGAAGAATAGGTAGATACGACAGTTAATAGATGGAAGAGAAAAAATTAGACCTTAATTCAATTATCGGCTTTGTCCTGATCTTCGGGATCTTGCTATTCTGGTTTTACCAGAATCAACCCACCCCTGAAGAAATTGAAGCCCAGAAAGCCCAAATAGAACAACAACAGCAAGCTGAAAAGGCAGTTGAAGCAGAGGTAGAGACACCCGTTGCGGAAACTCAATCCGTCAATTTACAAGATTCAACTTCCCTTGCCAACTACAGGAATTCCATGGGGGAATTTGGTTTTAGTCCCGCTATAGAAGGAACAACTATCCTGGAAAATGATGTTCTTTACCTGGAAATCAACAATAAAGGAGGACAGATTACTGAAGCTCGACTAAAGGAATTTGTCACCTATGATTCTATTCCTGTCTATCTGATCAAAGATGGGAACGCCACCTTTGATCTTAATTTTATGACCCGAAACAACCGGGTGATAAATACGAAAGACCTTTATTTTGAACCTGTAGTGAGCAGGGATGGGGAAAATCAGGTGCTTTCAATGAAAGCAAAAGTAGGGTCTCAACAGTACCTGGAATACCGATACGAAATGAAACCAGGGGAGTACCTTCTTGGTTTTACGGTTCGCTCTCAGGGCCTCAGTAGTATTTTCAACGACAATCAGCCGATCAGTCTGAATTGGAAACTCAAGGGAATACGTCATAATAAAAGTATCCAATACGGCAACAGGTATACCCGTCTGACATATAACCACGACGATGGGAAGATCAGTAAACTATCGGAAACGAGTGATGATGAAGAAACCGAAGTTAATGTAAAATGGTTGTCGTACAGACAGCATTTCTTTAGCTCCATACTTACGACAAATACACCTTTTGAAACCGCAGAACTCACCTCAAAAAACCTTGTAGAGGAAGAGAGTAAGGAAGCAAAGTTTACCAAAGAGTATTCTACAGTTGCCCCGCTCCAAATGGAAGGTGGAGAGTTGTCTTATGCCATGAACTGGTATTACGGCCCAACGGATATTGATGTTCTGGAGAAATACAAAGATTTGGGATTGGTGGAATCCATTCCCTATGGATGGGGTATTTTTGGTTGGATCAACCGCCACATCTTTACCCCCTTCTATGGATTTCTGAGCTCCTTCCTACCTTTCGGAATTGCCATTGTTGTCATGACCATCATTGTGAGACTTTTGATGTCTCCGGTTACTTATAAGTCGTACCTCTCCCAGGCAAAGATGAAGGTTCTGAAGCCTGAGATCACAGAGATCAGCGAGAAGTACAAGGACAATGCAATGAAAAAGCAGCAGGAGACCATGAAGCTGTACAACAAGGCAGGAGTGAGTCCGATGAGTGGCTGTGTGCCGGCTTTATTGCAATTACCAATCTTCTACGCCCTGTTTATGTTTTTTCCAACTTCATTTGCCTTGAGGCAGAAGTCGTTTTTATGGGCAGAAGATTTATCGTCCTACGATACTATTGCGCAGCTACCGTTTAGCATCCCTTTTTACGGAGACCATGTGAGTCTCTTTCCCATCCTGGCCTCAATTGCGATCTTTATCTATATGATGATGACAACCGGGCAGAATATGCAAACACAACCGGGGATGCCCAATATGAAGTTTATTATGTATCTGTCTCCTCTGATGATGTTGTTTTTCTTTAACAACTATGCCAGTGGACTAAGTTTGTACTATTTTGTTTCTAACCTTATTACCATCTTTATCATGCTGGCGATTAAACGCTTTATCCTGAATGAAGAGAAAATCCACGCTCAGATCCAACTCAACAAGGCAAAGCCAAAGAAAGAAAATCGTTTTCAGAAGAAGATGAGAGAGATGATGGAGCAGGCAGAGGAACAGAAAAAGAAAAAGTAAAACTCTGGTATTTCATAAGATTTCTACTCTTTTTACGGATTTCCAGAGTATACTAATCCCTGGTATATATCGTTTTGGGTTTAACGATTAAACCTTTTCCTAAACATTAAGTCATAAAGGAATAACTAAAAACAAACCCATGAAAAACTGGAAACTTATTATATCGGCATTCTTGCTGATATTCTTCTTTCATACTCCTGAGGCTGAGGCCCAGGTGGTAAAACGCCGCACAAATAGGGTAGTTAAAGTAAATCGTACTACCAAAAGAAAAATCCGAAGGAAGAAACGAAGAGTAAGACGCAGAACCCTGAGAAGACTACCGGCAAATACAAGAGCAAGAGTCTGGCGCAATGTGTCGTACTATCCTGTTGGGACTATGTATTACGTAGCCCGGAGAGGGGTATATGCACGAGCCTTTCCTCCTCGTGGATTCCGGATCCGTATGGCAGCAGGAGCCTTAACCCGCATCATGGTAAGAGGTGCTGCTTATTATTACGCTGCAGGCGTTTTCTATCAGAATGTAGATGATGAATATGAAGTTGTCTCTGCACCTATTGGAGCTGTGATCACAGAACTTCCTGAAGATGCGGAAGAAATGGATTTTGACGGCATCCCTACCTACGAATTAAACGAGACCCTTTACAGGGCAATTGATGACGGCTATGAAGTTATTGATTTGCTCGAGGAGGAGGACTAGACCATTTCAAAAGAATACAAAATGCAAAAAGCTCCCTCAATTAAGGGAGCTTTTTTCGTTGGTTATGTTTGGTAAGATTTGGGATTTCAAATATGCATTATTCATCTCCCTTTTAAAAAGTTAAGTTGTCAAGCTGTCGTTTTTGTATGCTAACCGTTTTGAATCTGTTGTCTGGTGAGAACACAAAATTGATCTGTCTTTATTTAAAAGAAAAATGGCTGCACTCGGCAGCCATTTTTATGAACAAAACAAAATAGAATATTTAGTTTCCTGTGTTTGGTATCATCACCTGGTTGAGGACATGGATTACGCCATTGCCTGCTTGTACATCTACAGCTACGATTCCAATTCCTGTAGTTCCTGAACCATCTGTTACATCGGCTATATTGTCTCCAGTACCGGGGAGGTTGATAGTAATCATATCGCCTTCCAGAGTAGCTGGCATAATTCCGTCAGTGAGATCCTCCGACCTTACATTGGCTCCACCTATAACATGGTGCAATAAAACCTGGGTCAATACTGATTCTTCAGGGATCTCGGCCAGGGCATCAAAAGCAGCGTTAGTTGGAGCAAATACGGTGAAGTCCGGGTCGATTCCATCTCCGTTGCCACCTGCTGTCCTGGATAGGATTCCGGCAAAATCTGTGGCCGGAGTCAATTCAGTCAGGGCACTCACCAGAGTAGAGAAATTAGGATCTGCTACTGCAAATGTCACTACTGTAGGCACATCGATTACAGCATCTACTGCGTGGATCACTCCATTGGTAGCTACAATATCAGCAATTGCAACATTGCTAACGCCATTCAAGGTAACTCCACTATCTGTATTGATATAAAGACTCAGGTTATCTTCGTCAGTATTCACTCCGGCTGTAGAAACGTAGGAGTTGCTCAATCCGCTTGAAAAGGCTGCAGTTCCAACTATCACATGGTTGGAAAGGATATTTGCCAGTTCATTTCCATTTGGGTTTTCAAATGAAGCAAATGCATCATTTACAGGTGCAAATACCGTAAAATCAGTAGTATCATCAGATAATAAATCAGTGAAGGTAGTATTTCCACCATCTGTCAAGGCACCTACCAATTCAGTAAGGCCGGCGTTCGCTACGGCGTGGTCAACTATATTAGGCAGCCCAATTACTGCATCTACAATATGTACAACTCCGTTTTCAGCTTCTACATCAGGAGTAACTACATCAGAAATTCCGTTGATCGTTACGCTATTGGAGGTATCAATGTATAAACTAAGGTTCGCTCCTCCTGGTCCGGCTGTGGAAAGAGAAGAAACATAGCTCGTGGTTAGATTTGAAGATAAAAATTCTCCTTCAACAACGTGGTTGAGTAGAACCTGGGTCAGTACATCTACTGGTACATCTTCTAAGGTAGCGAAGTTGTTGTCCTGAAGGAAAGTTTCAAATGCGGCATTGGTTGGGGCAAAAACGGTGAAAGGGCCATCGGCCTGAAGAGCAGTCACCAATTCAGCTCTCTGAAGGGCAGCGACCAGATTGCTAAGGTCATCTGTAGCTATGGCAAGATCTACAATGTCGGGATCCGAAGTAACGATAATCGGGTTGTCACCATCGTCATCTGAACAGGAAGCCATAAAGACTACTGCCATGATTAATAAGCATGTTTTGATAAGTTTTGAAGTTGTTTTCATTGCTGTATTTTTTAGTATCTGTTTAACGAAAATACTATAAAAAATAAACAAAAAAAGTCAATTATTAAATCTTTAACAGATCAAATTGCTCAACTAATCGAACAAATACCCGAAAAATATTAAGAAAACTTCATATTTATAGTCGTTATGGAATATGCCAATGTTTTCATTTAACTTACATTGTTTAATATATATTAATAAACATTTAACAATACATTTCATAATCTTTCAAAAATATACGGGGTGTTTCGCTTTTAAGAAAGGAAGATCAAATACAATATTTCGTATTTTTGCAGCGCGAAAAAAGGATTATGCAAAAAGTAGTTGTCGGACTTTCGGGAGGAGTTGATAGTAGTGTAGCTGCCTATCTGTTAAAACAACAGGGATACGAGGTTATTGGTCTTTTTATGAAGAACTGGCACGATGATTCTGTAACTATTTCCGAAGAATGCCCCTGGCTTGAAGACAGTAATGATGCCCTCATCGTAGCTGAAAAATTGGGGATACCCTTTCAGACGGTCGACCTGAGCGTACAGTATAAAGAAAGGATTGTCGACTATATGTTCAGAGAATACGAGATGGGAAGAACACCAAATCCGGATGTACTCTGTAACAGGGAGATCAAGTTCGATGTGTTTATGAAAATCGCCCTGGACCTGGGAGCCGATTTTGTTGCTACAGGCCATTATTGCAGAAAGGGAGAAACTAAAGATAGAGATGGAAATCTCCAATATCAGCTTCTAGCCGGTATAGACCCTAACAAAGACCAGTCGTATTTTTTATGCCAGCTATCTCAGCAGCAGTTGGCCAAAACCTTGTTCCCGGTAGGAGAACTCACAAAACCTGAAGTACGCAGAATAGCTGCCGAAAATCAATTAATTACGGCAGAAAAGAAGGATTCTCAGGGACTTTGCTTTATAGGTAAAGTAAGACTACCCGATTTCCTGCAACAGCAACTAAAGCCAAAAAAAGGCGATATTGTGGAAGTGCCTGCTGACGCCCAACAGTATCATAATGGTACCCCTAAATTTAATAACAAGACCGAGGAACTCGCCTTTTACTCAGAAAAACCCGAGTACAATCCAAAGGATGGTAAGGTAGTCGGTACACACCAGGGAGCCCACTTCTTTACAATCGGGCAGCGCAAAGGACTTGATGTTGGGGGAACCAAAGAACCCTTATTCGTTATTGATACTGATGTCAATTCTAATGTGATCTACACGGGGCAGGGGAAATCCCATCCCGGACTTTACCGCAGAACCCTCTTTGTTAAAGGGGATGAGGTACATTGGATAAGGCCCGACCTCGCCTTAAATCCGGACGAAAGTATGAAGGTATTGGCCAGGATCCGGTACAGACAACCCCTGCAGCAAGCTACCCTCTACCAGGTTGAGCACGGAATATATGTCGACTTCATTGAAAAACAATCAGCGATCACAGAAGGACAGTTCGTGGCCTGGTACATTGGGGATGAACTTATAGGATCGGGCGTGATTTCCTGATTCCCCGTTGAATTGTCTTATCTTGATTTCCTTAGAAACAAAAAACCATGTCGAATAGAATTATTCAACTCTTTGGGATACAATACCCCATAATTCAGGCCGGAATGATCTGGGCCAGTGGGTGGAAGCTCGCCTCAGCCGTATCCAACGCCGGTGGTCTCGGATTGATTGGTGCCGGGAGTATGTACCCAGAAGTACTTCGGGAACACATTCAAAAATGCAAAGAAGCCACTTCCAAACCCTTTGGGGTAAATGTACCTATGTTATATCCGGATATAGATAAACTCATGGAGATCATTGTTGAATTGGAGGTGCCTATTGTCTTCACATCTGCAGGTAATCCGGCCACGTGGACATCCTTTCTAAAGGAAAAAGGGATAACTGTAGTACACGTTGTCAGTAGCGTCAAGTTCGCCCTGAAAGCGCAACAGGCCGGTGTAGATGCTGTAGTTGCTGAGGGATTTGAAGCAGGAGGACATAACGGCAGGGACGAAACTACTACCCTTACCTTGATCCCGGCGGTGAGAGAACAAATTGAGATTCCCTTAATAGCTGCCGGGGGTATCGCTACCGGACGTTCTATGCTGGCAGCGATGGTTCTGGGCGCAGAAGGGGTGCAGGTGGGGAGCCGGTTTGTAGCTTCGGATGAAGCTTCATCTCATGTTCGTTTTAAAGAAAGAGTGGTGGCTGCCAAGGAAGGAGATACCCAGCTTACCTTAAAAGAGCTTGCTCCTGTAAGAATGCTAAAAAATGAATTCTATGAACAGGTACAACAAGCCTATCAGCGATGCGCCACTCCGGAAGAGCTTAGAGAATTGCTGGGCAGGGCCAGGGCGAAACGCGGAATGTTCGAGGGTGATTTGAAGGAAGGTGAACTGGAGATCGGACAGGTTTCCGCCGTTATTCACGATATAAAGCCCGCCGCGCAGATCGTAGAAGATATGATGGAAGAGTATCAACATGCGATAAAACTCTTAATTCAAAAGTAAGGCAATATCATCGGTCAATCGTATTATTTCCTCTGAACGAGTACCATCATAAATCCCTCTGATTTGTCTTTGTGTATCGACCAGGATAAAATTAGGAGTATGGATAAAATCCTGCAAACCTCCATCGCCCTCATCAAGGACAGCAAAGTAACTTTTTCGGGCTAGGTCATAAATATGTTGTTTATTTCCGGTTGTTATATTCCACTTTGAACTTGAAGCATTATGGATTTTTGCATATCGCTTTAGTACTTCAACACTATCAAAAGTTGGAGTAACTGAAATAGAAAGTAATTTCACCAAATCATTATCGTAAAAGAGTGTCTGCAACTCTTCCATATTTTTCGTCATTAAGGGGCAAATAGTCGGACAACGGGTAAAAAAGAAATCGACCACGTAAATTTTACCGTCATAGTCTGCATGGGTAATGGTATCCGCATTTTGATTTATTAAACGAAAGTCTTTTACATAATATCCTTTTTTTACATCCCGATAGTCAAAGTCTACAAGCATAGGATTAAGATCCGCAGGATTGTAGATCCTGGGTTCATTAGTAGTAATTGAACTCCGAAAATAAAGTAGTAATATGGCTAACCCCGCTATGCAAATGACAGTAGGGAGGAGAATTTTCTTTGATTTCATAACTCAATGTTACAAGACCGAATTACTTATTACGATATCTGCATCTTTCCATACCATATTAAATTCTTCCTGGACTTGATTGGCTTCCTGCATCTTTCCCTGCCCTTTTAGACTTTTATAAAGCCCCATCAATGACCAACCATTTTGCCTAAGAACTTCGAGATCTTCCCGGTAAATTTTCTCAGCTTCTTCGTATTCATTGGCTTCAAGCAATATCGCGCCCAGGTTTTGTCTGGTCGGAATATGCCATGCGGCAGGTTCTGTATATGTCAGATTGTCTTCTGCTGCCACAGCATTCTTTAAATGGTTTATTGCGGTGGGATAATCCTTTTTCAAGGCGGCCAATTCACCGGCAATTACCTCATACGCTATATCAGCGATTGATGCTGAGCTGTTGTGAGCTGTAGCAATAAGGTCCTTAAGGGAATCGTCTTCACCTAATCTCGAAAGAGCTTCGAGCTCTTCTTCTGCTTCTTTTACATTACCTTTTCTGATAAAAGCTATACCTCTGGCATAATGACGAATTAGGTTTAAATGTTTGATCTCGGGATTTGGACTTGGAATAGTTAAAATGTCATTCCATTTTCCAAATCTAGTGTATGCCAGATATGGTGTAGCTGCAAAATCCTGAAGAAAGGGCAAGTTTACTAGCTCGCCTTCAGGTACTTTTTCTGCCGTCTTTTTTGCGGCATCTATGGCAATATCACTAGCACCCAGAAGGCTGGCAGCTGACCACAAAAAATGAATGTTATGCGGATAGTAGCCAAGGGGATACATGCCTTGTGAATAGCACTGGGAAATATAATCCTCGTCTGCCAGTATAGCTGCCTGATTTGCAGTAACCGCGTCTTTATATCTGCCCACTCGTATGTAAATATGCGAAGGCATATGAACAATATGTCCTGCCGCAGGCATAAGAGATCCCAGTTTATCTGCACTTGCAACGGCCATGTCCGGGAACGGAAGTTCTACCATATGTATATAGTAGTGATGTGCCCCGGGATGATCAGGATCTTTCTCCATAGCGATCTCCAATGCTGCCTTGGCTTTGGTAATATTGGGTGAAGGATTGCCATTCTTATCCCAGTAATTCCAGGGAACGGTATTCATAACTGAGGCGGCATATAGAACTTGTACATTGGCATCCTCGGGATATTTCTTTACGATTTTTTCCATAGCCTCCATATAGGCTTTATTTAAATCACCAGTGTTTTCAGTTATATCAGTACTGTACCTATGTGTTAGTGCTTCAATTAATGCTTGTTCCTTTTGGGTCGCCGTCGACATCGCCTTAACGGCTTTTGCCATCGCCTCATTATATTTAATTTTTCGCTCTTCCAAAGGTTCAGGATCGTTAATATTTGGACCCAAGGCATAGGCCTGGCCCCAATAAGTCATTGGAGATTTTGGATCTAGCCTCGAAGCTTCCATAAATGATCGATGTGCCTCTGCATGATTAAAAGCATAGGTTAGTCGCAATCCCTGGTTGAAGAATTCCTGTGCTCTGGGATTGGAAGTAGTAATCGGAAAATTGAGCGTACCCAAATTTTCAAAAAGTGGAGAAATTTGTTGAGTGGTATCTACATCCTTGAGTAAAAAGTTGGCTACAGTGCACTTAATTGCTCCGTAAGAAGCAAGTTGCGAAGGATCGTTTTCGGATTCTTTTGGCAATACAAAGTACAGGCATACCAGTATGCCCGCTATCATTGCGGTTAATTTAACTTTAGTGCTCATAATAATTATTTTGGTTGGTGGTTTCGGTTCAATGCTATATCAATGATATAGAGTCACTTAAGGTACAAAATATTTAGCTTGAAGTAGTGTTATATCAAATAGAATTATTGTTAATTCCACTTTTTCCTACTGTCTTGCCTAAGTGAATTAAAGAACTTTACTTGAATATAATTGCCAGAGTATGCTAAATCAGTTTATTCCGCAAGGCTGATCAATTTTTTAAGGTGCGCATCCATAGCCAAAAAAGTTCCCGATAATTTTTCGATTTGCTGCTGTGCTTCCTTCCAATTATTTTGTTCTATGGCCTCGCGTACCCCGGGCAGCGTCTTAACCCCGTATCCCGTATAAAACCCGGGAGCGTACAATTGATGCCTGAACCAGGGTCGGCGCGGTAAACCTGAACTTTCGGTAAGTACCTGTTCTGTTTCTTTGAGGGCTTTGTTTAAAGCTTCCTGCTTATTAGCCGGGAGCGACTCCAGTTCAAGACCTTCCAGCTCTTCAATTCGCTGGCCCAATTGTGCCAGGCTGTTTTGCAAGGGGGAAAAATCGAGATAGGGAACAGCTTCTTTTAGTTCAGGCTTTACAAAGGGTTTGCGCGGATCAGCAGCAAGTTGATAGGCATTTTGTGCCACCAGTTTGTTATGTTTTTCAACAGCCTTCCTTTTCTTATCTGTCTCATCCATGACTTCCTTGAGGTAACCTTCAACAGTGGATTGCCATTGTTTGAATTCGAATGGCAAAACGTCTGCGTTCGCTATTCTGAGAACGATTCGTCCGGCGGCATTTGCCAGGGTAACTCCATATGCAAATTCCGGATCTTTAAAGCGTTTGTAGTGGGGGTAGGTATCATAAATTGTATGATATTCCCCTCCGGCATTTTCCCCTCCGAAACCGATGTTGAGTGAAGCAATTCCGGCATGTTGTATAAAAGGGGTGTAATCTGATCCTGATCCCAGGGCACTTAGGGTAAAACTGTTGTCTCCCCCGTTTACCATCTGAGCGGCAACTCGCCTTTCTTTAATGGAAACTCCCGTTTGAGGGTCTTTAACAGCATCTGCTACCTCTCTCACCATAGACTGTAAGGTATGAGAGCCACCGGCCCTGAAAAAGCCACGCCCATTACCATCCGTATTGACATAGGCCACCAGCTTTTCCTGTAATTCATCTTCATGATCCTCTACCCATTCTGTTGAGCCTATCAATCCCGGTTCCTCGGCATCCCAGGCTGCGTACACAATGGTTCGCTTCGGCCTTTTTCCCTGTTTGGCCAATTCCCCGATAACCCGAGCTTCTTCCATAAGGGCGATCATCCCGCTTACCGGATCATTGGCTCCGTGTACCCACGCATCATGGTGGTTTCCCCTCATTACCCATTGATCGGGATAAGTTCTGCCTTTCAGGGTGGCAATGACATTATGTGCCGGAGTAATTTTCCAGTCGAATTCCAATTTGAGATGGACCCTTGCCGGACCCGGACCAATATGGTAGGTAAGCGGAAGGCCTCCCTTCCAGCTATCCGGCGCAACAGGGCCTCCTAAGGCAGCCAGCAGGGGTTGTGCATCTTCATATGAAATGGGAAGCACAGGAATTTTTGTAATCGTAGGTGCCTTATCACGATCGAGTCTTTTTGCATCTTTTGTAGCAGCGTAGCCGGGAGTAAGGACATCGCCGGGGTAGAGGGGCATATCCATTACAGATCCTCTCTGAACCCCTGTTTTATTCTTAAATGCGCCCACAGGATATACATCTCCTCTGACATAGCCATCATCCTCAGGGTCTGAATAAATAATACATCCTATAGCACCCTTTTCTGCGGCAAGTTTGGGCTTGATACCCCTCCAGGAGCCGTAGTATTTTGCAATTACAATTTTCCCCTTTACATCGATTCCCAGTTTTTCCAGTTCTTCATAATCACTGGGGATTCCGTAGTTCACAAAAACTAGTTCGGCCTCAACATCTCCGTCTGTGGAAAAAGCATTATAACTGGGTAACAAGGCATCGCCCTGAGCAGTATAGGGATCACCTTCTACCGGAACGGCCTTTAGTGTAGCCTGGTAAGGCTCAGGCCCCAGGAGTTTTAATTCACGTATTTTGGGATAGGGAAAAAGGATGTGGTAGGTTTCTATTTTTGTGTCGTAGCCCCAGGATTTAAATTGTTCCATCATCCACTCGGCATTTTCTTTTCCGTATTCAGTTCCTACCCAGTGGGGTTCCGCAGCAAGGCGCTGCATCCAGGAATCCAGGTTATCTGCAGATAACCGGGCCTCAAATTGGGCTTCCAGATCCAGTTGATCTGCTACGTTTTCCGTTCTGAATCCATTGATATTTTGAGCAAGTACGGTTCCGAAAGCAAGGGTAAAAAAACTGAGAAATACAATTCGTTTTAACATCAGGAAAATTTTTAATGAAGATAAATATTAATATTATTCAAGCATACTGTTGCAGTATGACTATCCGTAATTTTTTTCTATTAAATCCTTAAAACCAGGACTGATCCAATTTTAAAATTGTTCGTAAGAGAACATTAGCTCCGTTCGCCATATCTTCCGGGGAAGTAAACTCTTTGGGCGAATGGCTGATACCATCCACACTGGGGACAAAGATCATACCTACCGGTGTAATCCGGGCCATATCCTGTGCGTCATGTCCGGCACCACTCTGCATTTGCATTGAACTTAAGCCCATCTCTGCTGCAGCTTCAGAAATGATTTTTTGAATTCTTTCATCTGTTAGGGCAGGAGCCGATGTGGCATCAATAGGGGTAAAGCTAAAGCTAGTCCCGGTTTCTTCTTCAATAGCTTTGGCCCGACTTTTAATTCCTTCAAACAGTTTCTCTATTTTGGCTGAAGATAAATCCCTTATCTCAAGACTAAGCTGTACTTCCCCCGGAATTACATTGGGAGCGCCGGGAAATGCCTCAATCCTTCCCACAGTTCCCACCTGATTCCCTTCGTAACTGTTGGTCACTTCATTGACAGCCAATACGAATTTCGAAGCGGCGATCAAGGCGTCTTTTCTCAAGGCCATAGGTGTGGTGCCGGCATGGTTGGCAAAGCCCTTGATATTCACATCCCACCATTTTATTCCTACAATTCCTTCCACAACCCCGATATCGATTTCTTCCCGATCTAAAATACCTCCTTGTTCAATATGCAGCTCCAGAAAAGCGGTTAAACTGCCTTCTTCCCGTTCAACCTGCCAGATGCGATCGGCATTTCCACCTAATCTGTTAATCCCTTCTCTCATGGAATAGCCAGTGCTATTTACTACTGAAAGAGCATCATCAAGAAGCTCTCCAACAATCGCCCTGCTTCCCATTACGCCCCCTTCTTCATTTGAAAAAATAAAGATCTCCAGTGGATGTTCGGTTTTTATGCCTGCTTCGTTCAGCGTCCTTATCACTTCAATAGCCGCTAATGATCCCACACATCCGTCGTAGTTTCCTCCATCGGGGACCATGTCTATATGGGAACCAAAGCCTATTGGCTTCAATCCCGGGTCTTTTCCCGCCCGTTTCCCGATAATATTCCCGGCATAGTCTACACTTACTTCCAATCCGGATATCTGCATCAGGGAAATGATATAGGCTCGGCCTTGCAGGTCGGCATCACTAAAGGCAACGCGATTGGTTTCACCGTTTTCCTTCATTCCGTATTTGGCAAGGGTATGTATCGTTTTTTCCAATCGATCCTGATCGACCTCAGGAACTTCCTGTGCTTTGGAAATAATACTAAAAGAGAATAGGAGAAAGTAGAATAAATAGCTTGTTTTCATGACAGGGGAATTTCAAACAAGATATAAAATATTAGAGAGTAGCTGATGGATTTTTCCTTATTTAAGGACGATCTTATCGATCTCAATCTTAAAATCCTCCGCTTTCTTATTCCCGATCAGAATAGCTACCTCTCCCATTTTTTCACCCGGGTAAGGGGGCTTGTTAAGGTCTCTACCTCTGAATTGTGGGATGAACTTGTTAAAAGGAATGCTGATGGTTTGCCATTCTCCCGTAGTTTCAATAGAACAAGCGTAGTTGTAGTATTGTGAAGAATCTGATTTTACCCTAATCTGATATTTCTTACCATCGCCTTTTAATTTAAGTTCGATGGCGCTGTAACTGGACACATCCCGTGGATCAAAAGTGTATTGTACAAGAGAAAAACCTCCGTTGTTTTCAAGGGAAACATACCCCTGGAATACTCCTTTACCATCCGCGTTAAGCAAAATGCGGCCTTTGGATAAACCACCCATAACTCCGTCGATGACGACCTGCCATTTGCTGAGGTCGGATTGATCTGAAAATTGAAACAGGGTGATAGGAGTTTGTCCCATAAGCAGAAAGTAAATAATATAAATGAATGGCATAAGGCCTTACAATATTTGATAATAAGCCTAAAATTAGGAGATAATTTCAGACAGGGGCGGTCATAACAATAAATTGTATTTATTTTAACGCCTGTTAACCTCAGAAAATGTTTTATCTCACCATTGATATTTTAGGAACGATTGCCTTTGCCATTTCAGGAGTGCTGGTCGCTATGGACAAGAGGCTTGATCTCTTCGGGGTGTTTATAATTGCCTTTGTTACAGCAGTAGGGGGAGGGACCCTCAGGGATATGCTTATAGGGAATACCCCCGTGGCATGGATGCAGGACTCTGTTTATACCTTTACCATCCTGGGATCTGTCATCTTTGCTATCCTGCTGCAGGAACGGCTGAGGTATCTAAGGAAATCCCTGTTCCTGTTTGATACTATTGGGATCGGACTCTATACCCTGGTAGGGATAGACAAGGGTTTGCAAGCCGAACTGATTCCCATTATGTGCATTGCCCTGGGGACGATCACGGCATGTTTTGGTGGAGTTATCAGAGATATCCTTTGCAACGAAATCCCGGTAATCTTCCGCAAGGAGATCTATGCGACTGCCTGTATTCTGGGAGGAGCATCCTTCTTTTTACTTACCCGTTTACCTATCATAGATGAATACGCTTTTACAGCCAGCATTATAGTGGTCATAGGAATCCGGCTTCTGGCGGTTAGGTACAAAATCGCCCTGCCAAATATTTACAGGAAGGAACCGATGTAGGCAGATTTAGCGAGAATACCTTACTCACATTGACAGGAAAGAGTCAATTGAGAATCTCCGCCTTGTGGATATAGATATTCTTTGAAGGCCAGTCTCCGTCATCTACGGGTTGTTGGTTGATCAGATCAACCACGTCCATCCCATCGATAACCCTTCCAAATGGGGTGTAATTTCCATCGAGATGGTAAGAACCCGGTTTGGTCACCACAATAAAAAACTCATACGGACTGGCCAGCATATGGGGGTTGTCAATTTCACTGCTGGGCATAGAAATAGTTCCCCGATGATGCTTATATCCCTTTCGAGTGTCAGGGGGGAGAAGGTATCGACCAATTTCACGTCGTTTTGCAGCGGTTTCCCTGTTATCGGCATTCCCGCCCTGGATAATAAAATCTTTTACCACCCTGTGAAACATGGTATTGTCAAAATAGCCCTTTTTGGTGAGGTAGATAAAGTTGGCTTTGTGATAAGGGACGTTGTCGTATAACTGGACGACAAAACTTCCGAGGCTGGTAGTAATTTTAATACGTGTTGTGGGAAGTCCTTTCTGATATTCAAAAAAGAAATCTATGGCATTGTCTTCTGTTAAGACAAATGGCTCTTCTTCTTTTTCTATGTTCAGAGTGTCCTTTTCTTGTAGTATTTTTGTGTCCTCTTTAATGCTGTCTTTTGCGACTGTTTTTATACTTTCTGCAGGCTTTTCTTTAGGGGTTTCTCCACAGGCCAGTGCAGAAAATAGCAGTATCATTGCGGGAAATTTCAGTTTTTGATAAAACATGGATTTTAAAAAGTTTAGCGAACAGATTCCAAAAATAAAAAATCTCCCACTTCCGGGAAGGGATGCTCATTATAAAATGGCACCGGAAATTCGTATCCGTGAATTGGAGGATGGAAAGATTGTGAAAAAAAATCCGAAAAAGGCAGGAGTTATGGCTCTTTTCTATCCAGACCAGACCTACCGTACAAATTTATTGTTGATCATGAGGCGCCCATACCAGGGTGTCCACTCTAGTCAGGTTGCTTTCCCTGGAGGGAAAAAAGAAAAGGGGGATGCTACCATCCTTCATACTGCCTTGCGTGAAACTTATGAAGAAGTGGGGGTTCGTCCTGAAAAAGTGCAGGTAATAAGGAGTATGAGTGAGGTTTTTATTCCGCCCAGCAATTTTGAGGTGCAGCCCTATGTTGGGATTTATGCAAACCCCGCTCCGTTTAAAGTCCAGCAGGAAGAGGTTGAGCATCTTATTGAAGTGCCCCTTCATATGGTCATGGATAATACCTATCTCACTTCACAGATACTTTCAACCTCCTATGCGTCGGAAATTGAAGTCCCGGCCTTTAATTTTAATGGCTTTACTGTCTGGGGAGCAACGGCAATGATGCTGAATGAAATGAGGGAATTAATGAAACAGGTGTTATAAGCCTAATTTTGTAGTTTTGTATCCTATGCCGTTATTCAAAAAAAATCCCTTTGGTCATATCCTGTTTATCAAAAAATGGTTGATTCGTGTGTTGGGGATCATGACACACCAGCGTTATAAGGGATTTAATACTCTAGAGATTGAAGGATCAGAAGTCATCAGGGCTTTACCCGGAGAAAATGTACTTTTTGTTAGTAATCATCAAACCTATTTTGCCGATGTAGTGGCCATGTTCCACGTCTTTAATGCCAGCCTTAGCGGACGAACAGATACCATAAAAAACGTGGGCTACCTCTGGCGACCTAAGCTCAATATTTACTATGTGGCCGCAGCCGAAACGATGAGAAAGAGTCTTCTCACCAAGGTATTGGCATACGTAGGCTCCATCAGTATTCAAAGAACCTGGAGGGCAGATGGACAAAATGTGAACCGGCAGGTAAAGATGAGTGATATTTCCAATATAGGAAAAGCGCTCAATGACGGATGGGTAATCACCTTCCCACAGGGAACTACCACCCCGTGGAAACCACTTCGAAAAGGTACTGCGCATATTATAAAAAAGTATAAACCTCTGGTGGTTCCTGTGGTCATCGACGGCTTCAGGCGATCATTCGATAAAAAGGGTCTCTATGTGAAGAAGAAAGGGATTCTTCAATCCATGGTGATCAAGGAACCCCTTGAGATCGATTATGATAATGATAGTGTAGATACCATCATTGAGAAACTGGAATACGCTATTGAGCAGCACCCGTCATTTCTTAAAGTGATTCCGGCTGAAGAACTTCTCGCCTACGAGGAGGAGAATAAGCAACGAAAATGGCGCAAAAAAGCCTAAACTTCCAGGCGTTTTAATTCGCGATAGTTTTTACCCAATTTTCTCAGGAGTAAGCCGTAGATCAGGAAATAGATAAGGCCAACGAGGGCTGTGCACACCACTCCCATAGCTACCATCACACCTGATATCAGGAATTTTAATTGCTGGGTTGTCATGTTGATCGATTTGTTTTCCAGCTCAAAAACTTTAAGAAAACTATCTCCATCGCTAAAGAGGATTCCTATTGCGATAATAAGGAAAGAGAGAAGGAAAATCGATAAGGCAAAAACGATATAATTCTTAACCGTTTTCCGGGTACGGATTATTTTATGCATAAGTTCTTTGGCGCTGTCCAGAACGGTGATTTCCCTATAGCGCTTGTAAAATTGAAATATAAAATAGAAGACTACTCCGTATTGCAATACCGTGAGTCCCAGGATTACGTATTTTAAACCCAGGTCATCGTATACGGAAATCCCTTCCCTTGCTGATGGCAAGAGATAAAGGAGTTGGGGGAGCACAAATTCAATGATGCTAATAATAAAAATCCACTTCACAACGGAGGAAGATCGCTTCCAGATCATTGCATAAAGCTCATCGTAGGACAATTTGGGCAGATCCTGCCCTTGTTTCTGCCAGTCTTTTTTCAGCAATTCCAATTCATCCATCATAGGTTCAGGGATTTAGAATTGTTTTTAATTTAGTTTTTACACGATTCATTTTAACTCTTGCATTCACTTCGCTTATACCCAGTGTTTCTGATATTTCCCGGTAACTCTTATCTTCCAGGTACAAGAACACCAGTGCCTTATCAATATCACCCAGTTGCCTGATGGCTTTATACATCAGTGCCAGTTGTTTTTCCTCGGTGGGGTCGTATTCATCTGCTTTAATTTTAAAAATCACCGAATCATAATCCTGAGTCGGCACTCTTTTCTTTGATTTTCTATACAGCGTAATGGCTGTGTTCAGCGCTACTCTGTACATCCAGGTACTAAATTTGGCCTCCCCTCTGAATTTAGGATAAGCCTTCCATAACTGGATGGTAATTTCCTGGAACAGATCATTATGCGCATCCCTGTTATGTGTATATAAACTACACACTTTGTGAACAATATTCTGATTGTTCTCCAGTTCGGTCACAAATTTGTGTTCGAGTTCTTTATTCACTCCAGGGTTAGTGTCAATAGGATTAGTATAGATTAACTCAGCTTAGTTACACGAGAAGACAAAAAAGCCAAATTTAATTTTATTGTTTCTAGGAAGTCTTTTTAATTCCTATAGTCAAGAGCAGGTGCTCTGTCACCCAGTAAAGGGATATACTTAAAGTCGGCCCCTCTCCTTTTTATAAATTCTTCTTTGGCCTTCTTTACCAGATCTGGATCTTCAAACAGGTCTATTGCTGTCAGACTAAGCGCTTTGGCGGCTACCATCATTCCTTTGTTTCCTATGGAAGTTCCTCCGGCCGCGACCGCCTGCCAGCTGTGCGCCGGAGTACCCGGGACCCAGGTAGCTGCCCGCATGCCTACAGTTGGCACAGCAAAACTAACATCTCCCACATCAGTGGATCCTGAAGCCCTTGCGGTGGTCTTATAGGGTTGTACGTTAAGGGCTGTTTCTTTGTCAAGAGTAGTATATCCTAAGCTGGTGGAGATCTTTTCTGCAAAAGCTATCTCTTCGGCTGAATAGTTGAACCCACCTATTTTGCTGAGGTTATCGTGCATCACTTTTTGCAGGGTAAGATTGGGCAATAATTCATGTGTACCTCCGATCATTTCGTAGTCCATGGTGGTTCCTGTACCCATGGCCGCGCCTTCGGCTGCTTTGACAATACGGTCAAATATCTCTATGACCACATCACGGGAGTAATGCCTGGCATAATAATAAACCTCTGCGAAGTTGGGTACAACATTTGGCGCCTTGCCTCCATCCGTAATTACATAATGAATACGGGCTTCCTGTGGGATGTGCTCCCGCATCATATTCACCATCATATTCATCGCTTCTACGCCGTCGAGTGAGGACCTTCCTTTGTCTGGAGCCCCTGCCGCATGAGCAGATACACCGTAAAACCTGAACTTGGCAGATTTATTGGCCAGGGCGGCCCCGGCACTTGCTGCATTGGAAGATCCCGGATGCCAGTGAAGTGCCACATCCACATCATTAAATAACCCCTCCCTTACCATATATACTTTTCCACTGCCACCTTCTTCTGCAGGGCAACCGTAATAACGGATGGTTCCTTTTATTCCTTTGGCAACCATCCAGTTCTTAACTGCAATTGCCGAAGCCATTGATGCCGTACCAAACAAATGATGTCCACAGGCATGTCCAGCAGCTTTCCCGGCCGATTTCTGCATAGGAACGGCTTCCTGAGACAGGCCAGGAAGGGCGTCATATTCCCCAAGAATGGCGATCACAGGAGATCCACTCCCATACTCGGCAATAAAAGCCGTAGGGATTCCCGCGACTCCTTTTTTAATGCGAAAGCCTTCCTGCTCCAGATTGGATTGCAACAAAGCCGCACTTTGTTCCTCCTGGTATCCCATTTCCGCCAGATGCCATATCTCCCGGGCTATATTGCCGTATTCGGCAGCCTTTTTATCAAGGGAGTTTATGACGGCTTCGGCGTCTTTCTGTGCGTGAAGTGATAAGAGTGAGAAAAAAATATTTGCTAGGAGGAGCGTATGTTTCATGCTTGTAGATTTTTAATGGAGTTAAATATATAAAATGAGCAGGGAATGGGCAGCAGGAAGGGCAACAATTATCTTACCCAATCCAACTTATTTTCTTGGATGGAAGCGTTCCATAACCTTCGAAAGATGGGTGCGATCAACATGCATATAAATTTCAGTGGTAGTGATGCTCTCATGGCCCAGCATTTGTTGGATGGCCCTTAGATCAGCTCCGTTTTCCAGTAAGTGAGTGGCAAAGGAATGCCTGAAGGTGTGCGGACTGATAGTCTTCCGCAATCCTGTTTTTTCTCCCAGTTGTTTTACGATGGTAAAAATCATGGCCCTGCTTAGCCCCCTCCCTCTCCTGTTTAGGAACAAAATATCTTCAAAGCCCTTCTGGATGTTCTGATGCACACGCACCTGGTATTGATACAGGCTAATGTATTTTTGGTTTACCCTACTAATTGGAACAAAACGCTGTTTGTCCCCCTTCCCGGTAACCTTGATAAAATCCTCCTCGAAAAACAGATCTGAAATACGGAGCTGGATGAGTTCGGAGACACGCAGGCCACAGCCATAGAGCGTTTCCAGCATGGCTCGATTTCGCTCCCCTTCGGGTTTGGAAAGGTCGATGGCCTTTATTAAGGAATCTATTTCATCAACAGATAGCGTATCGGGTAATTTCCTTCCCAGTTTGGGCGATTCGATCAGTTCCATGGGGTTATCCGGCCTGTATTGTTCAAAAGCGAGGTAGTTAAAAAAACTATTCAGGCCTGAGATGATCCTGGCCTGGGATCGGGGAGAAACTGATTTACTGAGCTCGTAAACAAATTGTGACAGGAGTTCCTGCTGAATCTTAACCGGTGAAGTATTTATGTCGAGTTGCTCCAGGAATTGTGTTAGTTTACGTACATCGCGCTGATAATTCTGCAGTGTGTTCGCTGAAAGACCTCTTTCCAGTTTCAGATAATGCATATAGTCCTGTATGGCCTGGTTCCAATTCACGAAATAAAGATAGGGAGTTAAGCGTTTACATGAATACAATCTTGTGTTCTACCACCGCTTCTATGGATTTGACAACAAAAGTAAGGAAGCTAACCCTCAGGCACATAGATTTGTAGCAACCATCAAACTTTTTAAAAGATGAAAAACAAAATAGCTTTACTTGTACTGGGTCTGTTCAGTGTGACCATATTTGCCCAGGAAGGTGTAAAAATTGGAATTCAGGGGAGTTTTCCTTTTAACGATTTCAGTGATGCCGTTGTACTTTCTGCAGGGGTCGACATTGGATATATGCACGCCCTGGGAGAAGTTGTGGACGCCGGAGTAATGACGGGCTTTATCAATGGGTTTCCGGATAATTTTGACGGGGGTCCCGATCTGCCCAGCGTACAGTTTTTACCTCTGGCCGGCTCTTTTCGTATCTGGCCCTCCAATTCATTTTCCTTTGGCGGGGATGTAGGCTATGGAGTCGGGATCAATGATGGTAATGAGGGGGGATTGTACTACCGTCCTATTATCGGTTACTTGTTTGGCACTAACACCGAAGTTAATTTCTCCTATACCGGGATTCAGCTCGATGGAGCTACCTGGTCTACTGTCAATGTTGGAATTCTACACACCATACAGGTAAGGCCAAGGAGGTTATAATTCTCAATTATTAATAGATTTCCGCGGTCCAAACAAGCACAATTAACCTTGTCTGGTTTTTGAATTGTTTTGAATTATTAGTACCTTAATCCTGTTAACCAACTAAAAACCACAGGATTATGAGAAAATTAACGATTTTTTCCGTTCTGGTCTCAATGACCTTATTGACGAGTTGTGCAACCTGTAACTGGGGTATTAAGGCCGGACCTAATTTTGCTTCCATCGGAGGCGATGAGACCGATGACCTCGATGCCAGGGTAGGCTTATTTTTTGGAGGATATACCGAATGTAAAGTTCTGGATACATTTAGTATTCAACCCGAATTACTCTTTTCTCAGCAAGGGGCAGATTATACCGAAAGTGAAGGCTTCGACGGTTCCTTTAAATTCAACTATTTGAATCTTCCTGTAATGGGGAAACTGTATGTTTCGGACGGACTCTTTGTAGAAGCCGGCCCTCAGTTTGGGTATTTACTCTCAGCTAAAGATGACTATGAGTCGGCCAGTCTTTCAGGGGAAGATGATATTAAGGACGATATAAAGGATTTAGACATCGGAGCTAATGTGGGTCTGGGATATCAATTCGACTCAGGACTTAATTTTGGTGCCCGATATAATTTCGGAATAGCGAATATTAATGATTTTGCCGACTCATCAGATTTTTCCAATACCAATAATGTCTTCTCATTTGCGGTTGGATTCAGATTTTAGTCGAACCTGAATATAAAAATAGGAAGCCCTTCGCGGGCTTCTTTTTTTGTGCTCTTTTTTTGATACTTTTACCCAATGAAAAAGATCATCATCATCAATGGCCCTAATTTAAATCTGTTGGGCAAGCGGGAACCTGATGTCTATGGAGCCACAAGTTTTGAAGATTATTTTTCAAAACTCCAAATGACCTACAAGGATGTGCAACTCGCCTATTTCCAGTCGAATATTGAAGGGGAACTTATTGATAAGCTTCAGGAAGTAGGGTTCAGCTATGATGGCATTATTCTCAACGCGGCGGCTTATACCCATACCTCAGTAGGAATTGGGGATGCTGTAAAAGCCATAGAAACGCCTGTCGTTGAAGTTCATATCTCCAATACCTTTGCCAGAGAAGATTTCAGACACGTATCTTATATTTCTGCCGCGGCCAAAGGTGTGATTTTAGGTTTCGGACTGAAATCTTACGACTTGGCTATCAGGAGCTTTCTTTAAAAACCGCGATCTATCTTTAGCTGGGATTGTAAAATCTGTGTTAAATTAAAGAGAAACCTTACTTTTCTTATTGATTTACCTTAAGATTAATATTATTTGTATTATATTTATTAGAATATTACCCCAAAATCCCCTTCGTCTACGACCTTGTAAATCAGTAGATTGAATCTTTGCAAATAACTATCCTACCCGTGTTCTGGATCTTTCGGATTCTAAATAGGTGTCACCTGTGTCCTGCATATTATTGCGTCCAGGTTGTCTCAAAATTGAAATTCCGGCGGAAACCAAAATAACCAGAATAACCAACAATGAAAACCAAAATGAAATTCTCAGCCTTTGAGAGAAATTCTTCCTGTGAGGACATAGTATTTCTCAATCTAAAATTTATCTCTGCTTTAAGAATCACAGCCTTACTGATTGCTCTATTCTGCCTTCTGATACCACTTCAAGCCCAGAAGGGGAATGGGGGCTCCAAGGGTGGAAATAATAAGGAAGTGACCCTTTTCACTTGTGCGGAAGATATAGGTAACGGACTATACCTCGCCAAATTCGGGTATACCAATCCAACCAACAAAACCATTACAGTTGCCCCTGAGGATAGTTATATTTTCCTCAGTGATAAAATAGAAGATTCTGAATTTGATGGCCTTCAAAAAATTCCGGGAATTACATCTTTTGAGCCGGGAACACATGACAATGTTTTGTCTGTTGTCTTTGCAGATAACGGGCATGCTAAATGGACTGTGGCATTTGGTGGGTCGAGCGATGTAAAGATTAGAGCAACTCTTGATTCTCCGGTTTGCGAAGGTGATCCTTTCATCGTACCTGTGATAGGTCCCGGTAACGGAAAAACCGAAGGCTATGTAAGTCCGGAGTTGATTTCCCTGGCTACGGGGACAGCAGGCGACACACCATCGCCTATTATTTACCAGATTAGTCCGGCTGAAAAAGTTCTTATCCAAATCGTTCCTTTTGACGGCAAAACCCAGGATGTTTTGGATTTACTGATCAACACCTTCGGACTAGAGTTCAGTGCTCAGCCTGTAAACTCCGACTTTATTGTAGATCCTGCACTAATCATTTCGGAGGATCTGGCTGCAATTGATGTATTATTCCCTATCGACAGAATTCTTCCGCCACCCCCTCCGGCTACGCCGATACCTGCGCTTATAGATTATCCCGAATTGATTAAGTCTGTTCAGGCATTGTATACACCCTTCACATCAGGAAAAGAAGAGGAAACGGGAGATGCGATTACCCAGGGTGATTCGACACAGAAATCCGACATAGTCCGACGTTCCTTTCGAATTGTCGGTGAAAATGAGAGTATAGCCGTTGACGGAACGGGGGTTAATATTGTCGTCTTTTCAAATAGTTTTGACGCTAACCCCCCAGAAGCAGGACAGCCTACCAACGAGGCCATTGATGTTGGGAACGGAGATTTACCTGGCGTTGCCGGAAATGGCAATCCAAACGGATACAATACTCCTGTAAATGTGATCAAAGAGTACCCTTACACTTTCGGGCAACTATCCGATGAGGGAAGGGCTATGTTGCAGATTGCACATGATATTGCCCCGGGAGCGAATCTGGCATTTAGAACTGCCGTACTTTCACCTAGAGATTTTGAACTCGGAATACAGGAATTAAGTACTGCTGTAAATACAATTGCGACAGACGATATCACATTCCCCGGTGAACCCATGTTCGGTATTAGTAATATCGGTACAGCTATACAGAATTTTACTGCAGCGGGGAATTACTATTTTACCTCTTCTGGGAATTTCTCAAATGCCGCCTACCAGTCGCTTTTTGTGACAGCGGATGGATTAGACTTACCTGATTTCCTTCCCGATAATGGAACCGTACCGCACGCCTTTGACGGTGTGGACAATATCTATCAGCGGTTTAGTGTGAAAAATGGAGAAACCTATATGATCGTTCTACAATGGAAGGACGATTTTGCCTCACAGGATAATATATTAGGAGCCAAAGAAGATCTGGATTTTTGGGTAGTAGACGACGAAGAACGTTTATTGGTGGGAAACAATTACTACAACGATAATGACACCAATGTTGCTGAAGATGGGAAAGATCCCATTGAGTATATAACGTTTAAGGCACTTGCCGACGGAGAGGCCAACTTTATGATCACCAGTGCCAATGGCGATCCGGGTTCACTTCCGTTCAGGTACATCATTTTCGTTAAAAATAACCTGCAAGTATTAGACTTTACCGGGGCACCCACCATCACCGGACATGCACTTACGCCAGAAGCTTTGGCCATTGGGGCGGTAGATTTTCGAAAAGAGAATAGTCCTGAACCTCAGGTATTCTCTTCCTTCGCGGGGCAGATCTCGGATGGTTCAATTCCCCAGGTAGCCCTTGCCTCCTACGATGGAGTAAATACCAATGTGACCACCATAGGCCAGAACGAAGTGAATGGTATCCCTGTTGACGATGATGATTTTAAGAATTTCTTCGGCACCTCGGCTTCCGTGGTTCATGTGGCAGCGGCTTTTGCCCTGATGGAATCAGCACTCCCTGCCTGGTATGGCCCTGATTCCTCTATTGATGTACTGCAACTGTTTAAAGATAATGCCGATAAGGTAGGTAACGAAGCTCAACTGGGCGATGGAATTGTTAATGCAGTTAATACCTTTAAAGCGATAGCCACTCAAACCGGGGTGATAAGCGACTTTACTATCGAATTCACTTCAGAAGAAGGATCAGTGATTAGTGCGGATGAATTTGAACTAACGATCAATGGAGACTACTTTCCCCAGGACCCAACGGTCTTATTTGGAGAGGAGGAACTGCCAATTGTATTCTACGACCCCGAAAATCCTGCAGAGATAAAAGTATTAGTAGGGCCTTTTACCGGGAATGACCCGGTAACCGTACTGACCAATTCTACAGTTCCTTTGGGAACGGATGGAGGAAAATCGAATCCGATTTACCTGCTTGATGACGGAACCATAGCAATCAATGTTATTGCCGGCGATGTCAGCATTGAATATGGGCAGGACTATGATTTTAGCATTACTGTTGAGGGATTACCAGAAGGGGTGACTTTTGAAAGTCTCGGACTTCCTGATGTCATTTTTACCACTGCGGCAACACCACCATTTCCCAAAGTTGGAAATTACGTGGTTTTCCCTTCTTTTGATCTAGAAAATGCGAGTCCTGATCAATTGACCGCTTTGGAAGCATATGTTGTTAATTTTAAAAGCGGATCTCTTTCGGTTGCTAAAAAGAACCTTGAAATTGTTCCTGAGCCGGTGGAGGTGACCTATGGTGAGGCTATCAATTTAAATTTAAATTATAATTATGATAATACGAATATCTCGGACAACGCTGCATTCTTATCAGCCATCTCGGAGGCCCATTCTGCCGATTTCTTTCCTGAGAATACCCTGGCCCTGATCAACCGATTTATTGCAATTGTCAACGGTGAAAATATATTCGATCTTTTAGATGGTGGAAGTTGGATGGCCACTGAAAATACTATAAACAATAGATTTATAGCTATAGTAAATGAAATGGATCTTATTGAATTGGAAATAGACGATTTTGAAAATTATTTTGAAAATCGATTTATTGCCATTGTGAATCGATTTATAGCCATTGTAAATAGCGAGGATTTATTTTCAGGACAAGTTTCATTTGAAAATCGATTTATAGCCATAGTAAATGACAGTGATCTGGGAGGAGAAAATGATGGAAATGACTATTCCAACACTTTTGCATTGTTAAATGCAGATGATGACTCCGAATCTGGAGGTAGTGTATCTACTTTCTATTCTGTAAACCTAATTACAGGATTAGATGTTACTACTAATTCTGAAGTGCATTATTCCTATCCGGGAGCCATGTTTGCTCCTATCGGGGCTAATTTCAATATAACTTATGATTCTAGCACTTTAACTGTAAATCCGGCTACTCTAACAGCCGAGATAGGTGACCTTGTAATTGAACAAGGTGAAGTTATAGATCCGGAATTGATTCCGGTTACATTGAATGGATTTGTTTTTGATGAAACATTAGAAGATGTTTTTCCTGAAGGAATCACATTCATTATTAAGGACAGTAATGGAGTAGTCTATACCCCCGGGGCTTCAGGTATATTTTATGTCACATTAGCGGCGCCTCAAAACTATGTCATAGAGCATATACAAACTGGAGTAATTTACGTCAGTCCTAGTGGGGATTATTTGAGAAAGATCCGTACCTATTTAGATTGTGTGGAGGAAGTGAGTTCACCCGATGGTTTAAATTATATTGCACATTTCAGGTATGAAAATCCAAATAGTGAAACCATTTATATCGCTGTTGGACCGGAAAATAATATTACTGGACTTGCCCTATACAGTGGAACATTGCCATTTATATTTTACCCAGGGCAGGGTACATTTACGATTCGCTTCGATGGGAACTCAATGAAATGGGAACTAACAAGCAGGGATAGTACGCATAAGTCTTCCACTTCTTCTAGTGCTAATGCTAATTCTAATCGATGCAATCTGGGTGATAGTTCCTCTTTTGTGTTGTATCCTAATCCTTTGTCCGGACCTTCCTATATTTTGTCAATTGATCAAAATTTAAGTGAACTGGTAACCCTTGATATCTTTGATATTTTCGGAATTTCTTATTTTAATACTTCAATTGATGGTAGAAATGGGGCAGTTACCCAAGAAATTGACATGGGTGGGGGCTATCCCACAGGGATGTATTTCATAAGAATTATCACCAAAAAAGACGTTTTTGTTTATACGATAGTAAAAACAGATTAAAATAATTATTAATGCAATTGATAGATAAAAGTATAATGCTGACCCTAAGCATTTTACTACTATTTGGGTCGGGTCAAAGTATTGCACAGCGATCAGCTATTGATAGCCTTAAAAATCAGGTGGCGACTGGAATTCGAGACACGAATAAGGTCAGAAATCTCAATGAGTTAAGTATCGCTGTACTAATGGAAGGGGAAATTGAGGAGTCAATGAGACTCTCAAAACAATCCATTGAGCTCGCTGAGCAACTTAATTATCAAATAGGAGAAGCGTATGGAGAGAAGAACATGGGCTTGGCTTACTATTATCAAGGAGATTATAAGAAAGTTCTAAGCCATTGGTCGCGCTCTTTGGAAATTTTTGAAGGAATAGATGACGCTCAAGGCATCTCTAATTTATCTAGTAATCTTGGTGCAGTATATTACAGTCAAGGTGGTAATACAAGAGCCCTTGATCTTTATCTGCGTTCTTTAAACTTTGCAGAGAAAATAAAGGATTCCTTGCGAATTGCCTCAGTGCTCTTAAATATAGGTGGCTTGTACGCAGATAACCCGAACGACTATGATAAGGCATTGGATTATTTTAATCGAATTCCACCCTATCTCCCTGCATTGAATAATCCCCAAATCACTACTGGATATTTAATGGGCGTAGGTGAAGTCTACCTGTTACAAGGGAGGTATGAGAAAGCGATGGGGTACTATAAGCAAGCTTTAGAACTAACTTACGGTACTCAAGATTATTCTGGAAACCTTACAAAATTGGGTATCGTAGAACATAAGATGGGAGATAGATCTCAGGCGATAGATTATTTAAATCTGGCTTTATCGAATGCACGGGAGAATAATCAACAGCTACATATCGTGCATGCACTCACGGAATTAGGTAATGTCTATCAAGAATTTACTTTTGATAAAGCATTGAAATCTTACAAAGAAGCCGAGACCCTTGCCAATGAAATGCAAACGCAATTCGAACTAAAGGAGATCTATAAAGGACTTTCTAGCGCTTATGCCCGTCAGGGGGATTACGAAAACGCGTATGCTTACCAGACTTTACAAATGGGAAAAAAGGATTCTCTTTTTAATCTTGAAACTGATGATAAAATCAGAGGCTTGCAATTCGAATTTGAAATTGACAAGAAACAAGATGAACTAGTCTCTGCCCAACAGGAATTGCAGATCTCTGAACTAGAGACCAAACGGCAACAATATGTTATTTACGGCACTGTTTTGGGTCTTCTTTTAGTCTTTGTTCTTGCCGTAGGGTCTTACAAGCGTTACCGGTATGTAAACAAAACCAACAAGATCATCGCCGAAGAAAAGGACCGTTCAGACAAGCTATTGCTCAACATCCTCCCGGAAGAAACCGCTAAAGAATTAAAAGAAAAAGGCAAGGTTGCGGCGAAACGCTTCGAATCTGTGACGATTCTCTTTTCAGACTTTAAAGGGTTTACCTCCCATGCCCAGAACCTGAATCCTGAGATCCTTGTAAAAAGTGTTGACTATTATTTCTCCCGTTTCGATGAGATCATGGATAAATTCGGTCTGGAAAAGATTAAAACCGTTGGGGACGCCTACATGTGTGCAGGAGGGTTGCCATTCCCAACCTCAGACCACCCTTTTAAGATGGTTGAGGCGGCCTTTGAAATGGCGGCCGTAATGGAAGAGATCAAAACAAATCCAAAAGAGGATATAGTACCCTTCGATGTTCGGATTGGAATCAATACAGGGACTGTGGTTGCCGGGGTAGTGGGGTTGAATAAGTTTGCCTATGATATCTGGGGCGATGCAGTTAATGTCGCATCACGGATGGAAACCAAGTCGGAACCCGGAAGGATAAATATTTCGGAAAACACCTATGAGATTATCAAAGACGTCTATGAATGCGAACCCAGGGGGGAGGTTGAGGTTAAAAATAAGGGGATGATGGCCATGTATTTTGTCAAAGGCAGGAAAATAATCCGCCATGCGAAATCAGAAAAAGAAGTAAATGCTTAAATTGTAGGCTACAAGCATATAAAAAATGATGGGCCGTCAAGATCCGAACAATTATTGGGAGCAGCTAGAACGTCTTGAAAAACTGATCAGAGCCTCCGAATTTAAGGCAGGGGTAATCTTTTCTTTTCACAGCCTTATTCTGGGTCTATTTGCCGAGAAGCTCGATTACTTTCAACCGACCTTAGAAAGTAATCTCTGGTTTACTTGTTTTACATGCTTGTGGTTCATCTCGGTACTAATCTCTATCTACTATTGCTTCAGGTGTTTTATGCCGAGGATGGAGATGAAATACGATGACAATGTCTTTTTCTTTTTGGACGCGGTTAAAGCCTATGGCAATTCCGATGAGTATACCAAAAAATTGATAGAAATCTGTGGAAGCGAGGAAGAACTCTATTCCCAGCTCGCCCAGCAGATCCACGTAGAGAGTAAAATTATTGCCGAAAAATTTGGCAGTGTACAGAGCTCCCTCCGATTCTTTGCCCTGAGTTTTATTTTCGCCATGCTAAGCCTGGTTATCTGGATTGTACAGATTATAAGCTAAAACGTCACCCCTCATGACGAGATATCTGAAATTACGGAAGAAAGCCCTCCATATGCTCCGTACGGAACTTTCCGGGGATCTTTGTTATCACGGCATGGCACATACACTGGACGTCCTTAAGGTTTGTAACGGCTATATCAGAAGAGGGAAATTATACGGAGAAAAAGCCATGTTGCTACGAACAGGAGCACTTTGCCATGATCTGGGATTTACTGTTTCTTACGAAAACCACGAAGAACACGGAATAATCATCGCCCTCCGTTTGATGAAGGAATATTATTTTACGCCCGCCCAGCGAAAAGTAGTAGTGGGCCTTATCAGGGCTACTGAGGTGCCCCAAACCCCCAAAACCAATCTGGAAAGGATACTTTGTGATGCAGACCTCGATTACCTGGGTAGGGATGACTACAGTCGTATCAGTAATTTACTGCTGAAGGAATTAAAGCGTTTTGGTGTAAACCTAACAGCAAAAGAGTGGAGGCAAAAGCAAATCTCATTTTTGGAGGAACACAGGTATCATACCCCTTATGCCCAAAAATACAGGGAACCTGTTAAACAAAACCACCTTCTGGAAATAAAGGATCAGTTGTCAGCTTAAATACTAATGATAGAATACTTTAATTATCCTTCCCAAGAGGTGCCAGATATTTCTGATCCATATAGAAAGTGCCATAAGGCAACAAGGAGGCCAGGAAAAAACTGAAATACCGCCTTAATCCCCATCCCTGTTTTCTGCAGAATACAAAAGCTGCCAGAATAAAAACTATAAAGAGTGCCCCGTGTACATATCCAATGTAGATATTTGGTTCTCGTATGTTAGCCCAATATTTAAGGGGCATGCTAAAGCCAAATAACAAGAGATAGGAAATTCCTTCAAGGATGGCCAGTAGCCGCATTATTAAGACCATAAGACAACTGCTTTACAAATGGATGACTTCCCCGTATGCATCGGCTACAGCCTCCATGACCGCCTCACTCATAGTAGGGTGGGGGTGGACCGCTTTCAGGATCTCATGCCCGGTAGTTTCGAGCTTTCTTCCCAGAACAGCCTCTGCAATCATATCGGTTACCCCGGCACCAATCATATGGCACCCCAGCCATTCTCCGTATTTTGCATCAAAGATCACCTTTACAAAGCCATCTGAATTCCCAGAAGCCTGTGCCTTACCACTGGCAGAGAAAGGAAACTTACCAATTTTGATATCAAGTCCTTTTTCACGTGCCTGTTTTTCTGTAAGGCCTACAGATGCCACTTCTGGCATGCAATAGGTACATCCGGGAATATTCCCGTAATCAAGTGGTTCCACGTGCATACCGGCAATCTTTTCTACGCAGAGGATTCCTTCTGCTGAGGCTACGTGAGCAAGGGCCGGCCCTGCTGTTACATCTCCTATAGCATAGTAGCCCGGAATGTTCGTCTGGTAGTAGTCGTTCACAAGGATCTTGTCCCGGTCTGTGGCCACGCCAACTTCTTCAAGTCCGATATTTTCAATATTCGTTTTGATGCCTACTGCTGACAAGACTACATCGGCTTCGATTATTTCTTCTCCTTTAGGGGTTTTTACCGTCACTTTAACTCCTTGTCCGGAGGTATCCGCCTTGGTGACTTCGGAAGAAGTCATAATCTTAACCCCGGATTTTTTAAAGCTGCGTTCGAGTTGTTTGGAGATCTCTTCATCTTCCACAGGCACGATATTCGGTAAAAACTCCACCACAGTTACTTCAGTACCCATGGCATTGTAGAAATAAGCAAACTCTATTCCAATGGCCCCACTTCCAACAACTACCAATTTCTTAGGCTGCTCTTCAAGCGTCATGGCCTTGCGGTATCCGATGATCTTTTTTCCATCCTGAGGTAAACTGGGTAGTTCCCTGCTTCTTGCGCCGGTAGCGATAATGATATGTGAAGCGCTGTATTCTGTTTCCTTCCCATCTTCTCCCTTGACAGCGACTTTTTTACCGGGTTTTATTTTTCCAAACCCATTGATCACCTCGATCTTATTCTTCTTCATAAGGAATTGTACCCCCTTACTCATCCCCTGGGCAACATTTCTACTTCGTTTTACAACGGCATCAAAGTCCTTGTCGGCGCCCTCCACCTTTAAACCATAGTCGTCAGCATGCTGGAGGTATTCAAATACCTGGGCCGACTTTAAAAGGGCTTTGGTAGGGATACAGCCCCAATTGAGGCATACGCCTCCAAGACTTTCTTTCTCAATGATTGCGGTTTTCAATCCTAACTGGGACGCTCTGATAGCCGTAACATATCCGCCGGGTCCGCTGCCTAAAACAATAACATCGAAGTTGCTCATCTATTTTTCTTTTGGATCTATTTAAGTGCGGTGGCAAAGTTACAAAACCAAACGGAAACGGATTAAAGAAACCGGGAGCTTTCCGTCCAAGAAAACTAAGATGAGTGATAACTCCAACGGAAGGAGTATAAGAGCTTAAGAAAGAGAATGATGCGTTTAGTTTTCCGGAATAAATTCCAAAGCAGCCCCATTGATGCAGTGGCGTTTTCCGGTAGTCGCACTCGGGCCATCATCAAAAACATGTCCAAGATGCCCTCCACAAACAGCGCAGTGTTCCTCAGTACGCGGATAGCCTATTTTGTAATCTGTTTCGTATTCCACATTCCCTTCTATCGCCCTGTCAAAACTAGGCCATCCGGTTCCGGAATCGAATTTGTGCTCGCTGCTGAATACCGGGGTTTGACATCCGGCGCAGACATAAGTACCTTTTTCTTTATTTCTGAGCCATTCACTGCTTCCGGGATTTTCTGTACCCGCCTTTCGCAAAATGTAGAATTGCATCTCAGTAAGTTCAGCTTTCCATTCTGCTTCCGACTTAGAAACGGCAAAAGCTGTTTCTTTTTTTTCTTGGGTAGTGACCTTTTCTTCAGTTTTGTCCTTTTCCTGGGAAACTCCTTTGCAACTCAGGGCGAGGAGGCAAATTCCAACTAGTAATATCCTTTTCATAACAATTTTTACTTTAAAGTCGAATGAATTTTCTTTTCCTTTCAAAAATAGACATAAAAAATCCCCTGCAGTAGTCTCCAGGGGATCTTTAATAAATATTTAGCTTAATCCAGTTTTATGCGGTGGATGTCTTTCTCTTCTACCTCTAAGAGTCTCATAACAGCATCGATATTAGAAGGATCCATCTTGGAATTCTCTCCGTATTCTGCCGGTACTATAGCGATTCTGAATACCTGGTTATCTGTGTCACCTGGCATTAAAGTGCTTAAGTCAAAATCGGACTCCAGAAAAATGCTGACATCAAAAAAAGTGTGATCGTAATTGTACTGCAACAATCCCTGATTTAAGATTCTGGTCTGTGGTAGGAGTCGCCAGATGTCAACTGGTTCTGCGTCATCGGTCTGATCCCAGAGGATGTAGACAAAAACCAGATCAGATTCAAATACCTCAACGGTAGTTGGGAATTCGTAAAACAGTGTATATTCATTAGCGGCATCAAATGTCCCTTCAATTTCAAAGACTGTGCCCAGAATATTCACTCCGTCTAGCCCGTCAAGGCCATCTCTTCCGTCAAATCCGGGAGGTCCCGGAGGTCCTGCTGGACCTTCACATGAGATTGTTAGGGCTGCAATAAAGGTGCTGAAAATAAGTCCGATTTTTTTCATAATTCATTTCATTTTAAGGTTCCGCTTTCTGAGAAAAACGGAATGGGTTTGTCTTGATTGTATAATTTTTTACTTCGTTAGGATATACTGTTTCAAAAAGCGTTCCAAAAATTGTAAAAAGGCCTGATTTCTATTGTAAATCCCTGTAAATTTATAGGTTTTAGGAGATTCATTTCGGTATAATTTTCTATTTTTAGCCAAAACCAAAGAAACCAGTTATGCCAATGAAACAAGAGAGGGTGGTGATCGAAAATGTGAATCCACAACTCCAGTGTGGTGCGTATTACATCAAAAGAGTAGTAGGGGAAGAAGTGATTGTCTATGCGGATGTTCTCGGCGATGGCCACGATGTAATTCAGGCGGAAGTTGCATACAAACACGAAAGTGAAAAGTCATTTACCCGGCTTCGGATGAATCACTTAGGAAATGATGTCCACCGGGCAGTTTTTTCATTAAAAAAACAAGGGTATTATCAATATAAGGTTGAAGGCTGGGTAGATAACCCCCTGAACTGGCAACATGGAATAGAGGCGAAGTTAAAAGACGGACAGCTGGTAAGCAGCGAATTGCTGGATGGCGTTCAGTATCTAAAGGCATTATTGAAAAAACTCAAAGGAAAGGAGAAAGAGTACATTTCAGGTCTTGTTGATGCTTTTCAGAACAAGGATAAGTACGATCAGGCTGTAAAAGAAGCGGTCTCAGACAAGCTGCACGGGATGTTTGTGAAGCATCCTTTGAAAAACCTCGTCAACTCGAGCACTATTTTACAGGTATATGTAGACCGGAAGAAGGCAAACTTCAGTACGTGGTACGAGTTTTTCCCACGCTCCACGGCATCGGAGGAAGGCCGGCACGGCACCTTCAAAGATGCACAGCGATTATTGCCTAAGATTTCAGCCATGGGCTTTGATACGGTTTATCTGCCCCCCATACATCCCATTGGGGAGGTAAATCGGAAAGGAAAGAATAATACGACCACTGCAGAGGAAGGAGACAGTGGGGTTCCCTGGGGTATTGGATCCAAGGAAGGAGGGCACAAATCTATCCATCCCGAACTCGGGTCAGAAAAGGATTTTAAGGACTTTATAAAAAAGGCATCAGAATACGATCTGGAAGTAGCAATGGACCTGGCGTTTCAGGCTGCCCCTGATCACCCCTATATCACTTCTAACCCTGAGTGGTTTAGAAAACGGCCCGACGGGACCATGCAGTACGCAGAGAATCCACCAAAGAAGTATCAGGACATCGTCAACTTTAATTTTGAGTCGAAAGACTACAAAAAACTATGGCAGGAACTTCTGGATGTCACCTTACATTGGATTAGTTTCGGGATCAGGATTTTTCGGGTTGACAATCCACATACCAAACCATATTATTTTTGGAACTGGCTTATAGAAGAGGTGAAAAAAGACTATCCCGATGTCCTCTTCCTGGCCGAGGCCTTTTCCAGGCCGAAAGTGATGCAGCAACTGGCCAAGCAGGGTTTTTCCCAATCGTATACCTATTTTACCTGGAGGGTACACAAAGACGAGCTTATCGAGTACGTTACCGAGCTCACTCAGTCGGAAATGAAGGAATATTACCGCCCCAATTTCTGGCCCAATACGCCCGATATCAACCCCTACCACCTACAGGGGGCCAATGAGAGTATGCACCTGATTCGCTATGCCCTGGCTGCCACCTTATGCGGGAACCTGGGAATCTACGGCCCGGTATTCGAATATATGGTCACCGATGCCATGCCGGGGAAAGAGGAATACCTGCATTCTGAGAAATACGAAGTGCGGTTCTGGGACTGGGGTATAGAAAACAAGATTACTCATCTGATCACCAAACTCAATCTTATTCGAAAGAACCATCCGTCCTTACAACAAACGAATAATATCAGATTTTGCAGGATAGATAATGATAATCTGATGGCCTTTTACAAATGGAATGATGAGGGGACAGATGAAACCCTGATGGTGATCAATCTCGATTCTAACTACGCTCAACAAGGTATGGTACAGTTGCCCCTCGGGGAATTGGGAGTTGAAGCCGGAAAACCCATTCAAATGCGCGATCTGGTAACAGACAATAGTTATCTTTGGTACAGTGAATGGAATTTTGTGGAACTACCACCGAGTCTGCCCTTTCATGTTTTTCAAATAAAAAAATAACGATGGCCACTAAGAAGCAGGAATCTTCTCTCCAGGCACCCTACGTTTTTGATGTAGAGTGGGAATCCCTGATGGATGATAAGAAGTTTTTATCGGCCTTCCTCTCTGAAATACTTGAAGAATATGTGGTAAAACAACGCTGGTACGGAGGAAAGAGCAGTAAACTCAAATACATTGAATTACAGGAATATTTCAGGATACAACAGAAAGGTGAAGTATACTACGGCCTATTGTTGGAGGTCAACTTTGAAGAGGCTTTTTACCAGCATTATTTTCTGCCGATCGCCTTTGTTTCTGACGAATCCTTTGCTGAAAAAGACAGAATTCTGCCACTTAGCATAAAAGGGCAGGAAGGTTTTATCATAGATGCGCTAAATCTGGAAGCTTTCAGAAAGCTGGTTTATGAACGAATTATAACGGCAGAACCTAATGATACCACCCGGGTACAGTACCACCATAGCATCAATTTCAATGGGGAGCCTTATGAAACCTCAAAATTTATGGGGATGGAGCAGAGCAATACCTCCATCGTGATCAACGGGAAATCGGTTATCAAGTTCTTCCGAAGGATTTATGCCGATAAAAATCCCGACTATGAAATGAGTCGGTTCCTCTCAGAACGCAAAGAATACAAAAATACGCCTCCCTATCAGGGGAGTCTGAGTATTATCGACTCAGATAACGTAAGTGTTACCATAGCCCTGATGCAGGAATTAATACCCAATCAGGGTGATGCCTGGGAATATATGCTGAAAGAGCTCCATAAAGTGTTCAGTAATCTGGAGAATAAACATATCAATGTAGATCACCTTCCGGATGTTCCTTTGTTTACGCGCCTGAAAATCAACGATGTACCACCTGAGATCATTGACTGGGCCGGACTTAATGTCTTTATGAAGTTACAAACCCTCGCTAAGCGAACAGCAGAAATGCACATTGCCCTGGGTTCAGAATTTGAGGATACGGCTTTTACCCCTACAAATTTTACGGGAGATTACGAGGTCTGGCTGAAAAACAGACTGCTGTATCAGTTTCAAAACCGACTCAATACTGTTGAAAATAATTTACACCGACTAAAAGATCTTTCCCTGGAACTGGCAAAAGAATTTCTCGAACGCAAAAACGAAATAAGAAAGCGGTTTGTTGATTTCGACTGGACGAAACTGAAAGGGGAGCGCCTCAGGGTACACGGGGATTACCATCTTGGACAGGTCCTAGTTAAGGAGGATGATTTTTATTTACTCGATTTTGAAGGTGAACCGGAAAGCACCATCAGAGACAGAAAGGTAAAACAACCTCCGCTCAAGGATGTGGCAGGGATGTTTCGGTCTTTTCATTACGCCGTCTACGCTACCATATTTAACAATGAAGAAAGTTATCCCTATTCAAGACAGGAGCTTTTTAAAGCTGGAGAGATACTATACCGTTATTTTGTAGGGGTTTTTATGGAAACCTATGTAGAACTTATCCAACAGCACAATATCAATATCGGCTACAGCCAGGAACGAATTTTTATCCTGAAATACTGTATGCTTGAAAAAGCGGTATATGAACTGGGATATGAAATGAACTCAAGACCGATATGGGCAGTGATTCCACTACAGGGAATCATGAGTATTTTAAACAAAACTAACTAACAACAAACAAGATAAACATGGGCAAGGTTATCCCCCACAGCGTATTTTCAGAATTTGATATTAACTTGTTCAAATCTGGTAAACATTACCGACTATACGATAAGTTAGGTTCGCACCCCATGGAAGTCAACGGGGAAAAAGGGACCTATTTTGCCGTATGGGCTCCAACGGCAAAATCCGTTTCGGTAGTAGGCGATTTTAATTATTGGCTCGAAGGCGACCATAAACTCAATGTTCGCTGGGATGCCAGTGGCATTTGGGAAGGCTTTATCCCTGGGGTAAAACCTGGAACAAAGTATAAATATAAAATCCATTCTCACAACCAGGATATAAAGACTGAGAAGGCTGATCCTTTCGCTCGTTATTCTGAACATCCTCCTAAAACGGCTTCCATTGTCTGGGATAAATCTTATAAGTGGAAAGATAAAAAGTGGATGGAGACACGAAAGGAGAAAAACAGCCTTGATGCTCCCTATTCGGTCTATGAAGTACACCTGGGCTCCTGGAAAAAGAACGATAAGAACGAGTTTCTGACCTATGAGGAATTGTCAAAAGACTTGGTGGCCTATGTAAAGGAAATGAATTTTACCCACGTAGAATTTATGCCGGTAATGGAATATCCCTATGACCCATCCTGGGGGTACCAGCTAACGGGCTATTTTGCACCAACTTCCAGATTTGGCGAACCTGAAGGGCTGAAAAAACTGATCGATGCGCTGCATCAGAATGGGATTGGGGTTATACTCGACTGGGTTCCTTCCCATTTTCCGGAAGATGCACATGGCCTTGGCTTTTTTGACGGCTCCAGTCTTTATGAACACCCCGACAGGCGCAGGGGGTATCACCCCGACTGGAAATCCCTGATTTTTAATTATGGCAGAAACGAAGTCAGAGCATTCTTAATCAGCAATGCTTTGTTCTGGTTAGACCAGTATCACGTAGATGGCCTGAGAGTTGATGCGGTTGCCTCTATGCTTTACCTTGATTACTCACGGGAAGAAGGCGAATGGGAACCCAATATTTACGGAAATAACGAAAATCTGGAAGCAATTTCCCTTATCCGGGAGTTAAATGAAGAGGTCTATAAAAGCTTTGAAGGAGTACAAACCATAGCTGAGGAATCTACTTCTTTCTCGATGGTATCGAGACCTGTAAGTATAGGTGGCCTTGGTTTTGGGATGAAATGGATGATGGGATGGATGCACGATTCCCTGGAGTATTTTAAAAAAGAACCGGTATATAGAAGACATCATCAGAACGACCTTACTTTCAGTATGACGTATGCCTTTACGGAAAACTTTATGCTGCCTTTTTCCCATGACGAAGTCGTATACGGGAAACAATCCCTGTTGTATAAGATGCCCGGGGATGAGTGGCAGCGATTCGCCAACCTCAGACTGCTATTCGGATATATGTTTACCCACCCCGGGACCAATCTATTATTCATGGGGGCGGAATTTGGTCAATCTTCCGAATGGAATTTCGAGCAAAGCCTGGATTGGCACTTATTACAATACGATTTCCACAAGGGGGTGCAGGAACTCGTTAAGGATCTCAATGCCTTCTACAAAGAGAATCCGGCACTTTTTGAAAAGCAATTTAGTTCTGAAGGCTTTCAGTGGATTGATTATGGAGACCATGAAAACTCTGTACTGACCTACATGCGTAAAGGCCATAAGGAAGAAAATGATCTGGTAATTGCCTGTAACTTCACTCCGGTTCCAAGGGAAAAATACCGGATAGGAGTTCCCAGAGCCGGCCAGTTCAAGGAGGTATTTAATACCGATGCCAAGAAATATGGTGGAAGCGGATCTAAAAATACCATCAGAAAAACCTCTAAAAAACCCTGGCACGGTCAGAAACAGTCGATCGAAATTACAATTCCTCCCCTTGGGATGGTCGTTTTTCATTAATAAGCCTTGCTATATCGTTGTAGTTTATAAATGATTATAAGATCATTTCAATATTAACCGGGAAAGTCTTTTTTTTGCCGATTGTTAAGATAACAACCTATGATCACTAATACAGAGTTAGAATATAAGGGGAATCTTTACCCCGACCAGATAGTTGATTTCAATCAAGATTCCGATAAGTTTTATTTTACAACCGATAATGGCGTTATTTTGGAAGTTACGGTTATACGGAATAGTACTATCAGGTTCCGTTATGCCACGGATCATGTAATGGAACCCGATTTCTCCTATGCCATCAGTCCGGATGCTCCCAGAGGCTACAAAGACCTGAAAGCAGAAGAAACCGATACAGAGTACCTGATCAGCACCGCTAAAGTAAAAATCCTGGTGGACAAGAAATCACTTAGGGTTCAGATCTCCGACCTCGAAGGGAATATTATCAATGAAGATGAACTAGGCTTTCACTACGAAGAGAATTATACCTATGGGGGTAATTCGGTTAAAATGAGTAAGATAACCCAATCAGGTGAGAGCTTCTACGGCATGGGGGACAAGGCCACGCATTTTAATTTAAAGGGTAAACGAGTTCACAATTGGGTTACCGACCAATACGCTTTTGGGAAAGACCAGGATCCCTTGTACAAAGCTGTACCCTTCTACATTGGACTTCATCAAAACAAAGCGTACGGGATATTTTTCGACAATACATTTAAAACCCACTTCGATTTTGCTCATGAAAGAAGGAATGTAACCAGCTTCTGGGCCGAAGGAGGGGAGATGAATTACTATTTCTTTTACGGGCCCGATATATCACGCGTAGTAAGATCTTATACCGATCTTACGGGGACACCCGAGTTACCTCCTCTTTGGGCCCTGGGATACCACCAGTCTAAGTGGAGTTACTTTCCTGAAAGCAGGGTAAAGCAGATTGCCAGTAAGTTCCGGAAACTGAAAATTCCCTGTGATGCCATTTATCTCGATATTGATTATATGGATGGGTTCAGGTGTTTTACCTGGGATAAAACAAAATTCCCCGATCCAAAAAGGATGATCAATGAACTGAACGAGGACGGTTTTAAAACTGTAGTCATGATTGATCCGGGCATTAAGGTTGACAGGGATTACTGGGTGTATCAGGAGGCTATTAAAAACGACTATTTCTGTAAACGTGGCGACGGACCCCTGATGAGCGGGAAGGTCTGGCCCGGACAGTGTAATTTTCCGGATTATACCAATCCCAAGGTAAGAGAATGGTGGGCAGGCCTGTATAAAGAGCTGATGTCCGAAGTGGGAGCCCATGCTGTGTGGAATGACATGAACGAACCCGCTGTGATGGAAGTGCCTACGAAAACGGCACCTTTGGATACTCGGCACGACTTTGATGGTCATCCCTGTAGTCACAGGAAAGCGCATAACATTTACGGGATGCAAATGGTAAGGGCCACCTATGAAGGTGTTAAGAAATACGTTTATCCCAAGCGCCCATTTGTAATTACAAGGGCTGCCTATTCGGGTACTCAGAGATTTGCATCTACCTGGACAGGAGATAATGTAGCCACCTGGGAACACCTCTGGATCGCCAATGTACAGGTGCAACGGATGTGTATGAGTGGGATGTCATTTGTAGGTACCGATATAGGGGGATTTGCCGAACAACCCAACGGGGAGCTATTCGCACGCTGGATTCAGCTGGGAATATTCCATCCGTTTTGCAGAGTTCACAGTAGCGGCGATCACGGAGATCAGGAACCCTGGTCTTTTGACAAGGAAGTCACCAATATCGTCAGGAAATTTATCGAACTCCGATACCAGTTATTGCCCTATCTCTACACTAGCTTTTATAAGTATTATAAGGATAGTGTTCCAATGATAAAACCATTGGTCTACCACGATCAGGAAGATCACCAGACACATTTCCGTACAGACGAATTCATATTCGGAGATCAAATCCTTGTATGTCCTGTTCAGGAACCCAATGCCAAAGGGCGGCGGATGTATATCCCAAGAGGTAGATGGTTCAATTACTGGACAAACGAAACCCTTGAAGGTGGATCTGAAAAATGGGTGGATGCCGATATTGACAAGATCCCGATCTTTATCAAAGAAGGGGCTATCATTCCAAAATACCCGGTTCAGCAATATGTTGGAGAGTTGACTATAGAAGAACTCCAACTCGATGTGTATTATATCAATGGCACTGAAAATTCAATGGTCTATGAGGATGCACAGGACGGATACGACTATACCAAAGGGGAATACAGTCTGCGTAACTTTAAATTAACCGGAAAAGACAAAGAGCTTATATTACAACAGTTTAAGGATGGGAATTATATCACTTCCTATGAGACCTTTAAACTAAATCTTATGGGACTCCCCTTTAAAATTAAGTCGATTAAGCTTGATAACGAGACCATATCCCTGAAAGACGTAAAAATGAATGGTGGTAATACCCTGCATGTGACCAAAGATTTTACGACACTGCATATAATGGGTAAGTGATTTTTTGTAAATTCCACCCAAAGAATTTAAAAATGAAAAGGAAGATATACCTCATAGTTTTCGTGTTTCTAGGAATAGTGGGATGCAAGACCAATCCTTTCACCGGGAAGAGCACCTTAAACTTCTATCAGAACAATTCAATTTTCCCTACGGCCTTTGCCCAATACGATCAGTTTCTAAAGGAGAACAAGGTAGTTGAAGGGACCAGTGAGGCCAAAACAATTACAACTGTGGGGCAACGAATTGCCAAGGCCGCAGAACGCTGGCTTACTGCTAATGGGTATCCGGGGTATCTCCAAGACTACCAATGGGAATATAATCTGGTACAGAATGAGATGGTCAATGCCTGGTGTATGCCTGGAGGTAAAATTGTTTTTTATACGGGTATTTTACCGATTTGTCAGGATGAGACCGGAATCGCGGTCGTTATGGGGCACGAAGTTGCTCATGCCCTGGCAGACCACGGAGCTCAGAGGATGAGTGCAGGGATGATACAAGCGGGAATTGCTGTTGCGGGGAACATCGCCATAGACGATCCACAAAAACGGAATATCTTCAATCAAGCGTATGGTATTGGCTCTACAGTGGGGGTCATGCTTCCTTTCAGCCGGAGTCATGAAACAGAGGCAGACCGAATAGGATTACAAATCATGGCAATCGCTGGTTACAATCCGGATGAGGCTGCGGAATTATGGAAACGGATGAAGGCGAATTCGGGCGGACAGGCACCTCCGGAATTTCTAAGTACCCATCCCTCCAATGATACTCGTATCAACAACCTTACTAACTGGGCACCTCTGGCCAAAGAAGAAGCCAGAAAATACGGTGTAACCAGCTTTCAATAGGGTATTACAGTCGTCCTGTAAACTTTATACAGGAATCGCTAATGCCTTAATGATCTTATACAGATACTATGGCCCGGACGATCCTTTTAAAAGGGAATAAAAAACTACTCAATGCCTGGGCTTTTTACGACTGGGCGAATTCGGTCTATAGCCTTGTAATTGCCTCTGCGATATTCCCCATTTATTACGGCCAGTTATTCCGGATTGCGGGGATTGAAAAGATCAGCATTTTTGGCGGGGAAATCGCCAGAGCTCCTTTGATCAGTTATACTACTTCCCTGGCCTTTGTTTGTATCGCGATTATTACTCCTTTCATCTCTGGAATCGCCGATTATCTGGGGAATAAAAAAGTCTTTATGCAATTTTTCTGCTATATGGGAGGAATTGCCTGTATTGGCCTGTATTGGTTCTCCCTGGAACACATTGAGGCCGGTCTTATTTGCTATTTCTTTGGCCTGGTAGGATTTTGGGTAAGTTTTGCAATCAACAACTCCTACCTGCCCGATATTGCCTATCCCGAACAACAGGACAGAATCAGTGCAAAGGGATTTTCTCTGGGGTATATAGGGAGTGTAATCCTCTTATTATTGAACCTTGCCATGGTGATGAAGCCAGCCACTTTTGGAATTCAGGGTGAGGGTGGAGAACTACTCGCCATGCGCTACTCCTTTGCTTCTGTAGGCATTTGGTGGATACTTTTCAGTCAGTATACCTTTTATCATCTGCCAAAAGGCAACAAAAGGAGCGGTCCCCGAAAGCGTATTATTTTAAATGGGTTCAGAGAACTCAGGGGCGTTTGGCAACAGTTGGGCGGGGAACGAAAATTAAAGCGTTACCTCGGGGCTTTTTTTGTATATAGTATGGCCGTACAAACGGTAATGCTTATTGCCGCTTATTTTGGGGAGGAAGAAGTAAACTGGGGCACGGATGAGGAGCGGACTATAGGACTTATCGTTAGTATTCTTGTGATTCAGCTGGTTGCGGTAATAGGAGCCACCCTTACTGCCAGGGCTTCAGAATTATTTGGAAACATTAAAACACTTGTGGTGGTCAATATCCTTTGGGTAGGAATATGTATTTATGCTTACTATGTGAGCAGTCCGACGGAGTTTTATATTGCTGCTGGCTGCGTGGGAGTAGTTATGGGAGGGATTCAGGCCCTGTCGAGATCAACCTATTCAAAATTTCTTCCTGATACCAAGGATACGGCGTCATTCTTCAGTTTTTATGATGTCTCAGAGAAAATAGGAATCATTATCGGCACCTTCCTCTACGGAATGGTAGCACAGTTCACGGGAAGTATGCGTAACGCGACCATCTTTTTAGGTTTATTCTTTATTCTTGGGGCATTTCTTCTCCTTAGGGTAAATAAAAAAGCCCCTGATTAAAGGGGCCTTTCATTAAGTTATTTTTGGTTGGGTGTTTATCCTTTCGAAATATCCCCGGATCCGGATGTTTTACTGTCTATTTTCTCGGGATTTCCGCGATAGGAAATATCACCCGATCCCGAAACCCTGGCTTTGAGCGATTGATTGGCCGTCACCCTGATGTTTGCAGAACCAGAAACTGTTGCACTTACGTGATTGGCATCTAACTCATAGGCCTGTACATCCCCGGAACCCGAAATCCGTACTTCCATAGTATCAGTATTGCCACTCAGATCCATATCGCCTGACCCTGATACGGTAACCTCAAGATTGTCAACCTCCACTTCAATTTCCATATCCCCTGAACCAGACATTCTTGTGCTAAAGTCGGTTCCCTTTAACACAGTTTTTCCTTCGAGATCTCCCGACCCGGACATACTCAGGGAGCTGATCTCTTCAACAGGGATAGTCACGGAGATACCTCCCGACTTCCAGGAAGAGGGCTGAAGGTTGATTCCTTTTTCAACTTTTACAACCAATTTTCCATCTTTTACTTCAGTGATGATGTATTCCAGGAGGTTCTCTTCTCCTTTCAGACTTACAGAACCTTCTTTTCCTGAGACGAGTACAACATCAAACCAACCACCTACTGAGACACCGTCATAGTCTCCTGTGATACGTTCAATTGTGACTACCTCTCCGTTCCCTTTTACTTTCTTACCCCACTGTGCACAGGACATGTTTGCTACGATAAGGAAGATGCTAAGAATTCCTACTTTTTTCATTTTTTGTGTTTTTATATTATCTTTTTATTAATGCTACACTCCCGTATTCACTGGTAATAGAAATCAGGTTTCCGCTGTTAGCCTTCCCGTAATATCCCTTGTAGTAGCGGTCACTTCCTTTTTCTCTGCTGATGGAAATTTCCAGATCTTCCTTCCCGCTAAAACCCGAGTATTCGGTAGTGATCTCAAAATCGAAGTTGTAATTGGCATTATAGCCTATCTTAATTCCTGTATAATCGGTTCTTAATTGAACATTCCCGGCATCAGCGGCCATTTCTTCAATTTTAATTCCCCCGTAATCTGCATTGATATCCACATTACCGTGAACTTTGCCCAGCTGAACATTGACATAATCTCCATTCCCCATGACATTACCTACACTTCCTACTTCAAAGCTTCCATAATCATTAGAATATTGCAAATTCCCCATTTCCCCGATATTCGCGTTCGTATAATCTGCGCTGATCAAGAGATCTCCTGCCTTTTCCAGGGTAAAACCAGAGTAGTCGGCACTAATCTTTCCACTATTCATATAGCCTATAAACGACTTTGATGTATAATCAAAACTCAGGTCATTGTTCCGTCCCCTCAATTCTCCGATCTGTAACCTGCCGTAGTCACAACTGATCTTGGCATACCCGTCAATCCGGTCGAGAGTGATGTTACCATAATCGTTACTCAGATGAATGCTGTTCTTTACGGGAAGTTTGATAGTATAGTCGATTTGCATACTAACCTGATCTTTCTTTCCCCATTTCCAGTTCCAGCCTTTATCCTTGTTAAAGATAGTTTTTGCAGAAACCATATTCTGACTGGCATCGAATTCCACCCTGATTTCATCTAGTTTTTCCTGCACCTTTTCTTCGTCGTTACCGTTGGTTTTGATCACGACATCGATCACGATGCGATTTTCATTCCAGGAAGCCAGGGAAATATTTCCATAACTATTTGACACTTTGAGTACTGCATCTGCATTGACAGAATACTCTTTTTTGATAGTCTTTTCTTTGGTGTATTTACCCTTCATCGGGTCACCGTGCGCACTTGTGAGCAGGGGTATGGCACATAAGAAAAGAAATAACTTCTTAGATAGTAAAGTTTTCATCATTTTGTTCTTTAAGATTTTTAACGGTTTCTACTTTTTGCATTACATCCTCCAAAAGATCTATACGCATTTGAAAATTCTGAACCATCGCACTGAGGATAATCTTGTAATCACCTCCTTGGAGTAGATCGGTTCTCATTTGGTTGTAATCTGCCTCCAGATAGGCCAGTTGGTCCATTGCATCCGCAACGAGTTTTTTAGCTTCAGGCGTTTCTTCTTTCTGAAGAAGGCTGAGTTGCTCCTGGATCACTCCTGCGAAATAAACTTCTGTATTGGTTACTTCAGGGGCGATATCTGCCATCGTGGCCTCAGGAGTAAGAACCTGAGAGAAATTACCCAGAAATAAGCCGAACATCAATAGGATAGAGGCAGCTATAGCAAGGGGTTTCCACCAGGATACACCGCCTGTTTTCTTCCTACTTTCCGAATTTAACTTATCCAGGAACCGGGCATGATGCCCCGCCATAGGTTCTTCCTTGTCCAGTTCCGGAACAATTTTTTTAAATATGCTTTCTATATCGTGATCTTTCATGATTTTACGGGATCTAATTTCTTGCGTAAACTTTCCTTTGCTCTGGAGATGATGGTTCTGCAATTTGCGTAACTAATATCCATCAAACCGCAGATCTCTTCATAATCATATCCTTCAATTAAATGTAAGGTCAGAGAAACTCTGTAGTTTTCTTTCAGCGATTTCATTGCTGTCAAAACTTGTTGAGCCAACTGTTCTGTATCAACATCATTCGCATCCGCTACATCATTATCCCTGACCTTGTACAGTGTATCATTGATGGATACTTCATTCTTTTTTTTCCGATTCCGGTAGCTTACAAGGCTTTTATTGATGACAATTCTTTTTAACCAGGCCCCAAAGGCTACATTCCCTTTAAAAGAATGGAGTTTTGTGAAAGCATTCAGGAAGGATTCCTGCATTATATCCTCTGCTTCTGCTCTATCTTTGACTATCCTGAAGGCCGTATTGTACATCGCTTTATAATATCTGTTGTAAATCTCCATTTGTGCCCGTTGATTTCCCTTTAGACACAATTGTAACAAAGACTCAATATGTTCTCCTACTTGGCTCAAAAAGTATTCGATTTGTTATATAGATAGCTCAATTTACTCATTGTTACAGTTTTTGAATAAAATTTAAATTCTTGGCATGGGAATTGTCCATAAAAGAGGACTTCTATACTCGAAAAAGCCTGTGTACCAAGTGATTTTCGAGAGAAGGAATTAGAAAATTGCAAAAGAAACTAAAAATCGTTCATCTGTGAATGACAGAATGACGGTTCACATAACTATGGGAGACGCAAAAATTATACAATTTGACAATATGTCGTTACAGGATTTAAACGACGAATCGGAATTGATTCCATTATTAACACCGGAGGATGAAGAAGAGATGCGGAATGAAGTACTGCCAGAAACCCTTCCGATATTACCTTTGAGAAATACAGTTTTATTCCCGGGAGTTGTAATACCTATTACTGCCGGACGGGATAAATCCATAAGCCTTATCAAATACGCGAACAAAGGGTCAAAAGCTATTGGGGTGGTATCCCAGAAAGATGAGGAAACTGAAGATCCGGGCGTTAAAGACATCAATACCCTGGGAACGGTAGCTAGGATACTGAGAGTACTCCAGATGCCCGATGGAAATACAACGGTGATCATACAGGGGAAAAAGCGCTTTGAAATTGCAGAAGTGCTTACTGAGAAACCTTATATGACCGCTACGATCAGAGAGGTAAAAGATGATGATATAGATCAGGAGGGGGAAGAGTTCCTGGCTATTATCGAATCGATTAAAGACATTGCACTAAAGATCATCCAGGACAACCCGAATATCCCCAGTGAGGCCTCGTTTGCAATCAAGAACATTAACAGCAATTCGTTCCTCATCAATTTTGTCTCATCAAACCTAAACCTCAGCGTTAAGGAAAAACAGGCCTTGCTCGAAATCGGGAACCTAAAGGAACGAGCCCTGGCTACTCTTAAGCACATGAACGTGGAGCTTCAGAAACTCGCCCTACAAAAGGATATTCAGTCGAAAGTAAGAAGTGACCTCGACCAGCAGCAAAGAGAATACTTCCTGCATCAGCAAATGAAGACCATACAGGAAGAACTGGGTGGAGCTTCTTATGATGAAGAGATTGAAGAAATGCGCATCAAAGCCAAGAAGAAGAAATGGGGAGAGAAGGTAGGCGCACATTTTGAGAAAGAATTGGCTAAAATGCAGCGCATGAATCCCCAGGTGGCAGAGTACAGTATCCAAAGAAATTATCTGGATCTGTTCCTGGAACTGCCCTGGAAAGAATTCTCCAAAGACAAATTTGATCTTAAGCGAGCACAGAAAATCTTAGACAGAGACCATTACGGCCTGGAAGATGTAAAAAGACGAATCATAGAATATCTGGCCGTTTTAAAGCTCAGAAATGATATGAAATCGCCTATTCTTTGTCTATATGGACCTCCGGGGGTAGGAAAGACCTCCCTGGGGAAATCGGTTGCTGAGGCCTTGGGCAGGCAATACGTAAGGATGTCTCTGGGCGGACTGCGGGATGAAGCCGAAATCAGAGGGCATAGAAAGACGTATATCGGAGCCATGCCAGGCAGGATTATCCAGAGCATTAAAAAAGCCGGAACTTCTAACCCCGTCTTTATCCTTGACGAGATCGACAAATTATCAAGCAGTTACCAGGGCGACCCTTCCTCGGCCATGCTGGAGGTGCTCGATCCTGAGCAGAATAATGAATTCCACGACAATTTCCTGGAAATGGGGTACGACCTTTCAAAGGTTATGTTTATAGCTACGGCCAATAATCTTTCATCGATACAACCGGCGTTGAGAGACAGAATGGAGATTATCAATGTAACAGGTTACACCATTGAAGAGAAAGTTGAGATCGCCAAAAGGCATCTTTTACCCAAACAACTGAAGGAACACGGTCTTACATCTAAGGATTTGCGGATCGGGAAAAGGCAGCTGGAGAAAATAGTAGAAGGTTATACCCGTGAGTCGGGAGTTCGAACCCTGGAAAAACAGATTGCCAAAATGGTCCGATACGCGGCCAAATCTATCGCGATTGAAGAGGATTATCAGGTAAAAGTGACCAACGATGTTGTTGAGGAGGTCCTGGGTCCACCCCGTCTTGAGAGGGATAAATACGAGAATAACGAAGTAGCCGGTGTTGTTACCGGTCTCGCATGGACCAGTGTAGGGGGGGATATTCTGTTTATCGAGTCGATTTTATCCAAAGGGAAAGGACAGCTAAATATTACAGGGAATTTAGGGAAGGTGATGAAGGAATCCGCTACTATTGCCATGGAATACATAAAATCTAATGCAGACAGCTTTGGAATCAATCCTGATGTATTCGACAATTACAATGTGCATATCCATGTTCCTGAAGGAGCTACTCCCAAGGATGGTCCCAGTGCGGGAATTACCATGCTAACTTCACTGGTATCCCTTTTTACCCAGAAAAAAGTGAGGAAGAGTACCGCGATGACAGGAGAAATCACCCTGCGGGGCAAAGTGTTGCCGGTGGGGGGAATAAAAGAAAAAATCCTGGCGGCAAAAAGAGCCCGGATCAAGGATATCATCTTGTGTGAGGATAACAGGAAGGATATTTTGGAGATTAAACCCGAATACCTGAAAGGACTCAGGTTCCATTATGTTACCGACATGAGTGAGGTGATTGACCTGGCCATTACGGATCAAAAGGTAAGGAACGCCAAAAAACTTTAGAAGAGCATCAGAATGATTCAAAAAGGAAATTGACATCGCCGATAGTCAGTTTCCCCATTCTGCTTATTTTTGGGATATGAATAAAATAATCATCGCCATTGACGGGTATTCTTCCACAGGGAAGAGCACTATGGCGAAACAGCTGGCAAAGGCCCTGGATTATGTTTATGTGGATACGGGTGCGATGTACCGCGCAATCACTCTTTTTGCAATTGAAAGTGGATGTATAGGCCCTGCAGGATTTAAAAAGCAGGCTCTGTTGGAGGCTCTTTCAGGAATAGAACTTAAATTTAAATACAACCCAACGCTGAGGTTTTCTGAGATGTTTCTCAATGGAAGAAACGTGGAAAAGGACATCAGAACCCTTGAAGTATCTCAATATGTGAGTCAGGTTTCTGTAGTTCCGGAGGTGCGTGAAAAGATGGTGGCTCTGCAAAAGGTAATGGGAGAAAATAAGGGTCTGGTCATGGATGGCCGTGATATTGGAACCGTGGTTTTCCCGCAGGCCGAGTTAAAGATTTTTATGACAGCATCACCTGATATCAGAGCAACGAGGCGTTACAAGGAATTGCTCGACAGGGGGGAGGAGATAAGTTTTGAAGAAGTACTAGAGAATGTTCAGGCCCGTGATTACATCGATTCACACCGGGAAGTCTCTCCCCTGAAACAAGCTGAAGATGCTGTAGTCATAGACAACTCTTCTATGAACCAGAAGGAACAGTTTGAACGTGCTTTGGCACTTGCTGAGCACAAGATTCAGAAAAATAAAAAAGGCGCTTAAAAGCGCCTTTTACAGTTATTATAGGTTGGGAATCACCAGTACCTGATCGGGATGGATCATGTCTGGATTTTTAAGGATATCAGTGTTGGCAGAGAAAATCTGCTTATACTTCATCGGATCACCGTAATAATGCTTAGCTATCTTACTTAGGGACTCACCGCTTTTAACAACGTGTCGGTGATAAACGCTATCATCCGCAACGGTGATGTTCGCCTTGATGTCGGAAGGACTTTGACCACCAATTTCTTTGATCTTATCCCACAAGAGGTTTTTTTCGTACTGTGTTTTGGCCTGTCCTTTCACCTTTAACACTCCATTTTCCTCGCTAACTTTCCCGTCTGCGATCCCTAATTTTTCCCCTAGAGAAAGAACTCCCTGGTACTTTTCTTTTACGCTCATTGTTTACTATTTAATAGGTTTTAATAATGATCTGAAAGATACAAAAACTGGAAAGATACCGGGACGAACGGAATAAATTGTTAATATTTTTATTGTGGTCTGATATTAAGGTTGTTAAAACAAGATTTAAATTGTACTTTTGCACACCTTTTTGGCAAGTATTTAAGAGGAAAAGGGACAAAAAAACAAAAGAAAAACACCTTCCATAGACGTTGTCTTACTCTTAGAGGTTTATGGGATACAAATTAAAATCAGCAAATGGCTGACAAGAAAACAACAACAACAGAAGAAACTCAGGTAGCTGAGGTCGTTCAGGAAGAAAAGGTAGAAACCCCCAAGCAAGATCCTAAGGAGTTCCTTAAGAATTTTGACTGGGACAAGTATGAAGAAGGAATTGAGCGAGTAGATGATTCCAAATTAGAGGAATTTGAAAAATTAGTAGCGGAGAATTTCGTTGATACAGCTGATGAAGAAGTTGTAGAAGGAACGGTAACACACCTCACAGACAGAGAGGCGATCATTGACATCAATGCCAAGTCTGAAGGAGTTATTTCCCTGAATGAATTTCGTTACAATCCCGGCCTTAAGGTTGGAGACAAAGTAGAAGTACTTATTGATATCCGCGAGGATAAAAGCGGACAGCTTGTACTTTCACACAGAAAAGCGCGTACGATAAAGGCATGGGATAGGGTTAACGCTGCCCATGACAAAGAAGAAGTTGTTACTGGTTTTGTGAAATGCAGAACCAAAGGTGGAATGATCGTCGATGTTTTCGGAATCGAGGCATTCCTGCCAGGTTCTCAGATCGATGTGAAACCAATTAGGGATTACGATCAGTACGTTGGGAAGACCATGGAGTTCAAAGTGGTGAAAATCAACCACGAATTCAAGAACGTGGTAGTATCTCACAAAGCGCTTATAGAAGCCGATATCGAAGAACAGAAGAAAGAAATTATCAGTCAGCTTGAAAAAGGTCAGGTCCTTGAAGGTGTTGTAAAAAACATCACTTCATACGGAGTCTTTATCGACCTTGGAGGGGTAGACGGACTGATACATATTACCGACCTGTCATGGAGCAGGATCAACCATCCAAACGAGGTGGTAGATCTGGATCAGAAACTCAATGTGGTAATTCTCGATTTCGATGATAATAAGTCGAGAATCCAATTAGGATTGAAACAACTGGAAAAACATCCATGGGATGCCCTTGGAGATGAATTCAAAGTTGGAGACAAGGTAAAAGGAAAAGTAGTCGTTATTGCTGATTACGGTGCCTTCCTGGAAGTTGCTGAAGGAGTTGAAGGACTTATCCACGTTTCTGAAATGTCATGGTCTACGCACCTTAGATCGGCGCAGGACTTTGTAAAAGTAGGAGATGAACTGGAAGCGGTAGTTCTTACTCTCGACAGAGAAGACAGAAAAATGTCGCTCGGGATCAAGCAATTGACACCAGATCCATGGACCGATATCACTTCTAAATATCCTGTTGGATCAAGACATAAAGGAATCGTCAGGAATTTCACGAACTTTGGCGTATTCGTCGAGTTAGAAGAAGGAATTGACGGGTTGATTTATATTTCTGACCTGTCCTGGACAAAGAAGATAAAACATCCTTCAGAATTTGTAACTGTTGGAGATACCCTTGAAGTGGAAGTGCTTGAACTTGATGTTGAAGGACGTAAATTAAGCCTTGGCCATAAGCAAACCACCGACAACCCCTGGGATAAATACGAAAAAGAATTTGCCGTGGGCACAGTTCACAAGTCGGCGATTACTGAAATCGTAGACAAGGGTGCAGTGATCGACTTTAACAAGGACATTACGGCTTTCGTTCCTCAGCGGCATATGGAGAAAGAAGATGGGAAAAAGCTAGGCAAAGGCGAAGAGGCCGAATTCAAGATCATTGAGTTCAACAAGGAATTCAAAAGAGTAGTGGCTAGCCATACTGCAATTTTCCGTGAAGAAGAGCAACGTAACGTAAAAGCGGCACGTAAGAAAGCAGCAACTCAGGCTGACGAATCCAAACCCACATTAGGGGACGCCAACGAACAATTACAGGCGTTAAAAGATAAAATGGAAGGGAAAAAGTAATAGTAGATTTCCATGATATCTAACTTGAGTTATATAATATACCCCGACTGGCAAGTCGGGGTATTTTTTTGCCCTTTTGTCCCGGGAACAGGATTTGAGAACGATCGTAAAATGGTCCCGCAATTATTGATTAGAAATCGCTATTTTTGCTTTCGAATATGTTGGTAGCGCAAACCATGAGTCAAAAAGTACTTCTTTCCTCAAAAGAAATCCAAATTATTTTACATCGTCTTGCGTGCCAGCTTTTGGAAAACCACCTTGATTTTACCGATACTGTACTGATTGGGATACAACCCCGGGGTAGCTTTCTTGCCAATCGCCTGGCTAAACTCCTCAAAGACGAATACGAGGTAAAGGAAATCAAGTTAGGTTTACTCGACATCACTTTTTTTCGCGACGATTTCCGCAGGGGGGAGAAACCCCTGGAAGCTAGTACCACCAGTGTTGATTTCCTCGTGGAAGGAAAAAAGGTGGTCCTTATTGATGATGTATTGTATACGGGGAGAAGTATCAGGGCAGCATTAACGGCAATACAGTCTTTTGGCAGACCTAGTGAGATTGAATTACTTACTTTAATTGACAGAAGATTTAGCAGACACCTTCCCATACAACCCAATTACAGGGGAAGGCAGGTGGATGCCATCAACCAGGAGAAGGTAAAGGTACTCTGGAAGGAAAATGAGGGTAAAGATGTGGTCTATTTAGTAAACAGATAAGCGAATGCCGGCATTAAGCGTTAAACATTTACTGGGAATAAAATATCTGAATGAAAAGGATATCCAGTTAATATTTGAGACCGCAGACCAGTTTAAGGAAGTGATCAACCGTTCGATAAAAAAGGTTCCTTCCCTCAGAGATATCACCATCGCAAATATATTTTTTGAGAATAGTACCAGGACCAAACTGAGTTTTGAACTGGCAGAAAAACGTTTGTCTGCCGATGTTTTAAATTTCTCTGCCTCCCAGTCTTCCGTGAAAAAGGGAGAAACTCTTATTGATACCGTAAACAATATCCTGTCAATGAAGGTAGACATGGTGGTGATGAGGCACCCCAATCCGGGAGCTGGTATTTTCCTCTCCAGGCATGTAAACGCCTCTATCATCAATGCAGGTGACGGAGCCCATGAACATCCCACCCAGGCCCTGCTTGATTCCTATTCGATAAGGGAGAAATTAGGGGATGTGGCAGGGAAGAAGGTGATTATAGTAGGAGACATATTGCATTCAAGAGTAGCACTTTCCAATATTTTTGCCCTGAAACTACAAGGAGCCAAGGTGAAGGTTTGTGGACCGAAAACCTTAATCCCCAAACACATAGAAAGTCTTGGGGTGGAAGTAGAACCCGATCTGAGGAAAGCACTTGCCTGGTGCGATGTAGCCAATATGCTCAGGGTACAAAACGAACGGATGGAGATAAGTTACTTCCCAACTACACGTGAATACACTCAACAATACGGGATCAATAAGGAAATTCTTGAGAGTCTGGATAAGGAAATTGTGATCATGCACCCCGGACCCATTAACAGAGGAGTTGAGATCACCAGTGATGTTGCAGATTCCTCCCAGTCGATCATCCTGCATCAGGTTGAAAATGGGGTGGCCATTCGCATGGCAGTGATTTATTTATTAGCTTCCCAGTTAAATTAACAGCATATGATTTTTGATAAGGAAGGCAATCGGACCATTGTTTATCAGGAGGACATAAGCCTACCGGCCTTTGTAGAAAATCTCAACAAGGCCTATGAGAAGATAAAAAACGATCATATCGTGGTGAATCTTTTTTCATTTGATAAACTTACCTCAAATGATATTCTCGAATTTCTGGAAATTTCCAGAGTCCATAAGAATTCCCGGAAGTCTTTTGTCCTGGTTACAGACAGACTTGATTACGATGATGTGCCGGAAGAAATTAGCCTGGCGCCGACCATACAGGAAGCCCGGGATATTATAGAGATGGAGGATATTGAAAGGGACCTTGATCTTTAATACATGAATTATTACTTCGCACAAGTCAATATTGCTAAAGCAAGGTATCCATTAGAGGATCCCAAAATGGCCGATTTTGTTAATAATACGACCCGAATCAACGTCATAGCTGAGAAGAGTCCCGGTTTTATCTGGAGATGGGTAGAGGAACCTGATAGTGATGCTGCTGAGGTATTTGGTGACCCGGCACTGGTTGTGAACATGTCGATTTGGGAATCACGGGAAGCTTTAATGGAATTTACCTATCACAGCCCACATGTGGAAATCTACAAACGAAAGAACGAATGGTTTGAGAAGTTGAATTCTGCACATATGGTATGTTTTTACACTAAGGAAAAGGAAATCACTCTTCAGGAAGCCAAAAGGCACCTTGATCACCTTAATAAAATGGGAGAAACTCCTCTGGCTTTTAGCTTTCGCTCCTCATTCAGTGCGAATGATGCCGAGAAATATCTGACTAACAAGTCGACCCCTTTATGAAACTCCACATCCTAGGGTGCCATGCGGCAACGCCCTCATTAAAAGGCAATCCTACTTCCCAGGTTTTGGATATCCGAAATCATATTTTTCTGATTGATTGCGGGGAAGGCACCCAGGTACAATTGAGAAAACAGAAGATAAAGTTTACCAGGATCAATCATATTTTTATCTCTCACCTTCACGGGGATCATTTTTTTGGGTTACCCGGGTTACTTTCAACCTTTCAGCTGCTTGGTAGGGAGAAGGAATTACATGTTTACGGACCATCAGGCTTAAAAGAAGTTATTATTTCTATTCTTAAGCTGGGTAATTCCCGGACCAATTATCCCCTGATTTTTCACGAATTAAAGGAGAGTTCTTCGGGATTGATCTTTGAAAATGAAAAAGTTGAAGTAAGGACTATTCCCCTCAACCACAGAATTTATACAAATGGGTTTCTTTTCTCAGAAAAGACCAAGGAAAGAACACTAAATATTGAAGCTGTTGCCAAATACAAGGTAGACAAGGCTTTTTTTAAGAATATTAAAAAAGGGAAAGACGTTCGGCTTGATTCCGGAGAAGTGATTTCAAATACCCTCCTCACCTTTGATCCACCTTCACCAAAATCGTATGCCTATTGCAGTGATACAGCTTTTGAACTTTCCATTGTTCCTTTGATCCACAATGCAGATCTCCTTTACCACGAAGCTACTTTCCTGTCCAGGGAAGCTCATCTCGCAGCCAAAACAAAGCATTCAACGGCCATGGAGGCAGCCAAAATTGCCAAGGAAGCAGGGGTAAAGCGCTTACTTTTGGGGCATTTCTCAACCCGATACAAGCAGAAGAAGGCATTTCTGGATGAAGCCTCCGTAATTTTTCCTGAGGTAGATCTTGCGGAAGATGGAAAAGTACTTGAGATATAAGCTGAAAAAGAGGTCTCAATTTCCCTTTTTGTAAAGATTTCACCAACTTTGTTACCTATGGAAAGCAAGGGTTCAGATATGGAAAAAGACTTAGGCGGTTACCGCAAAGCCTATAAAAAAAGTGCCTTACTTGAATCTGCCGTATCGGATAACCCCATGGAACTTTTTCAGAAGTGGTTTCATGAAATTGAAAAATCGGGAACTTCCGATGAGCCTAACGCCATGACGGTCTCCACTCTTGGTTTGGACGGATTTCCCAAAAGCAGGGTCGTACTTCTTAAAAGGTATACCTATGAGGGTTTTATTTTTTACACTAATTATTTAAGTGAAAAAGGGAAGGCCATTGAAAAAAACCCCAGGCTTTGTCTGTCATTTTTCTGGCCAGGGATCGAACGGCAGGTGATTATCAAAGGCACTGCGCAAAAGATACCTGAAAATATGTCGGATGGATATTTTGAATCCAGGCCCACAGGGAGTAAATTAGGTGCAATAGTTTCTGAACAAAGTGAAGTGATTCCTTCTCGTGAAGTTCTGGAGGAGAAACTGAAAGAACTCGAGAAAAAATACGAACAGGGTGAGATCCCCAGGCCCGAATATTGGGGAGGATATCTGGTATCACCGGTGTCAGTTGAATTCTGGCAGGGAAGACCCAATCGCCTTCACGATCGATTGCGATATACGCTGCAAGAGGATTACAATTGGAAATTAGAAAGGCTGGCACCTTAGCAGCAAGGCTAGTACTTATTTTATTGAGCTTGTCATAATCTTTATACACACAACTATGAAACATCTAATAATGGTCAGACATGGCAAGTCCTCCTGGGATTTAGGGGTAGAAGACCGCGACAGACCTTTGAAAGAAAGAGGAGTGAAAGACGCACATAAAGTATCACGTCATTTTGGTGCTTTTTCAGTTAAGCCTGATGTGGTTTATTCCAGTCCGGCCATCCGTGCACTGCATACCTGTGTTATTTTTCTCAGAGTCATGAAAATTCCATATCAAAAATTCTCACTTGCAGATGGTCTGTATGTTTTTTCAGGTAACGAATTGCTCGACTTTCTAAGAGACCTGCCCGATTCACAGGATAAGATCATGGTTTTTGGACACAATCACGCCTTCACGGAGATAGTTAATGAATTGGGGGATGTACATATCGATAATGTCCCGACCACCGGTCTTGTTCATCTTTCTTTTAATATCAGGCAATGGAAAGATTTAAAACGCGGCAAAACGGAAAGAGTTGTGATCCCCAAAGAGCTAAGTATATGAATAAGAGCAAAAACAGATATATCAACAGGGAAATCAGCTGGTTAAAATTTAATGACCGTGTGCTGCAGGAAAGTGCTGATCCAAATGTCCCCCTGATTGAGCGACTTCGGTTTTTAGGAATTTTTTCAAATAACCTGGATGAATTTTTTAAGGTTCGATATGCCACCGTAAAACGTATTGTGGAGGCCGGAAAATCGGGAAAGAGTGTCCTCGGCGGAGAAGTGGCCAAGGATCTACTTGAGGAGATCACTAAAATTGTCATTGAACAACAGACCCGCAGCCTGGAAATACACAATGAAATTGAAAAGGAACTGGAGGGGGAAAATATTTTTCTGATCAACGAGAAAGAGGTAACCGAGGAGCAATCCAAATTTTTAAAGACCTATTTCCAGGAGAGGGTAAGTCCGCAACTTATGACCATTATCCTAAACGACTTAGCCTCTTTTCCAATGCTAAAAGATAGTGCCGCCTATCTGGCCATTAAAATGATCCTGAATTCTGATCATAAAACTGAGGCTGGCCATCATGAAAACGACATCAGTTTTGCCCTTATTGAAATCCCAAAGGGGATCGACAGATTCGTAGTCTTGCCAAAGGAAGGTGACAAACATTATATCATCATCCTGGATGATCTGATCCGCTACTGCCTGAAAAGTATTTTCTCGATGTTCGATTACGCTTCTATATCGGCCCATATGATTAAAATTACCCGTGATGCCGAACTCGATATCGACAATGATCTCAGTAAAAGCTTTATTGAAAAAATATCCTCCAGTGTGGATAACCGAAAGATCAGCGATCCGGTTCGCTTCGTCTATGACAAGAGTATTGAAAAGGGTACACTTAGTTTTCTGACTGAGAAGATGGGGATCACCGATACAGATAGTGTCATCCCCGGCGGGAGATATCACAACAGAAGAGATTATATGAGCTTCCCGAGTCTGGGCAAGGAAGATCTTATGTACAAAAAGATCAAGCCTCTTGCAATAAAGGGAATCGACCTGGAAGGGAGTTTTCTCGATCAGATCGCTGAAAAGGATTTTCTTCAATACACCCCCTATCACAAATTTTCGTATATCATTCGCTTTCTTCGGGAAGCAGCGCTCGATCCCAAGGTGAAAGCCATCAAGATCACGGTCTATCGCCTCGCGGATAATTCCCAGGTAGTTTCTTCCCTGATCAATGCGGCTAAAAACGGAAAGCAGGTAACAGTACAAATAGAGCTCAGAGCCCGGTTTGATGAGACTGCCAACATCGGCTATGCCGAACAGCTGCAGGAGGAAGGGGTAAAACTTATCTTTGGGGTGCCGGGTTTAAAGGTACATAGCAAGATCTGCCTTATTGAGCGGGAAGAACAGGATGGGATAAGAAGATACGGACTGGTTAGTACCGGTAATTTCAACGAGACCACTGGGCGAATTTATACCGATTATACCCTTTTTACAGCCAACGATAAAATCCTGAAAGAGCTGAATATGGTTTTCGATTTCTTTGAAACCAGCTACAAAATCAACAAGTACAAACACCTTATTGTTTCCCCCCACTACACCAAAAGTGTATTTAAAAAACTCATTGATAATGAGATAGAAAATGTTAAACAAGGGAAAGAGGCCTATATCAAGATAAAGATGAATAGTCTTACCTCGTATAATATGGTCGATAAATTGTACGAAGCGAGCAGGGCCGGGGTAAAAATAAAAATGATTGTCAGGGGCATCTGCTGCCTCATTCCGGGGATAAAGGGGATGAGTGAAAATATTGAAGCGATCAGCATCGTGGATAAATTTCTGGAACATCCTCGACTTTTCATTTTTTCCAATGGGGGAGACCCAAAAATTTATATATCGTCTGCCGACTGGATGACTAGAAATATTGAGAATAGGGTAGAAGTTGGATGCCCTGTTTACGATCCTGAAATTAAAAATGAACTCATAGATACTTTTGAGATCTGCTGGCAGGATAATGTGAAAGCCCGAAAGTTTAATGAAGAACAGGACAATGCCTATGTAAGGAATAACAAGCCCAGCTTAAGATCCCAGTTTGCCCTGTATGATTATTATCAAAACAAGCTCGTTGAAAAGAAAAAACAACCCCTCCCGTCATCTGTTGAATAATGGATAAGGTGGCAAAATTGTTGAATCTGGAATTGGAGCTTCGCAGTTGTGAGCCAATTGCGGAAGAGCACTGTGAGGAGGTACCGGGGAATTTTCTGAAAAATGCCTTTAGTGGATTTTGCTCCAAATTAGCGGAACAACTCGTGAGTCCGAATGTTACCTTACCCTGGATATTATCCCTGGTGGGCAGTGGCTCGGGATTTTCTGGAATGCTGGTCCCTCTAAAGAACCTGGGCAGTTTATTACCTCAATTGGCCGTTTCAGGCGCAATCAGGAAATACCCTCTTAGGAAATATTTCTGGGCGATTCCGGCATTTATTCAGGCAATCTTGGTGATGTTGATGGGGATATCTCTGATGTTTTTAGACGGATGGGAGGCGGGTACTGCAGTAGTTGTATTGCTGCTGTTCTTTAGCATGGCCAGTGGGGTATCTTCTGTAGCTTTTAAAGACGTGATGGGTAAAACCATTCCCAAAGGAAAACGCGGGCAACTTCTTGCCTGGCGAGCTACCGGGGGAGGGATACTTACATTGATCTTTGGTCTGGTGCTTTATTTTTTTCTCAATTCCTGGGATCCTATGGCTGTTATCCTTTTATTAGTAGGAGTAGCGACCATTTTGTGGATCCTGGCTGGGCTATTTTTTATCTTGATAAAAGAGGCCCCCGGCGCAACAGATGGTGGTCGCACACCTTTGCAGGAATTTAAGGCGGGACTAAGTATATTAAAAAAGGATACCAATCTCAGAAACTTTATACTGGCCAGGGCATTTTTAATGGCGATTCCTCTTGCCCAGCCTTTTTTTGTCATTATCGGGAAGGAATCGACCCAGGCGTCGTTTTCCGGACTCGGGATCTTTGTCATTGCTTCGGGGATTGCAGCGATGGTATCCAGTCCGTTTTGGGGCAAATTCGCTGACAGGTCGTCACGAAAATTGATGTTGCTTATCTCCGTGTTCGGGATATTTAATTGCCTCCTGGTGCTGGGATTTATGTACCTCAATCCATCAATACAGAGTATTTATCTTTTTGCGCCCTTGATTCTTTTGAATATGATGGCTCACGGAGGTGCTCGTCTTAGCAGGAAGACCTACCTGACCGACTTTGCCCCAGAGAAGGAAAGACCTTTATATATTTCCTTGTCGAATACTCTAATTGGACTTTTTACAATTCTAACCGCTGGTATTGGATTTATTGCTGAATGGTTTAATTATGATATTCTGCTGCTATTTTTTATTGGAATGTTACTACTCAGTATGTATTGGACCTACAGACTGAAGGAGGTATAGGAATCATCCATGGATGGTTTCCCTGGTTCCGAGACCTTTCATAATGGTAGCTTCGTATTCAAGGAGTGCATTCCATTTGACATCCACTTCTTTCCGATCGCCATACTTACGCGCAAAATTTAAGAATAAAGTATAGTGGCCGGCCTCGCTTTCCATTAGAGAGCGGTAGAATTCGGCTAATTCCTTATCCTTTAACTGTTCGGATAATAGTCGAAAGCGTTCACAACTTCTGGCCTCAATAAGAGCGGCGTAAAGTAATCTGTGTACTAATTGAGTCGTCCTAGAACCCCCTTTTGGGAAAAATTTTTGCAGGGCAATGGCGTATTCATCTTTCCTGTATTTCCCCAGCGTCTTCCCTCTGGCCAGGATACGTTCATGTACCATTTTAAAATGCCCCATCTCTTCCCTTGACAAGGCGATCATTTCATTTATTAAGTCGGGGTACTCCGGAAAAGTAACGATGAGTGAAATAGCAGTACTTGCTGCCTTTTGCTCGCAATAGGCGTGGTCTGTGAGGATCTCATCGATATTCATTTCCACAATGTTAACCCATCTGGGGTCTGTAGGCAATTTGAGTCCGAGCATAGTTGAATATAAACTGATTTACTAGCTGATAAAAATAATAAAATTGAAGGGGAATAAAACTACCAGGGATTTGCACCCTTTTCTATAGCCATTATAAATCTAGGTCGAATGTCTTACGCAAAAGATCAATGGCAGGATTTTTTTCTCGTAGCTTTTCATATTTCTCTTCCGGTGTAAAGGCATATTTTCTAATAGTTTCCTCGTTGACACTGATGGAGAGCTGGAGGTAATGATTGTTCAGAGATGACTTGAGGTAGTTCATAAGGGAGGATTGCTCTCTTTCTACCTCCTTTTTCATAGTATCGTTTGGTAATTCTATAGAGATAGTATTATCCTTAATTTTAGGGAGATCAGAGTTCAGGTTGCTCGCCAGTATTTTTTTTCCTTCATCGTCAATTTTTTGTACGTAATCATGCCAGTGTTTCCTGAGATCCTCAAGAGTAAAGGGGTCATTAGGCAGGGAATCTTCGTCATAAGTGACTTCAATCTTGTTCAGTTCGTGTTTTTTCTTCGCCTTAATACTGGAAAGGGAAAGACCGGATACGCGTTTGGGCGGACTTTTAATCTCTATCTTACGCAGGGGTTCTGAAACGACAGCCTGATCATGAGCGAAGGCTTCTTCCACGATGTTTACTTCCTCTGTCTCAGGTTCGGTGACGGTTTCTTCAGCATCCTGCCCATTTGTATTTATATCTGCTTCTGTTTGGGGGGAAGTTGCGATGAGTTCCGGGTTTACAGGTTTTTGTCCTTCCTGTTTTGCCATAAGGCGATAATACGAAGCTGGAATCAGGGCATTTAGTGGGAGGATGTTGCTATGCTTGTTGTCAGGATTTTTTTTTTCACCTGAAAACGAAAGGGATGCCAGTTTCATGAGGGTAAGCTCAACGAGGAGTCGGGCATTTTTACTGCTTTTATACTTAAGATCCGTTTCGTTTGTAAGTTCGAGCGCCTTCAGCAGGAATTCCCTTGAAGTCTTTTTGGATTGTTCCAGGTAGAGTTGCTTGGCATGATCTCCTACTTCCAAAAGTTCTATGGTATCTTCATGTCTGCATACCATTAGGTCACGGAAATGTGATGCCAGACCTATTACGAAATGATGGCCCTCAAATCCCTGGGCGAGAATTTTATTAAACAGGAGTAATAATCCCGGAATATCGTTTTCCAGAATAAGCTCAGTAACTTTAAAATAAGTATCGTAATCGAGGACATTTAAATTCTCAGTGACGGCCTTTCGGGTTAATTCTTTTCCTGAAAAACTTACGACCCGGTCGAAAATCGAAAGTGCATCCCGAAGCGCCCCATCGGCTTTTTGAGCGATGATATGCAAGGCATCATCCTCTGCAACTATCCCTTGCTGTTCTGAGATATACTTGAGATAATTTGCAGCATCAGTTACCGTAATGCGCTTAAAATCAAAAATCTGGCAGCGGGAGAGAATTGTTGGAATGATCTTGTGCTTCTCGGTTGTAGCCAAAATGAAAATGGCGTGTTTAGGTGGTTCTTCCAGCGTCTTTAGAAAAGCGTTAAAAGCCGACTGGGAAAGCATGTGAACCTCATCAATGATATATACTTTGTATTTCCCCACCTGAGGTGGAATACGCACCTGGTCTATCAGGTTCCTGATGTCATCCACAGAGTTATTGGATGCAGCATCGAGTTCAAAAATATTAAAGGCAAAGTCCTCGTCTTCTCTTTCGGAACCATCCCTGTTGATCTGCTTGGCAAGAATACGCGCACAAGTAGTTTTACCTACCCCCCTGGGACCACAAAACAACAAAGCCTGCGCCAGGTGATTGTTTTCAATGGCGTTGGTAAGTGTATTGGTAATAGCTTCCTGCCCAACGACATCTTTGAAAGTCTGGGGTCTGTACTTCCTGGCAGAGACAATAAATGGTTCCATGGATAATAAAATGCTGCAAGGGCACGTGCCCTCTCTACAAATATAAAAATAGCTGGCGGTTAGCACCCGGCTTTTCATGCTGATTACCTACTTTTTATCAACAATTGACTACCTTTGCAAGAAGCAGATCACCTTATCGCTTTCCGCTTTAGCGGGAGGAGGAAAGTCCGGACACCTTAGTGCGGCATAGCGGGTAACACCCGTCGTCTTGCGAAAGCAGGATAGGACAAGTGCAACAGAAAGTATGTACAGGTTAAGCTGTAGTGAAATCAGGTAAACTCTATGCGGTGAAACGCCATGTAAATCAGCGATTGAGGGCTGCACGTCCGAGCTGAAGGGTAGGCGGCTAGAATGTTTGGGTAACCAAACATCCAGATAAATGATAAGGGCCCTTAGGGGAACAGAATCCGGCTTATGATCTGCTTTTTATATTTCCTTTTTAAAAAAGCTAAAGCTGCTATTCCCGTATTTCCTGACTGATGCAAAGTGTGCAAGATTCGACAGGTCTGTCTTTTTAGCATGCTCAATAACCAGCAATCCATCAGCTAATAGCAAGTCCCGTTCAAAGACAATGTGATGAATCAAACCAAATTCATCTGCCGAAATATTATAGGGCGGGTCGGCAAAAATCAAATCGTACTTTTCCTGGGTTTTTTCGAGAAATTTAAATACATCCACTCGTTTTGTTGCGATGGGGAATCCCCACTCTTCTGATTTACTTGCAATAAAGCTGATACATCCCGAATGAGTATCGACACTAGTGACCTCCTTACAGCCTCTGGAAGCAAACTCGAAGCTCATATTGCCCGTTCCGGCAAAAAGATCGAGTACTTTAATATCTTCAAAGTAATAGTTGTTGGTGAGAATATTGAACAGGGCTTCTTTTGCCATATCCGTAGTAGGTCTTACCGGTAGGTTCTTTGGTGGCGTAATACGTCTTCCTTTGTGGGTTCCCGAAATGATTCTCATTTACAGGGAATTTATGACCAGATAATTATCTGCTGGTTTGGGCCCTTCAAAGGACAGGCCATCTGGTATATCGGGAATATAGATAGAAATGTTTTGGATGTATTCCTGGCACAATTCAAATACAGCATCTCCTTCTTCGATCGCGCCAAAAAGCCTGAGTTTAATCTCGTTGGTATCAAATTCGAGTTGTTCCAACGAAAACATGAGGTAGTAAAGAAAGTCTTCAGGAGTTGTATAGGTAAAATTGTTAAACAACAGTAGTTTTTTATTTCGGACGATGATTAAATCAAATTCCTCCGGGCTAACATAGGCATAGCAAACGGGTTCATTTCCAGTGCTGCTGCTTGCGAGAAGGGATTCAATCAGCACCGTTGCGTGATGTTTAAATTCAAAATCCCCGAAGAGGTCATATATGTCATTATTGATATTCACAAAGGGGACATAAACGTTAACCAGATCAAAAGACTGGATTTCATCGTATTCCAGGAGGTCATTTGCCAGGATTTTGGCATTGTACTTCAGGTAGTTGGGCAATTCCCCGGGAACGAACAAAACTTTGGGGACAAGGCTGAATAAATCATTTCTGTGCACTGCTATAACCTCTGAAAATGAATAGTCGGTAATTGCCTGTGTCTTAATAAACGCCTTTAGTTCTTTCTGGGCTTCAAAGGGGTTAAGCCTGGAGCGGAACCTGTAGGATTCTGATCTTATAATCTTTTTGCCAATGGAATCGAGAATGCAAAAAGAAAGTCCATTCAGGCTCACCTGAATGGACAACTTATAATAATCTTCAAGAATTATATCGTTAATAGCCTCGTTATTGGTCTCCTTTTTTGTCATAAATAGGGGGCCAGTTTCCGTTAGTACTTACCTCAGTAAGTGAACCAACTTTGATCTCCGATCCATTTACTTCTTCCACGCTAATTTGAGAGTTTTCTCTTGTGAGGAGGTCTTTAGGCTGATCGTAGAGGACAATATCTTTTTTAACCTTAACTTCGAAGACAGGAGCTCTATAACCACTTTTATCGATAATATCGGCTTTCATTTCAAACTGTTCTCCCCCCTGAGCATAAGGAACAGACATCATAGATTTATATCGATCATCGCCTTTAAAGAGAGAATCCTTAACGGAAACAAATCCTAAGGTGTCTATGATAGTCACTTCTTGGAGGAGATCAATTCCGTATGTTTTATCGAACTCCATATAAGAAGAATCACGTTGCTGGGTAATGGTGTATTTACCAGTATCCACAAATGAAATCAGACTTTTAAAATCATTCGCAAATTTTCCATTAACCGTCTTATAAGCTTCTTGGGAATTTCGGATATCTTTCATTACAGAAATTACCTTACTGAAGCGTTCCTGTTTTACTTTTTTAAATTCAATTGGCCCGGTAACTGATCGATAGATCAAATAACCTAAAACAATACAAGCGATCCAAAGTACTATTTGCAGAATGGTTTTCATTAGAACTCGAATTAGTTAAATTTAGCGGTTCCAACAAATCTACAATTTTTTTTTAATCGCAAAAGGTTTTGACCTAAAAATCCTCTTTATCTTTGGGCTCTTATGGTAACAACCACCCCGGCTTCTTTCTACGCATTACTCAAGGACAATTTCCCGCATCACCCCACCGAAAAGCAGGATATAACGCTACAATTACTGTCTGAATTCCTGCTTTCGAAGACAAAGGATGATTTATTCTTACTCAAGGGATTTGCCGGGACGGGTAAGACCACAATCATAGGAAATTTGGTTACCAATTTGTGGAACACCAAGATGAAATCTGTATTAATGGCTCCTACAGGACGGGCAGCAAAGGTAATGTCTGCATACGCTAAAACGCAGGCGTTTACCATTCATCGGAAGATATACTTCCCCAGGAAGCAAAGAGGTGGCGGGATACAGTTTGTACTGGCACCCAATAAGCACAGGAATACTGTTTTTATCGTAGATGAGGCTTCTATGATTCCCGATACACCGTCAGACAGTAAACTCTTTGAGAATGGTTCTTTACTCGATGACCTTATTCAATTTGTGTATTCCGGGCATCAATGCAAGTTGATTTTAATCGGGGATACGGCTCAGTTGCCTCCGGTACGACTTACATTGAGTCCGGCCCTGAACGAAGATCAGCTACGATCGCGCTTTGCCAAAGATGTTACAGTCATTGAACTTGATGAAGTGGTACGGCAGGTACAGGATTCGGGAATTCTTGTCAATGCGACTGATTTAAGGAATCAGCTTGACAATCTTCTAAACGCCACTTTTCAGTTTCAACTTAACTCTTTTGTGGATATTGTCCGACTTACAGATGGTTATGCCATACAGGAGGCCATAGAAGAAGCCTATTCCTCCCAGGGAAAGGAGGAGACAGCATTGATAGTCAGATCGAATAAAAGGGCTAATTTATACAATGAAAATATCAGGAATAGAATCCTCTTCCTTGAAAACGATCTGGCCGTTGGGGATTATCTCATGGTGGTCAAGAATAATTACTACTGGCTCAACCCTAAGTCGGAAGCAGGATTTATCGCCAATGGGGACATCATTGAGATACTGGAGATATTTGCTTTTAAAGAACTCTACGGCTTTCGCTTTGCCGAAGTGAAAATGAGAATGACGGATTACCCCAATCAGAAGCCTTTTGAAACTGTATTGTTACTCGATACCTTAACGGCTGAGACGCCTTCCCTGTCTTACGAAGATGGCAACAGGCTCTATCAGGAGGTGCTAAAGGATTACGCACATGAATCCTCTAAATACAAGAAGTTCCTGGGAGTGAAAAACAATACTTTTTTTAATGCTTTACAGGTAAAATTCTCTTACGCCATAACCTGTCATAAATCTCAGGGAGGGCAATGGCACACGGTATTTGTGGAACAACCTTATCTGCCCTCCGACCCTGACAGGGAATATTATCGATGGCTGTATACAGCCATAACCCGGGCTCGGGAAAAGTTGTATTTAATTGGGTTTAAAGACGATTTTTTTCTTGATTGATAATACGTAACTTTAGACAAAAGAACCTCAGCAGATGACCGCAGAGACCATGATTAGCATTTTTTTGGGTATAGGACTGGCAGCCTCAGTAGGCTTCAGGGTATTTTTACCTCTTTTTGTTCTAAGCCTTGCTGCTTACTTTCAAGTATGGGACCTCAATGATCAGTGGGAATGGATCGGTAGTGTTCCCGCGCTGATTACTTTAGGGGTGGCTACGGTGGTTGAGATATTCGCCTATTTTATTCCCTATGTGGATAATTTGCTCGACAGTATAGCTCTTCCATTAGCGGCTTTAGCAGGAACGGCAGTAATGGTTGCTACCGTTTCAGAACTCGACCCGGTCATTACCTGGTCCCTGGCAATTATTGCAGGTGGGGGAACGGCAGCGGCCATTAAAGGGGCTTCAGCAACGGGGAGACTAACGTCCACGGCAACAACAGCAGGTGTGGGAAATCCAATTATATCACTTATCGAAACGGCAACGGCTTTGCTTATGTCAGTGGTTTCGGTCATTGCCCCAGTGATTGCCTCTATCCTGGTAATTCTGTTGTTGATTTTTATCTTTACCATTTACAGGAAGTTAAGGCCCAGATTGAGCAAATAATCAAATAATCAGATAGACAGTAGATATAGTATGAAAATAATCGCCATGATTCCCGCCAGGTACGCCGCTTCCCGATTTCCGGGAAAGCTTATGCAGGATCTGGGTGGGAAACCTGTTATTCTGAGAACTTATGAAGCTGCCCGGGCAACGGGTTTGTTTGAGGAGGTATACGTGGTAACTGACAGCGAACTTATTTATAAGACGATTGAGGAGGAAGGCGGGAAGGTGATGATGAGCGTAGAGGAACACGAGTGTGGGAGTGACAGGATTGCAGAAGCCGTAGCAAACCTGGATGTGGATATAGTGGTCAACGTACAGGGAGATGAGCCGTTTACAGATAAGGAAAGCCTGGCAAGTCTTTTACAGGTGTTTAAGCAGGATGAAGCAGGAGAAATTGACCTTGCGTCTCTGATGACAAAAATCACAGAAAGAGATGATATAGAGAATCCCAATACAGTGAAAGTGATTGTGGATCAACGAAATTTTGCGCTGTATTTCTCGAGATCGGTAATACCGTATCCAAGGGCTACGGGAATCAGCCCAACATATTACAAGCACAAAGGGGTGTATGCATTCAGGAAGCAGGCTGTTCTCGATTTTAAGAGGCTGCCAATGTTACCCCTCGAAGCTTCTGAAAAAATTGAAGCCATCAGGTACCTGGAGTACGGGAAAAAGATTAAGATGGTAGAGACTAGTATTACGGGTATCGAGATCGATACTCCGGAAGATCTCGAAAAAGCAAAAGCAGCATGGAAGTAGATTTCAGTGGAATAAAAGTAATTGGTTTTGATGCTGATGACACGCTCTGGGTGAATGAAACCTATTTCAGGGAAGCTGAAGAAGAGTTTACGTCACTTTTGGAAAATTATGAGACCAAGAATAAAATTGATCAGGAACTATTCAGGACGGAGATTGATAATTTAGATCTTTATGGTTACGGGATCAAGAGTTTTACACTTTCCATGATCGAATCGGCCCTGGATATTTCAAATAACCAGGTGTCGCAGACAACCCTTTCAAAAATTTTGAATCTTGGTAAAAGGATGATTGCCCATCCTGTAGAATTGCTCGATGACGTGGAGGAAGTGCTAAAGCAACTATCTGATAAATATCGTCTTATTGTTTTAACTAAAGGAGATCTTCTGGATCAGGAGCGCAAACTCGACCGATCGGGTTTGTCCGAGTATTTTCACCATGTAGAAGTGTTGAGCGACAAAAAAGAAATAAATTATAAAAACCTTTTGGACCATCTCGAGATCGGTGTTGAGGAATTTCTGATGATTGGAAATTCCCTTAAATCTGATGTATTGCCTATCTTAGCTATTGGTGCTAAGGCTGTTCATGTTCCTTTTCACACCACCTGGGCACATGAAGAAGTAGACCCTTCATCGCATACGAATGATCATCTTACTCTCTCTGGAATAAAAGACATCTTAAAATACCTCTGAACCCCCAATGGAAACTGAGAAAAAACCTGCAACTTCAATGGCTAAAAAAGAATCCCCAGCCCGATTCAAGAATTTTCCTATGGTACCCAGGGTGGTTTATGGGACCGGTTGTTTTGATCAATTGGGCGACATATTATTACCAAAGCGAAAGAACTCAGAAGCCCCCATCATTTACCTGGTTGATGAGGTATTTGAACATAAATCGCTGCCTGGCAGGCTTCCGGTATTGTTTAACGATAAGGTTATCTTTATATCAGCCGATGAAGAACCCAAAACCGAGCAGGTTGACTCACTTGTGCGTTATATTAAAAAGGAATTTGAGGAATTACCATCCGGAATTGTGGGAATAGGAGGGGGAACCCTGCTTGATTTGGCCAAGGCTGTATCTATCATGCTCAATAACAATGGGAATGCACATAATTATCAGGGATGGGACCTGGTGGGAAAACCTGCCATATATCACGTGGGAATCCCCACCATCAGCGGTACAGGCGCCGAGGTTTCAAGGACAACTGTCCTACTGGGACCCAATAAAAAACTAGGGATTAATTCAGATTACACCACCTTTGACCAGGTACTCCTAGATCCTGATCTTACCATAGGAGTCCCCAAAGATCAATGGTTTTATACCGGGATGGACTGCTATATCCACTGTATTGAGTCGCTCAATGGAAGTTTTTTAAATGCTTTTAGCCAAAGTTATGGGGAAAAGGCACTTGACCTGTGTAAAGAAGTTTTTCTGGGAGATTTATGTCCAGAGGAATCCAGAGAGAAACTGATGATGGCGTCCTGGCATGGAGGAATGAGCATAGCCTATTCACAAGTGGGAGTAGCTCATGCGATGAGTTACGGGTTATCTTATGTTCTGGGAACAAAGCATGGAATTGGGAATTGTCTCGTATTTCAGCATCTTCAGGATTATTATCCGGAGGGCGTGAAGCTGTTTCACGAGATGAAACGGCGGCATGAGATTGAATTACCTGAAAATATCTGCGGGGCTCTATCCGACGAAGAAATGGATACCATGATCTCTGTATCCTTAGGCATGGAACCTCTCTGGGAAAATGCTCTGGGCAAGTCATGGCGCGAAAAGATCAGCAGGGAAACACTAAAGGAGATATATCTTAAAATATAATCCTGTCCACGTTTCGATCCTAACTTAGTCCTTATCTGTACAGTACATAATATCCGACTTAAGTTGTTATTTTACCGGGAATCATATGATGCAAAAACTGAGTTTTTTTATCTTTCATCGGCTGTGGGGCTGGGAACTCATCGGGCAATTTCCGGAGGTATCCAAATGCGTGGTGATTGTCGCCCCTCATACCAGTTGGGTAGATTTTATTCTGGGATTGCTGGTGCGCAGTATTGTTGGAAAGCAGGTCCACTTTATCGGGAAACACAGTTTGTTTAAACCGCCTTTTGGCTGGATTTTCCGTAGTCTTGGAGGTACGCCTATAGACCGCAGCAAAAATAGCGATACCGTAGCCCTAACCGTGGAGATCTTCAGGCAAAGAGAGGTGTTCAGACTGGCCCTGTCACCCGAAGGGACCAGGAAAAAAGTTGAGAAGTGGAAAACGGGCTTCTATTATATTGCCCGTCAGGCCAAGGTACCCATCGTCATGGTGGCCCTAGATTTCGGGAAGAAACAGGTAAAACTATCCGAACCCTACTTTCCAACTAACAACAAGGATGCAGATTTCGAACTATACAGGAAATTTTTCCGGGGGGTTGTTGGCAAGATACCTGCTTATACATGAGCCGGTTCTTTTTTAGAAATAAGTTTTAGGCTCAGTATTGTATTTCAGGTATCAATTAGGATACGGATTTAAATCTAACTAACAATAAATTTTTAACGCTGGTTTAAGCCCGTACAAAATCGAAATGTATGGTACATGGTTCTGCATCACCGTCATTGTTAAAGTCGTACTCTCCTGTGTCAGCACCTCCGTTAATGGTAAATGTGGTGCCATCCCAGGTATGACCGTAAGTATCCCAGTCGTCAGGTTCGTCGTCCCAAACTATTGAAAAGTAGTAGCTTCCTTCCCATTGTTCCCAAAACATTTCACCACTAACGGTATAAGCTGTTCGGTCAACAGGATTAATAGTTAGTGTAAAACGTCCATTTGAATTAACGGTCATGCTTACAGTACCTCCATCTTCAACAACATCCACAGAATGGGTACTCACACTAAATTGAGCCTGTGTGGCAACCCAGTTTCCGGCGAGTTCACTGATGTTAAAAGGACCTTCTTTGGTCAGTGAATCTTCATCAGATTTATCACATGAAAAGACGAGGAACAGTAGGCTAAGTGTGGCCAATACCAATACTTTTGCTGAAGTTCTCATGATTTCTTTAATTTATATAATTAGGAAATGAGGATGTAATAATCCTTTGACCTAAAATTAGGATCGTTGCAGGAGTTGAGCAATGATATTGGTCATTCAACTACCTAGAATTGCGGTAATAGAAAATAGTTAATCCATTTTGGAATCTCCAACGCAAGTTTTATCGAGATCTCTTACATATAGCGAGACACGATTCGTTGGAATAAGAATTTTAATTATAAGGTGCAATTTTCACTGAGGAGTAAACACAAATAAAGCCCTTTATTAACGTTTGAATAAAGGGCTTTACTACTAGCTAAAACAAGCAATTATAGCTTAAAATGAGAATTAATTCTGATCACCCGGACCTAAATTAGGATTGGCATCAATTTCAGCCTGTGGGATCTTAAAGATCCAGGCGTCGTTGACAGAAGGTCGTTCAACCTGATATGCTTGCTGATACAGAATCTCTGAAGCACCGGAGCCACCATCAGCAGCATGGTCAATACCTTCATCCCAGCGAATTTTATCGGTGTATCCAAATCCTTCTCCCCATAGCTCCAGGCCTCTTTGAAATTTGATATGGTCCATCAAAGCCTGTTGAGTATTGTAAACACTGACATCGTATGCACTATCTCTTTCACTGCCCAGAGGATCCAGGGCTGCCTGAGCTCCGGGAATGTCATTTAACATGGCTCTTGCTTCAGCCTCAATTAAATACATCTCTGATGTACGCATGTAAATAACATCATCAGGATCGATAGAACCAGGATTCTTATTTTTGAGTTTAAAGTGCATATAAGGATGCAAGTTGAACCTGGAAGTAAGACCGTAAGTGGCATACAGTTCTTCGACTCTGGCATCAAATACTGCTTCATCCGTGTAATTCGGATCGTTGCCAAAACCGCCCTCTCCATTGGCTGCTGAGGAGTTGGTATTAGGCGCGTCGATTATAAATGCTTTCTTCCTGTAATCTGTATCAGGGGTGGCATCTATCAACCTTCGATCCGCAATCTTAGGGTTATTCCTAATCTGACTCCCGTTAAAGGTGTTACTTGCCAAGTAGAAATAGGAACGGAAGAATGTAGTTTCAGCGTCAATGACATTTGATCCCCAAATCACTTCAGAAAGACTATTTGTATTAAATCCGGAAAGCCAGTCTGCTTCGTTCATTAAGGGAAAACCGTCTCTTGCCAGTACTGCGTTATCTGCAGCAGTCTGCCAATCTCCCGTGGACAGGGCCATTCTAGCCTTAAGGCCATAAGCAACATTTATATTTAATTGGGATTTTGTGTCAGGTCCACCACTTGGTCTCGGGCTACCGATCTGAAATAGACGTATGGCCTCATCGAGGTCGGCCTCAATCAGATCGTATACCTCCTGTACTGTTGATCTAGGTGCGCTTGTAAAAGGAGCCTCTGAAGAAAACAAAATAGGGACTCCGGGGTCAGCTGAGGGATTTCCAATCAGATAACCTCTGGCATAGTGCTGTATGAGAGAAAGATAAGCGTAAGCCCGATATGTATAGGCCTGACCCAAAATGGTATTTAGTGTTGGAGTTTCCGTTAAACTTCCATTTGTTCCATTATTTATTAAGCCGTTTGCTCCGGCAATAATATTATAGCGGTGATACCACAAGATCTCATTTGTTAAAGAAAAAGGATCTGTATGGGAAAGCCACTGCATTTCAGTTCTCCACCCTAAATTATTGGCACTGGCAGAGTGGATTAAACCTCCAGTCAAATTATCTCCCAGTGGGACCCAGTAATGGTTTCCTGCCCTTGCTGTATTCCCTCCGGGGAATATGGTCTGGGACTGTGAGTACAAACCACGATGCAGCCCATTAAGAACCAGTTGCATGTTCTCTTCGTTAGCAAATGCGTCAGCCGCAGCTATAGCATCTGTTGGTGTAGTATCAAGGAAATCTTCCTCACATGAAGTTATGGTAATCGCCAGGATTGCCAATAACACAATTTTAATTCTACTTAACATAACTATTATTTTTTTGATTAAAATGATACGTTCAGTCCTAAAGAAACAATTCTTGCAGGATTAAAGTCGTTACCAGCAGGTGTTCCTGCTAAATTATACTGTGGATCCAATCCATCTCTCTTACTCTTCAGATACAGATTCTCCCCTGAGATGGCAACTCTTAAAGCTGACAGGCCGAGGGCGTCAGTAATCTGGCTGTTAAAATTATAGCCAAAATTGACATTTTTCAAAGACCAGAAAGAAGCGTCGGTAAGGAAGCGATCTGATTGTGTCCGTACCAGGTTTGCATTTCCGGCCTCCAGACGGGGAACGTCTGTGATGTCACCAGGCTGTCTCCATGCGTTGAGTATATCCGGATGGTAAGACCTTCCAAAATCACCACTATGCATCATGGCAGAATATCCGTTATCGAGGAATGATCCGCCAATTCCAAAAGTAACCAGGAAATCGAGTGTGAATCCTTTATAACTAAGGCTATTGGCAACTGACCCTAAAAGATCTGGAATAGTACTGTCGCCTGTATAAGCTCTTTCAGTAGCCTGCCAGTCATTAGTGGTTTCTATATCACCATTAGCATCCAGTACGGGAACACTCTCACCATCATCATCCAGTTCGTATACAAAGAACAATTGGTCTCCGTTACTTGGGTCCACACCAGCTGTTCTGAGCAAGTAGAAATCGAATCTGGAACGTCCTTCTGCCCATCGTTTGGATCCATTGATAAAGGGATCGGGTAAACTGGTGATCTCATTTTTAAAAGTGGATCCTTGTAGGGTAACATTCCAGCGAATATCGTTACTATTGACCAGGTTTGTGGTCAACGCGACTTCCCAACCGGAGTTATACATATCCCCGATATTGGTGGGAACTGTATTCAAACCATTACTTATGGGGATGGGTAAGTTATACAACAGGTCAGAAGAATTCCTCTTGTAGTACTCTACAGACCCGTCAAATAAATTGTTAAACAACGAAAACTCCAGGGCAACATCAAAATTCTCAATAGTTTCCCATTGTAGCGCTGCATTTCCAAGATCGGTGTTTATGATAGCAGGATTTGCCGCATTGGAAGTAATTGAGAACCGGGGTTGTGACAGGAAGAAGTCTAATAAATCATCATTACCCACTTCCCCGTAAGAACCTCTTATCTTCAAAGCATTTACAAAACCAACATTATCCATAAAACCTTCCTGATCGATCCTCCAGGAAGCACCTACGGAGTAAAACGTACCCCATCGTGATTCGCTGCTGAATACAGACGAACCATCCCTCCGGACCGAAGCACTTAAATAGTACTTATTATCAAAATTATAATTCGTTCTCAGGAAGTACCCTTCGATTGCTTTTCTTGTTGTATTTCCACCTAGTCTTACGATATTGGAAAAGTTGTCGTTTACAAATATTCCACTGGCTGTCTGTACAGTTTTTAAACCATTAATACTGTTAAAGGTTCTGTCAAAACTTTCATGTCCGGCGGTGATATCTATATTGTGATTGCCAAAACTATTGGTATAGGTCAGGATTTGGTTGAAGTTTTCTACCTGCCTTCTGAATCTGTCGTCACTGAACCTTCCGTCTGGTTGAGCATCTCCTATTATCGCATTTTCATATTCCTGTTCCAGACCTTCATTGATATCTCTACCATAATTTAAACGAAGTTTAAGGCCGTCTAAAATCTCCCATTCCCCGAACATCCTGAAACCATAGGTATTATCCCTGTCTCTTTCATCATTCAGGAGCAGTTCCTGGAGTGCGTGACGTCCCTGGCTGATAGGCCTTGATCCAATATTGTACTCAGAAAATCCTTCACCGTTATCGAAAAGCGGATTCCCGAGGGGATCTAAGACGATATTACCCTGTAAATCGTTCACATATACCGGATATACTGAACCAATATTTTTGGCAAAGCCGAAAGGGTTGACAATACTTCCTGTTCCAGCAGAACTGGGTCCGGCTGCATTAGAAATAGTAACGTTAGTACTACCCCCTATTGTAATGCGATCGGAAACATCGAATTCAGCGTTTACACGTGTTGTTAATCTGTCAAATTCTGAAGTAACTACATAACCTTCTTCATCGAGATATGAGGCTGAGAAAAATACTCTGTGATCTTCACCACCTCCAGAAACATTCACATTGTAATTTTGCCGTACGCCGGTTTTAGTTAGTACATCATACCAATTCAAACTTTTATAAATAACCTGGGCCGCAGGATTTATCTGACCGTTTATACCAACAATCTGGTCATTGGGGACATTAAATGGGTTGTATCCAAGACTCTGATAGATATTTGCTGATGCATAAGCGGGATCTCCAGCCCCCGCGCTTGAATTTTTTAGGGCTTCCCACATTGTTTCATAATACTGTGCTGGGCTTAGCTCGTCATAAAACGGGATGGCCTGACTTGTCAGTCCATACTGCATAGATGCGTTCACCTGAATACCTCCACGGGTACCGGTCTTAGTAGTAATTATAACGACCCCGTTAGCAGCCCTGGAACCGTATAAAGAGGTTGAAGCTGCATCCTTAAGTATTGTAAAAGAGGCAATATCTTCCTGGTTAATAGTGTTTAAGGCACCTTCATACTGAACCCCGTCAACTATGAACAAAGGATCTGAATCCCCATTAAGTGTACCTACACCACGTATGACAATACCTGGTGAAGATCCGGGTTGTCCGGAAGGCGATGTAAACTGAATACCCGTTGCCCTACCTTCTATAGCAGCAATAGGGGAGGTAACGTTTCTGATAGCCAGGTCTTCGGCACCTACCACTGCGGCAGATCCGGTAAAGGCTTCTTTTGTTGACGTACCATATGCCGTTACGATGACCTCATCTAACGTTTGGGTGTCTAATTCCATTTGTACATTTATTGTACTGGAAGATCCGACAGTTCTTTCTGTCGTTCGCTGGCCTATGTAGCTAAACCTAAGCGTTTGTCCTACGGCAGCATTAATGCTGTAATTCCCATCGAAATCAGATTGTGTACCACTTGTGGTGCCCACAATTACGATTGAAACACCTGGTAAGGGCACCCCCGTTTCGTCGGTGATGGTACCACTAATCGTTTTTTCCTGGGAAAATCCAAGTTGGGAAGTTAGCATAAACAACGATGCTAAAATCCAAATGTGTTTAGATTTCATTTAAGAAGGTTTTTGTGTTAGTCCCTTCAATCTATGACTTTTTTAAAAGAATTACTAATTAAGAAGTGACATTAACAGAATAGGATTTTGATAAGAATATGATGAAAAATCGCCTGAAAGACGTTCTTTTAAATATTTGAAAACAATTTAAATTGTTGGCCAACGGAGGGAAAGAGACCTTAAGATGGGTCGTATTTAACCCTTAGGGATACTATTGTATAAAGTTAATGTGACCAGGATTTAATTATGATAAATAAAAAAATCAGAAAGGACACAAAGCATGGAGAAAGCAATCGGGGATATTATCTTATGCTTTCCATTGTTGCAAAAAGAAATGGAGGATACTATCGGTTTGATAAGGATAGAAGCGCACGCACTATTTTTCATATGCCGTAGGAGTAGTGCCTACTCCTTCATGGTGTGATATACATTCTGAACATCATCGTCCTCCTCTATTTTTTCGAGTAGCTTTTCCACATCTTCGGCTTCCTCCGGCGAGAGGTCCTTGGTGACCTGGGGTATGCGTTCAAAACCTGAGGAGAGGATTTCAATCTCCCTGCTTTCCAGTTCTTTTTGTATAGCACCAAAACTTTCAAAAGGGGCATAGATCATGATCCCGTCCTCGTCTTCAAAAACTTCTTCTACTCCAAAGTCGATCATATCCAGTTCTAGTTCTTCCAGATCTATCCCTTCAGAGGGAATCCGGAAATTGCAGGTATGGTCGAACATAAATTCGACTGAACCCGAAGTACCCAGGCTCCCGTTGCATTTATTAAAATAGCTTCGGATATTGGCCACTGTACGGGTGTTATTATCTGTTGCCGTCTCAATAAGGATGGCTATTCCATGGGGTGCATACCCCTCAAAAAGTACTTCCTTAAAATCGCCCTGGGATTTATCGCTGGCCCTTTTGATAGCTCGTTCAATATTATCCTTGGGCATATTGACCGCCTTGGCATTCTGGATCACAGCACGCAGCCTGGAATTGGTATCCGGATCGGGTCCTCCCTCTTTGACGGCCATTACAATATCCTTCCCGATCCTTGTAAAGGCCTTGGACATGGCCGACCAGCGCTTTAACTTACGTGCCTTTCGAAATTCAAATGCTCTTCCCATAAATTATCAACTCAAAATCTGAGCAAATTTAATGATTTTCAAATCCATGACAAGCGCTGGAGTTTCCCCAGATTTACTCACTTTCAATAATAGTTTCGATACTACTCGCAAGAGCAAAATCTTTATCCGTAACCCCTCCGGCGTCATGAGTGCTGAGTCTAATTTGCAGGGAATTGTAAACATTGGTCCAGTCGGGATGATGATTCTGAGCTTCACATTCAAAAGCAATTCGCGTCATCACAGTAAATGCTTCTTTGAAATTTTTAAACTCAAAGGAGGTTTCTATCGCGTCATTGTTGAACTCCCAGCCTTCTAATGCTTTCAGTTTTTCTTCGATCTGTTCGGGATTGAGCTTTTCCATGGAATAATTTTATTTAAATGATAATTGTGATGTGGACTAAAGTATCCACCATTTTTATAAAGTTAGTAGAATTATTAAAGCTCTGAAAATAATCAAACCTGATCAGCCCATCACATGGTGATCTATAACTTCCTGATAGGTGAAGCGAAGATTTTTTGGAAGGGGGTGATCTTTAGGGAGAACAGCCAAATATCGTTCTTCATTAGTTGTAAATACCCTTTTGTAAATGGGATTAAAGCTCCCCACCCTTTCTACCACCTCCCGGATAAAATCCTCGTGATGAACCAGGTCTGAGCTTCCCAGGTGAAAAACACCAAATTTGTTCCTGTTGATAAGGTAATGTACCTGCTGGGAAAGTTTATCATCATCTGTAACATTGATCACCAGGTTGGGAAATACTTCAATAGCTTCATTATTCCAGATCGCTTGTTTGATCTCTTTTATCCGGGGCGAAGTGTTTCCAAATACCATTGGCAACCTCAGTATACAGGCTTTCTTCTTTGGCAACCTGAGCAGCATGTTCTCAATTTTTATTTTTAGGCGCCCGTAAATACTCTCCGAGAGGGTTTTATCATTTTCATAGGAAGGGAATTTGCTGTAAGCGTCAAAAACATTTGCAGAAGAGAGGAAAATAATCCGGCAGTTATTTTTAGATACGTATTCCACGATATGTTGGTGGGCCTGGATCTGCGCTGCAAAATCACCTCTAAGAGCCGATATTATAATATTGGGCCTGACATTTTCAAGGAGCTGGTACACATCGTCTTCCTGCATATCATAAGAGAAGAACTGCTGATTGGATTTATAGCCATTTCTTGAGGAGAAATAGGTGCCATAGGTATCATAGTAATTGCACAATTCCTTATATAGTGCATTACCTATAAATCCGCTGCCACCTAAAATGAGTATTTTTTTCGATTCTTCTTCCACCGTTCCTCCTGTCTTCCTAGTCTCTCCTTAACTCTTATAAAATGGTAGTTTTACAATAGAAGCATCGACAGCATTTTTTCGGATCCGAATCTTTATTGCACTGCCAGAGGCCGAATGTGATGTGGGTACGTACCCCAGGCCAATTCCTTTTCCAAGCGAAGGTGACATGGTTCCGGAGGTAACCTGTCCGATCTCATTCTCCTCCTTATCCAAAATGGGATAACCCTGTCTGGGAATACCCCGTTCATTTAGTTCGAAGGCTACTAATTTTCTGGTTACCCCTTCTTTTTTCTGAAGTTCAAGTCCCGCTTTGTTGACGAAATCATCTTTGGTAAACTTAGTGATCCAACCCAGTCCTGCTTCAAGAGGGGAAGTACTGTCGTCAATATCATTGCCGTAAAGACAATACCCCATTTCAAGTCTCAAAGTATCCCTGGCGGCCAGTCCAATGGGCTTTATGCCATATTCGGCACCAGCTTTTAATACCTTGTCCCAAACCTGTTTAACTTCTTCATTTTTGCAATAGATCTCAAATCCACCCGACCCTGTATAACCTGTCGCTGAGATTATCACATGGGGTATTTCGGCAAAATCGGCAACCACAAACCTGTAAAATTTGATTTCAGAAAGATCTACAGATGTCAGGGATTGCATGGCTTCAACCGCTTTGGGTCCCTGAATGGCGAGCAGGGAATAGGCTTCGGAAATATTCTTCATTCCCGCTCCGATATCGTTATTGTATCTGGCGATGTGCTCCCAGTCCTTTTCAATATTGGAGGCATTCACCACCAGGAGATAGACCTCTTCCTTTACCCGGTAAATAATAAGATCATCAACAATTCCACCCTTTTCGTTGGGTAAACAGCTGTATTGTGCCATCCCAACTTCAAGCTTTGCAGCATCATTGGAAGTGACCTTTTGGATAAGCTCCAGGGCCTTTGGTCCCTCGATCAAAAATTCCCCCATATGAGATACGTCAAACACACCCAGTGCTTTGCGAACTGTCTCGTGTTCAACGGTCACCCCTTCGTAAGAAACCGGCATCATATACCCTGCAAAAGGAACCATTTTAGCTCCCAGTTCCTGGTGTGTTTCGGTCAGTGCTGTAGTCTTCATAAATCGCCATTATTTTGTGGCGCAAAGGTATTGAAAATAAGTCGTAGCTAGTTTCTGTGAACGGAAAATTTGACCTGAAAAAAAGCAAGATTTTTAGTTATGAAAGGAGAAATTCCTTTAGTTCTTCATAGGTCGAAATAGGATAAGAAACTTTCTTTTTACCCATAACCTCTTGTATTTGGGAAGGTAGGGGGATAGTAGTATTCAGGGTATCAGTGACCACGTCTAAAAATTTCACGGGATGTGCGGTTTCCAGAAATATTCCCTGAGAATCGGGATATGATTCCCTGTATTTCAATAATCCCAAATACCCCACTGCTCCGTGGGGATCGGCGATGTAATTCGATTCATCATAGATGTTTCTCATGGCCTCTTTGGTCTCCTTATCGGAAAAAGAAAAAGAACTCAGATTCTTTTTCAAGGCTACAAAATCATTGTTATGCAGCTCCAGTATTCTTACAAAATTGCTGGGATCTCCTACATCCATAGCATTGGAAATGGTAGCGGTTGAAGGATGTGGCTGATATTCTGAAGTTTCCATAAACCTGGGGACGGTATCATTAACATTGGTGGCTGCAATAAAATGGCTGATAGGCAGTCCCATTTTCTGAGCGACCATTCCGGCACAGATATTGCCAAAATTGCCACTGGGTACCGAAAAGACGAGTTCTTTTGCCGACTCCTCTTTTTGACGATAGGCCAGCATATAATACAACATCTGGGGCAGCCAGCGGGCCACGTTGATGGAATTCGCAGAGGTGAGCTGAACCGATCCCTTTAAATGTTCATCAGTAAAAGCTCTTTTTACCATACGCTGACAGTCGTCAAAGGTACCCTGTACTCTCAAGGCCCTAATGTTTTGTCCGAGGGTGGTAAGTTGCTTTTCCTGGATATCGCTTACCTTCCCGTCTGGGTATAAAATAACCACATTAACCCCGGGAACACCGAGGAATCCCTTTGCTACTGCTCCTCCTGTATCCCCCGATGTAGCAACCAGGACCGTCACTTCCCTGTCCTCATTTCTGTAGAAATACCCAAGGCTCAGGGCCATGAATCTCGCGCCCACATCTTTAAACGCCATGGTTGGGCCGTGAAAAAGCTCCAGTGCATCAATGCCGTTACTTATGGGGACTAAAGGGAAATCGAAATCCAATACCTGTTTTAGAATTCCCTCTAATTCTCTTTGGGGAATATCCTGCTTTACAAATGGAGTCATGGCTTCCATTCCGATTTCCAGTGTTGAATGCCTGGCTATGTCCTTAACGAAGGCTTCCGGAAGTACAGGAATATGCTCGGGGAAGTACAGTCCGCCGTCGGGAGCTATTCCACATATAACTGCTTCCCGGTAACTGACTTCAGGAGCTTTTCTGTTCAGGCTGTAGTATTTCATTTTCTTTACATTGAAATCATCTCAGGGGAGAATATATATTCCTTTTGTGTTGATAACAGACACATAGGTGTCGTGATTTAGTTTGATCTTGCTGAGTTCCAGACTCATTGCTTTCGCTACCTCGGTGGCTTTATCCCCACCTTTACTCAGGGCAAATATGGAAGGGCCTGAACCTGAGATGCCACATCCAAGGGCTCCGGCAGCCAGCGCGGCTTTTTTTATATCGTCAAATCCGGGGATAAGGATCGATCGGACGGGTTCTATGATATGATCTTCAAGTGACCGACTGATCAGGGCGTAATCTTCCTTAAACAGTCCGGCAATCAGAGCACCAAGGTTTCCCCATTGTTTTATTCCATCTGCAAGCGAAATAGAAGTTTTCAGGATTTTCCTGGAGTCTGAAGTTTTAATTTCTATATGAGGATGGATCACAGAAGCATATAGAAGTTCGGGTGAATTGATACGAATTATATCGAGCGGACTGGAACTACGGACCAGGGTTATCCCCCCGTAAATAGCAGGCGCTACATTATCAGCGTGGGCAGATCCACTTGCCAGTTTTTCGCCTTCCATGGCAAATTGTACCAATTGATGATCAGAGCAGGGACTTCCCATAAGCTGATTCATCCCCCATACTACTCCTGCCGCACTGGCTGCACTACTTCCTATCCCGCTTCCTGGCTTAATCTTTTTATGGATTTCAATCTCAAATCCCTCCTTATATTCCAATGCTTTGATCATAGCCATTCCGGCAACGCCTGCTACATTTTTATCTGTTTCCAAAGGAAGATCCTGCCCGGTGATGCCGGTGATTTTAATGCCTGGACTTGATACTTTGCGAAGTACCATCTCATCGCCAATGGAATCAAGTGCAAGGCCGAGAACATCAAAACCACAGGAGATGTTGGCTATGGTAGCCGGGCAAAATAGTCTAATCTGCTCTTTGATCATGAAATCTTATTTGTGTATCTGAAGCCAGAGTAAATTACAAATTAATGAAATGGAAATTACGGCTTAATAATTTCCAATTCTGATGATATCGGCAAATATACCCGAAGCTGTAACATCGGCTCCTGCTCCGGCCCCTTTGATGATCAGGGGTTGTTCAGGATATCGTTTAGTGTAAAACAGAACGATATTATCACTGCCCGACAGGGAATAGAAATCGTGGCCTTCCGGAATGTGTTCCAGCCCTACGCTTGCCTTCCCCTTGTCCAGGGAGGCAACAAATTTTAATTTACAATTCTTGGTGGAAGCTTCCTTTAACAAATGTTGAAAATCACCCTCGTATTTCTTTAGGACTTTAAAAAAGGATTCGTTGTTTTTTGTTCTTAGAGCTTCCTCTGGGAGGAACGACCTGTTTTCGATATCAGTCAGTTCGAGTGTGTATCCGCTTTCCCTTGAAAGAATGAGTATTTTTCTCATGACGTCGATACCACTGAGATCAATTTTAGGGTCGGGTTCCGTATACCCTTGTTCCTGAGCTTTTTTTACAATTTCATGAAAGCTGGTCTTCTCATTAAAATTGTCGAAGACAAAATTGAGACTTCCGCTAAGAACAGCCTTGATCGCGATAACCTCATCTCCCGAGGCCATAAGATGCTTCAGGGTATCAATGATAGGCAGACCTGCACCAACGTTGGTTTCAAATAAAAAAGGCGCCTTGAATTCTCTGGCCAGTTCTTTTAACTCCAGATACTGTCCGTAAGCCGATGAACAGGCAATTTTGTTACAGGTGACCACCGAAATGCTCTGTTTCAGGTATTTCGGATAAGAAGCTGCTATTTTTTCACTAGCCGTATTATCTACAAGGATACTGTTCCGGGCATTGATTTTTTGAATCGTATCGTAGAAAAGAGCGCTGTCTGCCTTCTTTCCGGAGTCTAGTAATTCCGGCCATTTTTCAAGCGAAATTCCCTGTTCCTCAAAAACCATTTTCCGTGAATTGGAAATCCCGATAACCCTGATGTTGAGTCGAAGGTGTTCTTTCAGGTATTTTTTCTGCTGTTTCAGTTGCCCGAGGAGTTTAGAACCTACATTCCCGGTTCCCAGAATAAAAAGGTTGAGCTGTTTTATATTTTCTTCAAAGAATGCTTCGTGTAACGTATTTAATGCTTTTTTTACATCCTCCTTTCTAATCACTGCCGATATGTTCCGTTCGGAAGCTCCCTGTGCAATTGCACGAATGTTTACATTGTTTTTACCGAGGGTGCTGAACATCTTCCCGCTTAGTCCCTGGTGATTTTTCATTTGATCTCCTACCAGGGCAATGATGGCCAGATCCTTTTCATGAATGACCGGTTTGATCTTAGCCAGTGACATCTCATAAGCGAACGCCTTTTCAATCTCCTGTATAGCATTCGCTGCATCCACTTCGTCTATACCAATACAAATCGAGTGCTCAGATGAAGCCTGAGTGATTAAAACAACACTGATATTGGCCAGGGAAAGAACTTCAAACAGTCTTTTTGAAATTCCGGGAATCCCTATCATACCGGGTCCTTCTAGCGAAAGGAGTGAGATGTTGGGTATATAGCTTATTCCCCTAACGGTGCGTCCTTCTTCGGGAGACTTTTTCGTAATTACCGTGCCGGCGGCTTTTGAATCCATGGTATTTTTTATTACCATGGGCAGGCCCTTGTCTAAAACAGGCTGAACCGTTGGCGGATACAATACCTTCGCTCCAAAGTGGGATAATTCCATGGCCTCTTCGTAGGAGATATGCACAATGGGCTTTGCTTGCTTAACGATCTTTGGATTGGCCGTATACATTCCACTTACATCTGTCCATATCTGTAGTTCTTCAGCCCCTACTGCAGCAGCGATAATGGAAGCTGTGTAATCAGAACCTCCCCTTCCTAGTGTTGTCACATTTCCATCAACGGTTGAAGCGACAAAACCGGGTAGCACAATTACAGTGGATTGTTCTGAATTAAAATACGCCTTACATCTCTTATTGGTCTCAGGAAAGTTTACAGCAGCTTTGCCATGGCTATCATCTGTAAGAAGTAAGTCACGAGAATCTTTGTAAACTGCTTCAAGACCCGATTCACAAAAGAATTCACTGATGATATAGGCCGAAAGTAATTCTCCGAAACTTACGATCTTATCAGAGAGTCGGGGAGTAATTTCTCCTATATAACTGGCTCCTTCTAATAGGGTTTCCAGGACGTTCAATTCACTTTTTGCCTTACTCAGTACCCTGCTTTGGGCGGCTACTGGCAATAGGTCTTTTATTACGCTCAGATGTCGAGCTTCAATTTTTTTTAATCCTTCTTTATAGGCGAGATCCTGTTCTGAAGCCATTTTAGCCGTGTTGAGCAGCAAATCGGTTACACCTCCGAATGCAGAAACAATTACCGCCATTTTTTTGGCTTCGGTTTGGCCAACGATCTCCTTTACCTTGCGTATGACATCAGCTGAAGCTACAGAGGAACCACCAAATTTTAATACTTTCATTTTAATCTTGAATTAGGGAAATAGAGTATGAGGACGTTGAAGTAAAAGCAGAGATTACCCCCAAGGGGTCTCGGTGGTCGTTTTAATCCTTGACTGAATAGGATTATTCATAAGAGCGTTACCGCCTGTATTTATAAACACTTTCATAATGTTCAAAAGTAGTATTTTTACTTAGCGAGCCCAACTTATGCAGACATTTTTGAAGACTAGCATTAATATCGCCTTCATTTTTAGGAATTCTTTGGTAATATGAGAGAAAATAAGGACTTACACCAAAAATTGACTACCTGTCAGAGGACCTAAAAAGGATAGAAATTGAGCAAGATGAGATGAAAATACTTTCAGGAGAACAGATCAGAGCGGCTGATAAATACACCATTGAGAGCCAGGCAATCAGGAGTGATGAACTTATGGAGAGGGCAGGCCTTGCCGTTTTTCATTGGTTACACGAGCAATTAAAAGGGTCTCCGGTTGTTTTGCATATTTTCTGTGGAATAGGGAATAACGGAGGTGACGGACTGGTAGTGGCCCGTCACTTACTGGAACACGGCTACAACATCAAGGTGTATGTGGTAAATTACAGCGAAAAACGATCTGATGATTTCTTAATTAACCTGGACCGCCTCAAAGACCGGAAAGTTTGGCCCCAGGTGATTGGGCAGGAAAGTGATTTCCCTGAAATTTCAGAAGAGGAGATGGTGCTGGATGCAATATTTGGCACCGGTCTTAATAGGACCCCGGATCCATGGGTGACCAAACTAATCACTCATATAAACAGCTCAATGGCATTTCTCATGTCCATTGATATCGCATCAGGCTTGTTCCTTGACAAAATATTTGAGGATAAAAACAGTATTGTAAAAGCCAACTTTGTTCTCACATTTCAGTCTCCCAAATTGGTTTTCTTCCTTCCCCAGACTGGGATATATTATGAAAACTCGGTTGTGCTCGACATTGGCCTGGATGAAGCTTTTATCTCATCTTTAAATAACACTTACGAATTTATTCAGCAGCAGGACATCCGGGAGGTATACCGGTTCAGGAAAAAATTCACACATAAAGGGACTTATGGCCACGCATTAATCCTCGGTGGATCTTATGGTAAGATCGGAGCAGTTATTCTCAGTGCTAAGGCCTGTCTTAGGTCGGGAGCCGGATTGGTTACAGCATTTGTGCCTCAATGTGGTTATGTGCCCTTACAGACCTCGGCGCCCGAGATTATGGTGTTTACCGATAAAGATGAACAGCAATTATCTGAGATACAAATTCCCTTTGAGCCTACCGTCATCGGCATTGGAATGGGGATGGGTACATCAAAGGTTGCTCAAAAAGCGTTTAAAGAATTTCTGAAAGGAAACACTACACCCCTGGTCATCGATGCGGATGGATTAAATCTGTTAGCCAAAGACAGGTCACTCCTGAATCAACTTCCCCCTCAGACCGTTCTGACGCCCCACCCTAAGGAATTGGAACGCCTAATTGGGTCGTGGCAAGACGATTTTGAGAAACTGGATAAAGCACAGAAATTTACCAATAAATTTAACTGCATTCTGGTGCTAAAAGGTGCACATACCATTACTATGTACAAAGAGAAAGGGTATATAAACAGTTCCGGTAATCCGGGGATGGCTACGGCTGGGAGCGGAGATGTGCTAACGGGAGTGATAACCGGACTCATAGCTCAGGGCTATACACCTCTAAATGCCTCAATAATGGGGGTATATTTGCATGGTAGGGCAGGGGATAACGGTCTTCTGAAGGGGAGTATGGAATCTATTACTGCTTCAGATATCATTGAAAATCTGGGAGCATCCTTCAAGGAATTATACCTGGAGGAATTACAAGAAGGTGAAGAGCAAGGAACTACTTCTTAGCGACACGTCTTTTTACCCAGGCCAGTGCATTATTGTAATCAATAAAAAACTTCATTGGTTTTTTGTAGAACATTTTTTCAATGGAGAAATTATGCATGTCCATTTCCTTAACCGAAACAATGGCAAAAGCTTTTAGATTTTCTAATTCACGTACATATGCGTAAATAGTAGGATCTATAGCATAGGAGTGTTTTCTGAAACTGATAAATCCAAAGGGTCTGTCCCTGAAGTGTATTTCTGAAATGCCAATTACCTGATATGCCCGTTCCAGAGTTACAGTGCTGCCTTCATTAAAAGTTGCGACCATATAGTTATCATAAACCTTTACAGTACCTATTTCAAGAACATACTCCTTTATGACAACCGGTGTTTTGATCGGCCTTACTTTCATCCCCATGTAGTTTTGTAGCGTTCGAAACGAAAGTAGCAGGATGGTCTGCGGATGTAAAAAATATTAGATTAAAAGCGTAAATATCGTTTCTATGACATTTTAAATAAGGAAGGCGACAAATCAAAGATTAATACAAAAAAAAGGGTGTCAGTTAACTAACACCCTTTTTGAGTCTGTTTCTTACAGTTTATGCCTTGGAAGACTTCTTGGATTTCTTGATGTCTATAGTAAGTAATTCCTTTTTTCCATCATAATCCATGAAAATGCTATCCCCTTCTTCTAATTTGGAGTTTACGATCTCCTCTGCCAGGGCATCTTCGATATACTTCTGTATGGCTCTTTTTAAAGGCCGGGCACCGTATTGTTTGTCAAATCCTTTATCTGCAATATAGTCTTTGGCTTTATCGGTAAGATTAAGGTTGTAACCGATATCTTTAATCCTTGCATAAAGTTTAGCCAGTTCAATGTCGATAATCTTATGGATATGTTCACGCTCAAGCGGATTAAACACAATTACATCATCAATCCTGTTTAAAAATTCAGGGGCAAATGCTTTTTTAAGTGCATTTTCAATAACACTCTTCTGATGAGAATCTTCCTGAGATTTTTTAGCAGCTGTTCCAAATCCGACACCCTGTCCAAAATCCTTCAGTTGTCTGGCTCCGATATTGGAGGTCATTATAATAATTGTATTGCGGAAGTCGATTTTTCTTCCCAGGCTATCGGTAAGGAAGCCGTCATCGAGTACCTGCAACATCATATTAAATACGTCGGGGTGGGCCTTTTCCACCTCGTCGAGGAGGATCACGGAATAAGGCTTTCGTCTTACTTTCTCGGTTAACTGCCCGCCTTCTTCATACCCTACATAGCCGGGAGGTGCTCCTACCAATCTGGAGATTGCAAATTTCTCCATGTATTCACTCATGTCAATTCGTATCAGGGCGTCTTCTGAATCGAAGAGTTCTTTAGCCAGGACTTTTGCCAACTGTGTTTTACCAACACCGGTTTGGCCAAGGAAAATAAAGGACCCGATAGGTTTATTGGGATCTTTAAGTCCGGCCCTGTTCCGCTGAATAGCTTTGGCTACTTTAGACACGGCTTCATCCTGTCCTATTACATTGCCTTTGATCAGGGTTGGCAATTCTGCCAGTTTGTTGCTCTCTGTCTGGGCAATTTTATTAACTGGAATTCCACTCATCATGGAGACCACATCTGCCACATTGTCTTCTGATACCGTTTCCCTGTGAAGTTTGCTGTCTTCTTCCCATTTTTCCTGGGCTACTGCGAGTTCTTTTTCGAGGCGCTTTTCATCATCGCGCAGCTTTGCAGCTTCTTCGTAACGTTGTTTTTTTACAACGGTGTTTTTGAGTTCCCTGACGTCATCGAGTTGTTTTTCTAGCTCCAGGATTTGCTCCGGGACATCCATATTCACAATATGTACACGTGATCCGGCTTCATCCAGGGCGTCAATAGCCTTGTCTGGCAGGAATCGATCTGTCATATACCGGTTAGTGAGTTTTACACAGGCAACAAGAGCCTCATCTGTGTAAAGTACATTATGGTGATCCTCGTATTTACTTTTGATGTTCTTTAGGATTTCGATAGTTTCTTCTACTGTAGTAGGTTCTACCATCACCTTCTGGAATCGTCGTTCCAGGGCCCCGTCTTTTTCAATGTATTGTCTGTATTCATCTAAGGTAGTGGCCCCTATGCATTGAATCTCCCCACGTGCCAGTGCCGGTTTAAACATATTGGAAGCATCCAGACTTCCGGTAGCACCACCTGCACCTACGATAGTATGAATCTCATCGATAAACAGAATGACGTCATCATTCTTTTCGAGCTCGTTCATAACGGCTTTCATCCTTTCCTCAAACTGTCCCCGGTATTTGGTACCGGCAACCAGAGAGGCAAGGTCGAGAGTGACTACCCTTTTATTGTAAAGAATACGAGATACTTTTTTGTTGATGATCCTCAGGGCCAGGCCTTCTGCTATGGCACTTTTACCCACCCCTGGTTCACCGATGAGCAGTGGGTTGTTCTTTTTCCTTCTGCTCAGGATCTGTGAAACACGTTCAATTTCTTTTTCCCTGCCCACTACCGGATCCAGTTTGTTCTCTTCGGCCAGTTGTGTAAGATCACGGCCAAAGTTGTCAAGGACCGGCGTTTTTGATTTTTTACTCCCTTTTTGAGCGGAAGAAGCGCCAAAAGAAGCTTCTTTACCTTCAGAAGGTTCATCAGAATCACTGGGGAAGGACTCCGAAGTAGGGGAGTCTATATAGTCGTCGTCACTTGTAATCATTGATTTAAATTGCTCTTTTACCCCGTCGTAATCAACCTTTAGCTTGTGCAGCAGCTTGGTTGTGGGATCATTCTCATTTCTGAGGATGCACAATAACAGATGTGCTGTATTAATTGAGGAACTTTGAAATAGTTTCGCCTCAAGAAAAGTGGTTTTCAGCGCGCGCTCAGCCTGCCTTGTAAGGTGCAGGTTTTTCTTGTCTTTCTGACTGCTTCCCGGATTGGGGTTTGCCGGACTCAGGATTTCCACCTTCCGACGCAGATGATCGAGATCCACATCGAGGGCATCGAGGATGCTGATCGCTTTCCCATTACCATCCCGGAGTAGTCCTAACATAAGATGCTCGGTACCAATAAAATCATGTCCGAGCCTTAGGGCCTCCTCCTTACTGTAAGCGATTACGTCTTTTACTCTTGGTGAAAAATTATCGTCCATATGGTTTCTTATATTCTCCTTAAAATTACTAAAACTTACAATAAGAACGTCAAATACCGTACCTATATTAGATTAACTAGGCCTAAATGACGAAAAAATGCCCGATTTACAAAATAATTAACACGAGTTTTATCAACTAAAGCCCGGTAATGTCATGTTAATAAATTGTTCAATAAAGTCAATGTTTCGTGCCCTTGAACCTATCATTTTGTGTATATTGCCCCGATGTTTTAACCACTGAAAAACAATAGGATTTTTATATGGCGGAAGGAGAAAAACTGATCCCGATTAATATTGAAGATGAGATGAAATCTGCCTACATTGATTACTCAATGTCGGTCATTGTGTCACGGGCCTTACCTGATGTCAGGGATGGATTAAAACCAGTGCACAGGAGAGTACTTTACGGGATGCACGAACTGGGAGTCAGATCAAACAGTTCACACAAAAAATCAGCGAGAATTGTAGGGGAAGTTTTGGGTAAATATCACCCTCATGGTGATACTTCGGTCTACGATTCTATGGTGAGGATGGCCCAGGAATGGAGTCTGCGCTATATGCTCGTAGACGGGCAAGGAAATTTTGGTTCTATTGACGGGGATAGTCCGGCAGCTATGCGTTATACGGAAGCTCGCATGCGTAAGATCGCTGATGAGATGCTTACCGATATTGATAAGGAAACGGTAGACCATCAATTAAACTTTGACGATTCATTACAGGAACCCACAGTTCTTCCTGCAAGAATACCCAACTTACTGATCAACGGAGCATCAGGAATTGCAGTTGGAATGGCGACCAATATGCCACCGCATAACCTCTCTGAGGTTGTAGACGGTACGGTAGCCTATATTGAAAACAATGACATTGAGATCGATGAACTGATGACGCACATCAAAGCACCCGATTTTCCAACCGGGGGGATAATTTATGGCTATGAAGGTGTTAAAGAGGCATTCCACACGGGTAGAGGACGAATTGTCATGCGTGCGAAAACTCAATTTGAGGAAGTACAGGGAAGGGAATGTATCATAGTTTCTGAAATCCCTTATCAGGTGAATAAGGCCGATATGATCAAGAAAACGGCTGACCTTGTTAATGATAAGAAAATTGAAGGAATAAGCAATATTCGAGATGAGAGCGATCGTAACGGGATGCGTATTGTTTACATTCTAAAACGCGATGCTATTCCTAATATCGTTTTAAACACGCTATTTAAATATACAGCACTACAGTCTTCCTTCAGTGTAAACAATATTGCCCTTGTTAAAGGGAGACCACAATTGTTGAACGTAAAGGAGATGATCGGCTTTTTTGTAGAGCACCGCCATGAGGTGGTTGTTAGAAGAACCAAATATGATCTAAAAAAAGCTGAGGACCGGGCTCATATCCTGGAAGGCCTCATTATTGCATCAGACAATATTGATGAGGTAATAAAGATCATCAGAGCTTCTTCTAATGCAGATGAGGCGAGGGAGAATTTAATGGAGCGCTTTAAACTGACAGAAATTCAGGCGAAGGCAATTGTCGAAATGAGATTGCGTCAGCTTACCGGGCTGGAGCAGGATAAACTCAGGACGGAATACGAAGAAGTTCTTAAAACCATTGAAGATCTCAAAGACATTCTAGCTAACAAGGATCGGAGAATGCAGATCATCAAAGATGAGCTACTTGAGGTAAAAGAAAAGTTTGGGGATGAAAGGCGTTCGGAGATCAATTTTGCCGGTGGTGACCTGAGCATTGAAGATATGATCCCGGATGAGCAGGTAGTGATCACTATTTCGCATGCAGGATATATTAAAAGAACACCGCTTTCTGAATATAAAACCCAAAATAGGGGTGGTGTTGGCCAAAAGGCTTCATCTACCCGAAACGAGGATTTCCTTGAACATCTATTCGTAGGGACTAACCATCAATATATGCTGTTCTTTACGCAGAACGGTAAATGTTTCTGGATGCGCGTCTACGAGATTCCGGAAGGTAGTCGTACCTCAAAAGGCAGGGCTATTCAGAATCTTATTAATATTGAATCACACGACAAGGTTAAGGCCTTTATATGCACCCAGGACCTGAAGGATGAGGACTATGTGAACAGTCACTATGTCATCATGGCGACAAAGAAAGGGGTTGTAAAGAAAACTTCCCTGGAACAATATTCAAGACCACGACAAAATGGTATCATCGCCATTAATATACGGGAAGGTGACGAATTGCTGGAGGCAAAACTCACCACAGGTACCAGTCAGATTTTCCTCGGTCTAAAATCTGGGAAAGCTATTCGCTTTGAAGAAAGTAAGACCCGACCTATGGGCAGGAGTGCTTCAGGAGTTCGCGGGATCACACTAGCCAGTGATGATGATGAAGTCATCGGAATGGTCTCAGTACACAATTTCGACGAAGAAATCCTGGTTGTTTCTGAGAATGGCTACGGGAAGCGATCGAGCATTGATGACTATCGTATAACGAACCGCGGTGGTAAGGGAGTAAAGACAATTTCAATTACAGATAAAACCGGAGGCCTGGTTGCGATAAAGAATGTATCTGATTCAGATGACCTGATGATTATTAACAAATCGGGGATTGCAATACGTATGAGTGTCGACGACCTAAGGACCATGGGAAGGGCAACACAGGGGGTTAAACTTATCAATCTGAAGGAGAATGATTCCATTGCTGCGGTTGCCAAAGTGATGAAGGACGAAGACAATCTGGAGGAAGTAGAACTCAGAGATATCGAAGTAAAAACTGAAGATGGCACGGCTCTTGATAATCAAGAAACGGAATCGGAAGAATAATTAATAAACACAAACACAAAAGTTTAGAACAATGAAAACGAAGTTATTTATTTTAATGGCCATGTTGATTAGTATGGCGGCTTTTTCCCAAAAGAATGAGCTTAAGGCGGCAGAAAAAGCACTTAAAGGTGGGGATCCTACCGCAGCCAAAGCCAGCCTTGATGCAATTTCAGGATCGATCAGTGGGGCGGATGAACGTCTCCAGGCCCAATACTATTTTGTTCGTGGACAAGTTTTTGCCGACCTGGCAAAAAAAGGAGACGCCAGTGCATTTGATGGTGCAGTGAAGGCTTTTCAGGAAGTTCTCAAAGTAGAAGAAGCAAGTGGGAAGAAAAAGTACAGCACAGAAAGTGAGCAAATGCTTGCCGGATTAACATCCGACCTTATCAATGCTGCCGTTGAGGATAACAACAACAAGAAGTTTAAGGAAGGTGCGGATAAACTGTATATGGCTTATCAGTTAAGTCCGAGAGACACTATTTATCTCTATTATGCAGCGAGTAGTGCTGTGAACGGACAGCATTTTGAGGAAGCACTGGGATATTACGAAGAGTTGAAAGCTTTGGGTTATGACGGGAGTTCGATGTCTTACAAGGCGACTAATGTAGAGACCGGAGAAGAAGAAGAGATGAATGACAAGGTGCAGATGGATTTAATGGTGAAATCTGGAAACTACAAGGATCCGAAGATGGAGAGGACTCCTTCAAAAAGTTCAGAGATCATCAAGAATATTGCATTGATCTACACACAACTGGGACAGGATGAAAAAGCACTCCAGGCTTATAAGGATGCGAGGGCAGAGAATCCAAACGATGTCAATCTTGTTTTAAATGAAGCCAATCTTTATTACAAGATGGGCGATAAGGACACCTTTAAAAGCCTTATGTCAGAAGCCTCCAATATGGCACCAGACAACCCTGATCTGCAGTACAATATTGGAGTTATTAATATGGAACAGGGAAATTTAGAGGAAGCGCGTACCGCATACAAAAGGGCTATTGAAATCAATCCCGGATATGTCAATGCACAGTTAAACCTCTCCACTACCTACGTGAATGAAGGAAACAGTCTGATCGACGAAATGAATGAACTGGGAAATTCCCGGGCCGATATCGCCAGGTATGAAGAATTGAAAAAGCAAAAGGATGATTTGTTTAAAGAAGGTGCGTTGGTACTTGAAGACGCGCTTAAACAAAATCCTGACAATCAGGGTATTTTATCCCAGTTGAAGAATATTTATGGAGCCTTGGGTGATAACGAGAATTTTATGAGGATCAAGAAACTATTGGGCGAGTAATTTTCCTTATAGCCAAAAAATAAAGCCCGGCCTTTTTACAGGACCGGGTTTTTTTATAGGATCTTTTTTATAACCCTGAGCCTGTGGGTGTAAGACCCCAATTCTACATTGTAAATCCCGGTCTGATCAAGCCTGTCAATCCGAACTTTACCATGAGCATGGATCAGATGGTTGTTATTCATAATAATGCCCACATGGGTAATCACCCCATCCTGGTCATCAAAAAACGCCAGGTCACCCGGACTGCTTTCTTCTACAAAACTTAGTACTTCACCAATATTCGCCTGTTCTTTAGCATTCCTGGGTAGCTTGTAACCATTGATCTTGTAAACCATTTGAGTTAAGCCCGAACAATCTATTCCAAAAGGAGTTTTCCCTCCCCATTGACAGGGGGCATTTAAGTATTGCAGGGCAGTTTCAAGTAAGTGAGATTTCTCAAGTCGGCCACTTACTAATTCTCCTTCATATGTATGACCAAACACCTCGGCATTTTGCACCACAGAGCCAAGCAATATTGGGATCAACTCATTTTGATTGACGCTTACAAAGGAAATCAGGTCTGAGGCATGTGCAGGTTCTTTAATCCCTTTAAATTCCTTATACTTTTCTTTTGGAATAGGATGGATCTGATTTTTGGGAATCCACCCTTCGGTGTCATCAAATGTTACCCTAATCTTATTCCAGTCTTTGCGGTGATCAGTGATTTTGTACAGGTCCCCGTAGAGTAGCTGACTCACCTGCTCAGCTGCATGATTTGCCGAGGCCATGATAGGTATACTACTCAGGGCACAAAGCCCGTAATGGGAGGTGTTTTTTTGCAAGTAAGTTTATTTACGTTCCAGGATTAGAGCTGAAGCTCCACCACCACCATTGCAAATAGCGGCGGCTCCGTATTTTCCATTATTCTGTTGCAGGATACTGAGGAGGGTAATGACAATTCGTGCACCTGAGCAACCTAACGGATGACCCAGTGACACAGCACCACCATTTACATTGACATTTGAATCATCAAGACCGAGTAACTTCATATTGGCAAGGCCCACTACGGAAAAAGCTTCATTGAATTCAAAGTAGTCGATTTCCTCTAATTTCAGCTTAGCCCTGTCCAGCGCTTTGGGCAAAGCTTTTGCCGGAGCGGTTGTAAACCATTTAGGTTCCTGGGCTGCATCGGCATAGGATTTGATACTCGCCAGGGGTTTTAAGTTTAAGGCTGCCGCTTTTTCGGCACTCATAAGGACCAAAGCAGCTGCACCGTCATTAATAGTGGAGGCGTTGGCTGCGGTTACTGTACCATCCTTGCTGAAGGCTGGTCTGAGGGAAGGAATTTTTTCCAGTTTTACATTTTTGAACTCTTCGTCTTCAGCTACAACCAGAGGCTCACCTCTTCTTTGGGGTACTTCAACAGGAACGACCTCGGAATCAAATTTACCTTCGGCCCAGGCCTTGGCTGACCTTTGATAGGATTGTATGGCAAACGCATCCTGTTCTTCCCTGCTGAACTTATGCTCTACGGCACAAAGGTCGGCACAAACACCCATCGCATTCTGATCGTACGCATCAACAAGTCCGTCTTTCTGCATGCCATCTTCAAGGGTGGCCGGTCCGAATTTCTGACCGGTTCTCATGTGTACATAATGGGGGATCAAACTCATATTCTCCATGCCGCCTGCGACAACTATTGAGGTGTCTCCCAATGCTATGGATTGTGCAGCCTGCATGATGGCTTTCATCCCGGATGCACAAACTTTGTTAACCGTTGTACAAGGTACGGTATCGGGGATACCGGCATAAATAGCTGCCTGGCGGGCAGGAGCCTGCCCGTTGCCCGCTGAAACGACATTTCCCATTAATACTTCTTCAACTAAATCGGGAGAGAGCCCTATTTTATCTAGGGCACCTTTTATGGCAACAGCTCCCAGTTTTGTAGCCGGCATCCCGGAAAGGGATCCCAAAAAACTACCGATTGGAGTTCTTGCTACGGAAACGATAACAACTTCTTTCATAATCTGTTTTCTTGTAACGCGAAATTAAGAAATTATAGGGCAATGCGTAACCAAAGGCAGAGAAAAGAGGAGGGTTGCCATTATATTTTCTATTTTTGGTCGAGGCGTAATATCCAATGGAAGATTCACTAGATAAATTATATAAGAACCAGTCCCTGATCTACAAATATGTTCTCTATTTTGTAACCATTGGATGTATCGTATTCTTTTTCCCCAGGGGGGGTAAATTTAAATACGAATTCCAGAAAGGAAAGCCCTGGCAATACGAAAATCTATATGCCCCTTTTGATTTTTCGATCAAGAAAACTGCAGACGAAATTGCTCAGGAACAACAAGCCCTGCAAGAACAACAAGTACCTTATTATACATATGACACGTCTGCTGTAACAGAGGTCAATCGAATATATGATGATTCATTTTCACAAGTGTTTCCTTCAGAACGCTATTCCAATACCCAGTTAAGACGATTAAAGGGAATAGGGCAGGATATTTTAAATGAGCTTTATAAGAATGGGATTGTAGACAATACTGCGGCCGGCAATTCTTCGGAATACCTCTACCTCGTTAAAAATAACGAAGCCAGTCGGTTCAGAAAGGATGAACTATATACGGTCACCCAGGTAGATTCTATGGTGCAGGAAAGTTTGCGCAACCGAAGAGCCGGAGAATACTATTCCCTCTTTCAGGACCTGTTTTTTAACTTGGTAAAACCAAATGTGAGTTATGACGCTGAGCTGTCTAAAAAAGAGCTGGAAGACGAAATGTCACGGATCTCAACTACCCGGGGAAATGTAGACGAGGGCATTCTTATTATTGCCAGGGGCGAGGTTGTGGAGGCAGAAAACTATACTATTCTGAACTCCCTGAAGGCCGAGTTCGAATCGGAGGTTTGGACGGCCAACAATCAGTATTTTATTCTATTTGGATATACTATCCTGGTGGCACTGGTACTAATTATGCTCTTCCTTTTTCTTAAAAAATACAGGCCTGCCATCTATCGCAATAACATCAAGGTGACTTTCATTTTCTTCAATATTCTCCTGATGGTCTTTCTGACCACCCTTGTAGTGAAATATGACGGAGCCTATGTCTATGTTGTGCCCCTGTGCATACTTCCCTTGATACTGAAAACATTCTTTGATGCCCGACTAGGATTGTTTGTCCATGTACTTACGGTTTTGATCCTCGGGTTTGTAGTCCCTAATAGCTTTGAATATATCTTCCTCCAGATTATTGCCGGTATTGTAACCATTCTCACTGTTTCTGAATTGTACAAAAGGGCCAATTTATTTATTTCTGTCGGCCAGATTACCCTTATATACATTGTTGGGTATTTTGCCTTTCATATCATACACGAGGGCAATCTGGACAATATCAACTGGTTCACTTTTGGCTTCTTCTTGCTAAATGGGATGATAACCTTATTCGCACAGCCACTTATATATATTTATGAAAAGATTTTCGGGATGGTTTCTGATGTGTCATTGCTAGAACTATCGGATACTAATTCCCGTTTGTTGAAAGAACTATCCAATAAAGCACCGGGCACTTTTCACCATTCCCTCCAGGTTGCCAATCTCGCTGAAGCTGCGGCTAATGCCATAGGGGCCAATGCCATGCTCGTGAGGGTAGGCGCCCTTTATCATGATATTGGAAAAATGAACAATCCCACATATTTTACTGAAAATCAGGTAACCAACGTAAATCCGCATGATGATATTGATCCAAGGGATAGTGCAAGGATCATAATTAACCACGTCATCGAAGGAATAGAATTAGCCCAGAAAAATAATTTACCCGATCGTGTGATAGATTTTATACGAACGCATCATGGTACGACCAGGGTCTATTACTTCTATAAAAAGGAAATGGAGCGGAACCCTGAGGTTGAAGAAGACGATTTTAAATATCCCGGCCCTATACCATTTTCCAAGGAAACTGCCATTCTGATGATGGCAGATTCGGTGGAAGCAGCATCTAAAAGCCTTGTAAATCCATCCTATCCAATTATTGAGGAATTTGTTGAGAAGATCGTCAACGGACAAATGAAGGGGAATCAATTCCTCAACGCCAATATTACCTTTAAGGAGATTGAGATGGTAAAGAAGGTGCTCAAGAAAAAGCTTACCAATATCTACCACCTGAGAGTAGAGTACCCGGAGTAGTAAAAATTACGGCCATCTATTAAAAGTTAAGGTTGTAATAAATTTCTTTTTTAAGTTGTGAATACATCTTATTTTCACAATATAACAGTTAGTCTGTCAACAATTAATAGTAAGACTATTAAATTGAAACTATGTTTATAAGATCGAATTTTTCGCTATGTATTTTCGTTGTAATTGTGACCGTCACACCATATATGGTTTCGGCCCAGGCCTCTTATCCAAAGGGATATGAAATTTCTGAAAAGGGTTATTATGCTGGTGCATTTGAGGATCAGGTAAGTGTAAGAGACTCTCTCTTTTTCTGGCAGGAAAAAATACGATTGCATACGGACAAGTCGAGTTTTCTACCCGGAGAGGTCGTATTTTTCAGAGCGGATGTTTTTACAGGCCCGGACCAGTTGCGGGTGAGTGCCAGTGAAGTGCTGAAGGTGGAGTTCCTGAATGAAAAAGGAGAATTGCTTTTAAGCCAGTTCCACAGAATAGAAAATGGAATCAGTGCCGGTTCTTTGGAAATTCCCAAAAAATTACAGGAGGGAGTGTATTATCTCAGGGCATATACCCAGTGGATGCTCAATTATGACCCTGATTTGATTGCAACAAAGGAAGTAGAAATTGAAGAGAGACGATCTAAAACCAAGTCCTTGGCCGAAGGCCTTGTTCTTCACCCGGAAAGTGGTTCTTTAATAAATCAGCTGCCAACGCAGGTGATGGTATATCACAAAGATATCAGCTTACACAAGGCACCCATTGTAACTAGTAAAGGGGAAATTGTCACCAGAAATATTGAATTTCAAAAGGGGATAGGCAGATTCCTTTTCACACCTGTAAAAGGCGAAACGTACTATATCAGTGTAGCGGATGATATGTTAATTCCATTACCGCAAGTTCAGGAAGTGGGGTATACAATTCAGCTTAATAATCTTAATTCCGATAAAGCACTTATCAATATAGAAGCTTCGGCTCAACTAATGGATCAGCCCGTATTCTTAAAGGGAGTAAGAAACGGCATAAGCTTTTTTGAGTCGGAGATAGTGTTTCAAAGCAGCCCCAGGGAAAAAATAGAAATCCCTAAAACCGAACTTCCAGAGGGTATCCTCGAGCTCAGATTGGAGGATAGCTCAGGCCAGGTTTGGGCACGACGACCCTGGAAGATCAATAAAAATGAATTGTATATTGAAGTAGAGAGGCAAACGGATGCTTCAGGGGATGAGGTGTTTAAATTTCAGGTTTATGATGAAACGGGAAAGCCAGTTGAAACCGAACTCTCCGTTAGTCTGCTGGAAGAAATAAATTCGGACTTAATCCCGGGATCTGTGCGGAAGGGAATAGAGGGTGAAACTGAACTGAGGAATCAGAGGTTTATTGAGGATTTACTCCTCCTTACAGGACAGTATACCGGGGAGGATATAAATGTTGTTCCATCCAGGGTCCCGGATGAAATTCGGTATGGATTCCAGAAAGGGCTCGAGTTTTACGGACAGGCATATGACCTCAATAATACTCTGCTGCAGAACACAGAAATACAGATGCTAATTACTGCGGGGGAGGAAGTTTTTGCCATAGAAACTAAAACCAACTCCAATGGGATGTTTAAAATAAGTGAAATGGAGATTGAAGGGGAGGCCCATATAATTTTCAGGACGGCGGGTGAGGAAACAGAAGAAAAGCTGGTGAAGGTAGTGCCCTATGAGTATGAAATTCCACCCCTGAAATTAACGGGAGAGGGATTGACATATTCTGAAAATAAGGTAGGATCAGATTCTGAAAGGCCTCAAAGATCTGTGAGGGATTTTGATTCAGACATTAGATCTGAAAAGCCAATCGAATTGGAGGAAGTTACCCTGTTGGCTACCAGGGAATTGCATAAGACCAGAGTTTCTCGTTATGATCTAAGGGCTACGCGAGTGATTGAACAGGACATAGAAAGGCCCAAAACCCTGCCCCAGTTATTTTTGAATATTCCGGGGGTTCAGGTTGTTGGTTTAGGAACCTTGAGTCCTTCCATATTTATCCCCAGAGCAGCCCGGTTGGGTCCTTTGTTATGGGTGATAGATGGATTTCCACTAAATCAGACGACTCGTTTTGTAGATGTCATTAATTTAGTCAGTTATATAGATGTGGAACGTATTGAACTGCTACTTGGTGCAGAAGCTTCAGTGTATGGAAGCCGGGCGGCCGGTGGGGTCATACAAATCTTTACTCGTTCGGGCTCAGATATTGAATATCTGGCTCGAAAGGATGCTGAAGTATTGTACCAGGGTTTTCATGAGTCGATGAGTTTTGAGGAATACAGAAATAATAGAAAGAGAAAAAGATCAGCCGAGGGGATTGCAAATACATTGTATTGGGAACCACAACTTCTAACTGATAGTAATGGAAAAGCGGAAATCAGGCTAGCAAGGCCTGCAATTGATTCACCTATGAGGGTTGTTGTTAAAGCCGTTACTGAAAATGGACTGAAGGGTAACACCGTTACATTTTTTTAAGCAAAAACCATTTCAAAAAGTTGCGTTCCAAGGAATGAAGAATTACATTTGCAGCCGCTATTCGGGTAAGCTGAATATCGATGCCTTGAAATATTGAAATACAGGAGAGGTGCCGGAGTGGTAACGGAGCAGATTGCTAATCTGTCGACGCGTAAGTGTCGCCTGGGTTCGAGTCCCAGTCTCTCCGCTTTCGTCACGCTCTGGCGTGACTTCGGCGGATAACATCCGCCAGGCTAAGGCCATAGCTATAGAGATTTTTTTTATGTAAGGGCGAACGTTCACGATATTATGTAGGTCAGACTACAGATATCATTAAAAGATTGAAAAGACACAACCAGGGAAAAGTACGTTCAACAAAAAGTGGTGTTCCC
>NZ_JBGKBE010000004.1:0-233676 GCF_041358175.1 Muriicola sp. E247
GCCCTTCAACCCCTTACCGTTCGCTGAAAAACCCTTATTTTTCGGTATCTGGCAAGAACTTGGGTAAAGTGCAAAAAATCATCGGTGAACGTCACAAACCCTAAAAACCGCTTACCGAAAAAAGGGGTCGTTTATCGGCAGATATCCCACCTGAGAATTCCATTTAAAGCTCTTTTCCCATGTTTTATAATGCCATCTCTACCTAGAACCGCTAAATAGACTGAGAATTCCCTACATTTAATTCCGTGTATTTCATTGACCGGAATCCATCTATACATATAGACTAACTAATCAAAGGGATAAATATCAAAATCAGACAGACCTATGAAATTTAAGCTTCTGGAAGAATTCAAGGAATTTGCCGTAAAGGGAAACATGATAGACATCGCCATAGGGGTGATCATCGGTACCGCCTTTAACAAGGTAGTTGATGTACTGGTAAAGGAGATCTTCCTTCCGCCCCTCTCCTTCTTAACCGATGGCATCAACTGGGAAAACAAGAAATGGGTGATTCGGGAGGCTGTGGTCACTGATGGGGTAGCCAACCCGGAGCAGATCGCAATAGGCTATGGGAAACTTATCGAAGCCTCCTTTGATTTTATCATCATTGGCTTTACCGTCTTTCTGGTGGTTAAGTTTATGAATGCGCTGCGGAACCAGGCCCAGGATCCCAAGGATGTAAAAGTATCTACCCCCAAGGACATAGAGTTGTTAAACCGTATCGCAGAACTAATGGAAAAACAAATTGAACTTACAGAGAAGAAGAAGCCCTGATTTCGGTTCTAAAACCACCTAACCAACATAAACCACTACATGATTAAATTTTTTAGACGAATACGCCAAAGACTCCTAGCTGAAAACAAAGTGAGCCGTTACTTACTCTATGCGATCGGGGAGATCATCCTGGTAGTCATCGGTATTCTCATTGCTTTGCAGATCAATAATTGGAATGAGGAAAAAAATGAAAGCAAGGTAGAATTGACCTATATGCAGAATATGCTGGAAGATCTGGAGGATGATCTGAGCATTTACGAAACAGTCGTTAGTCGCAACAGAGTTATTTACAAGCTTACAGATTCCATTGTGATGGGAATAAAAAAATCGGATCGAAGGGAGAATATAAGGGATCTTTCTTTTTGGGTACGCGATGTAACCATGCAATGGTTGTTTGTAAATCCTGTAGAAAGGACCTTTGAACAAATGAAGAGTTCAGGTCATTTACGGCTAATCAAAGACAAGGATGTAGCAGATGCTATCTCGATCTACTACAGCTCCCTATCTGTATTTAACGGTTATAATGATGCCAGTATGCTTTGGGCCGCTGATTATGTAAAGGCCGTTGGGAAAATTTTTGATGGGGAACTGATGTTAAAGATAATGCGGGAACGAAAGAAACAAGGTGCCAAACCGGAAGACCTCTTATCCGAAGATCCGGTGGTGATCAATGAATTGATTAGCAGTCTGCAATACTTTAACGGTGCCCATACGCTCATTGAGGAGAATTGCCTTAAGCAAGCTAAAAAGGCACAAGATCTTATGGATCTCATCAGTAATAAATATGCCATAAATGATTAAATTCTTCAGACACATCCGCCAGCGCATGCTCAGCGAGAATAAATTTTCAAAATACCTTCTCTATGCCATAGGCGAGATCTTACTGGTGGTCATCGGTATACTGATCGCCCTGCAGATCAACAACTGGAAGGAAGAACAGGCCGAACGCCGGGAGGAAACGGCCATCCTTCATCAATTACACACCGAGTTTACCAGCAATCTCAAACAGCTCGATGAAAAAATAGAGGTAAAGATGGATTTGATCGAGGCCGTTAAAAAGCTATTCCAACAAATCGATCATCCCTCCCTTCGCCAAAAAGATAGTGTGGACCGACTATTAGGTTTGACCATCCCCTACTCTACTTTCGATCCCATAGTAAGCGATCTGGCGAGCTCCGGGAGTTTGCGCCTTATCAGAAGTGATAGCCTGAAACTGCTACTCTCCCTCTGGACCTCCGATGTGATTAGTGTACAGGAAGATGATCTGGGCTGGAAAAAAATCCGAAATGAACTGTATACCCCCTTTTTAATAGAACACTATCAGCTCAGAACCATAAGGCAGGTGGCGATAGAATCAGGATTGATAAAAAATTACCTCATCGAGGCCGGGAATCAGCAAACGGAAGTGCTCGATGAAAGTATCGGACTGTCTAGACACAAGGCAGACATCAATGTACTGCTCGATCATCCAAATTTTGAAGACCTGCTCGAAAGGGCCATATCCACCAACCGATTTGCCCTTTCCCAATCCCTGATCCTAAGAAAACGCATCCTGGAAATTATGGCCCTCCTGGAATGGGAACTGCAGATCAACCAACACAAGAACCACCAACCATGACTAAATTCTTTCTACAAATCCGAGATAATATCTTTCTTGAAAACAGCACGCTGTCATTCCTGCGAAGGCAGGAATCCAATTAGAATAGAAGAATGTATAAAAATGTTCATCAATACTATTTATACATACTCTCAAACAAGTATAATGGAACATTGTATATTGGAGTTACAAACAATCTAGAACGTAGGATGTTTGAGCATAAAAATAAACTTATTGAAGGTTTTACAAAAAAGTATAGTCTTGACCGATTGGTCTATTTTGAAACTTTTCAATATGTTAATGATGCCATACAGCGAGAAAAAAACATGAAAAAATGGAAGCGTCAATGGAAAATAAATGCAATTGAAAAAGAAAATCCCAATTGGGAAGATCTATCTAGTGATTGGCCTAATCTTAAAGAAGTCTAAAACTAACTTATAAGTGGATTCCTGCCTTCGCAGGAATGACAGAATATTTTATATGATGATCAAATTTTTTCGCCAAATACGCCAATCACTAATTATGGAAAACAAAACCTCCAAATACCTCAAATACGCCATTGGCGAGATCATCCTTGTCGCCATCGGTATATTAATAGCACTACAAGTCAATAATTGGAACGAAAATCGACAATTAAGAAAATTAGAGAAAGCCAGTATTACAGCACTTTTTAGTGAATTCAATTCAAATAAGTCGGCTATGGAAAGTTGTAAATATTTAATCTCTGATATGAGATTGTATGGTGACAGCATTCGGATGCAACTCGGACCTCAAAAATCAAATTTAGAAATTGAACAAGTGAATCACTGGTTTGGGGAAATAGGTTTTACGAGAAGATGTGAAATTTCGACAGACGTTTTAAATTCTGGAAATATAAATATCATTTCCAACCCAGAGATTAGAAGAAAAATAAGTAAATGGTCTTCTGTATTAAAGGATCTTGAAAGGGAGGAAAATGAATGGGCACAACAGTTTTCAAGTACAATTACTTCATATTTAAACAAATGGATACAATGGGATGACGTGGATTATAATACGGATTCACGCGATGACCCACGCTATTTCAAATCGCGTTTCTCAATAGATCCAAGAGTAGTTCTACAACAGGTAGAATTTTCCAATATCATGAATAACCATTACTGGAGAATCAAGAGAACTGAAGAGCGAACAATATCTCTCTTACAACAAACGGAAGAAGTTATAGAACTTATGCAAGAAGAATTAGATAAAATATGATAAAATTCTTCCGTCAAATACGATACAGTCTTATGAGTGAAAACCCAACCTCTGCTAAAGCTCCGGCTGGCTCGAAAACAGGTTCGTCCGCCGAAGCTTCAGCGAAGGCGGGCAGGTACCTAAAATACGCCATTGGTGAGATCATTCTTGTTGTTATTGGAATTTTGATAGCCCTAAGCCTGAACAATTGGAATGAAAAGAGAAAACAAGAGGCTGATTTCGATAAACTAATCGATGCTTTGGAAAATGAAATTATAGAGATTATTGATGAAGCAAATTACGAAATTGCCTGGGCCAGAGAGGTGCAAAGCAATGCCTCAAAAATTCTTCTTAATGAAATATCCAGAAAGGAATTATTAGAGGACGGTAATTTAAGAGGATTAATTACTTTAAACAGATTAGATATAAATTCAGATGATGTTAGTTCACTGGTTAACAGACAAGAAGACTTCCCTGAGAATTATAAAGTTTTAATACCTCACTTAAAAAACTATCTGAAAATAGAAGAGCGCTATACCGAAAGTGAAATTGAATACGGAGAACAAATAACCGGATATACCGACTTTTTAATAAAAACCCAGCCCTGGTTTTCAGCAATTAATGTAGTGGTTTTGGATTCTGCTGCTCTAAATAAAAGGGTTGATTTTATTCTCAAGAATCCTGTCTATAAAAATTACCTTACAAGCTATGTCGATGGTTACAAGTACTCACTAAGAGAAATGATCGGGGTGCGGAGTGCCTGCCTCGCAATTTTAGCGGAAATTAAAAGAATCAGAGGAGATTTTAAAGCAGATGACATAAAAGAGCTTTTTGGAAAATATAATATCACACCATATACTGAAATAGGGTGCGAAGAGTCTGAGAAGCCAACTGGTTATTTTAATGAGCCCCCAACATATTTACCATTATTTAATTCTTCCAATGAAATAAGCACGGTTAAATGGATTGATTACGGGGATAATTCAGTTCAAGAAATTCAATTAAAACCAGGCGAATTAAAGATCAATCCTGCATCTAAACGTATGCCGGAAAATGTTGTACTCGAAATAATTCGAAATGGAGAATGCATCATGAAATATCAGGCAAAAGAAAATGGCTTTTTATTAGTTCAATAGTATGATTAAATTTTTCCGAAAATAAACATGCAAGCATATTTCTGTAATTAATATTAAATTAATAGGTCTTGCTTGTCACATCGAGCGGAGTCGAGATGTGAGATCTTAAAATGGCTAATGAATAAATATTATGTCTACATACTAAGGTGTTCGGATGGCCTAACATATATTGGCATGACGAATAACATATTAAAGCGTCTTGAGGAACATCAAATTGGATTGAATAAAACGTGCTTTACATATCATAGAAGACCAGTAAATCTTATATTTCATCAAGAATTTAATGAGGTAAGTCAGGCCATCTATTTTGAAAAGAGAATCAAGAATTGGAGTGCAAAAAAGAAACATGCTTTAGCTCATGGCGACTTCAATCTATTAAAACTATTGGCCCAATGCAGAAACGTCTCGCATTCAAATAATCACAATAAGAAAGTGGGTCTCGACTCCGCTCGACCTGACAATACGAATTAATCATGATCAAATTTTTTAGAAAAATACGCCAAAGACTCCTAGCTGAAAATAAAGTGAGCCGTTACTTACTCTATGCGATCGGGGAGATCATCCTGGTGGTCATCGGTATTCTAATCGCCCTGCAGATTAACAACTGGAACGAAGGCAAGAAAGAAGCTAAAATGGCCAGAAACTACCTTATCGGAATTAAAAACGACCTGAAAAAAGACAATGACCTTTTAGACAGCCTGATACAAACCTATGCCAATGAGATCAGCCTTATTAATGAAATGGACAAAAGCTTTGAAGATCCTGTTTACGAAGGAGAAACCTACAAAAGTCTCTTTATTTCTCCAGACACCTCCCTGATGAAGTATATATTCTACCGGGGAATCTCCTTCAGACCCATCACGGCCACCTATACTTCCATGATCGCCGATGGCCGCTCCGGCCTGATCAAAAACAGGGAACTCTTCGAAGGCATACAGGAAATCTACGACGAACGCCATTCCCGGATGGCCAGTGTATACGAATCCTTTAAACCCAGTGAAAACAGAATCCACTGGACGTATGGCTACGAAAAGAAAAACTGGACGTACAGGGATCTGCTGGCTTCCAGAGAGGATAAAATCTTTATAGATCTTTTTAATTTTGTTGAGGCTAAATATTTCTACACCCAGCATTTATTCAACCTGCGGAAAAAAAACAAAGAACTCATTGCATTGATTGAACAGGAAACCAAAGAATAATATGCTTAATTTATTCTCGTAAATCAGATATCTAAAATGCACATTATTCTCATCCCGGTCATAAAATTCAGAAGGTCACTTACCTTTTTGATGATTCTGTTCCTCTCCTTACAGGCATACGCCCAGCAGGAACCGTTAAAAATTGGGGTAGTCGGACTTACACATACCCACGTACACTGGATACTGGGCCGGGAAGACCGGGGCGATATTGAGATCGTGGGCATTGTTGAACCCAACCGCGACCTGGCAAGTAGATATGCCAAACAACACAACTTCCCCATGAGCCTGGTCTATGATACCATGGAGGAAATGATCACAGCCACCCAGCCCGAGGCCGTAACCGCCTTTGGGACCATCTATGAACACTTGCAGGTGGTGGAGACCTGTGCACCTCTTGGCATCCATGTGATGGTGGAAAAACCCCTGGCAGTAAGCCTCGATCACGCCCTAAAAATGCAGGCCCTGGCCCATAAACACAACATCCATCTACTCACTAATTACGAAACCACCTGGTACCCTTCTAACCACAAAGCCTACGCCCTTTTAAAATCCGGAAAAATAGGAGATCTCCGCAAGGTGGTGGTCCGGGACGGGCACAGGGGACCTAAAAAAATTGGGGTAAACAGTGAATTCCTGGAATGGCTTACCGACCCGGTACAAAATGGCGGAGGAGCCCTGATGGATTTTGGATGCTACGGGGCCAACCTCCTCACCTGGCTACAGGAAGGAACAAGGCCTGAGACGGTCACTGCCGTTATACAACAGCAGCAAATAGAAAACAACCCCCTTGTAGATGACGATGCTACCATCATCCTCACATATCCTCAAAGCAATGCTATTATACAGGCCTCCTGGAACTGGCCCATAGGAAGGAAAGACATGGAAATCTACGGCCTTACAGGTGCCTTGTATGCCGATAACCGCAACGATCTCCGATTGCGGATTGCCGAGGGCTATGATGGGTTTCAGGAAGAAAAATATCAGCTGGAGGAAAGGCAAGCTCCCTATGACGATCCCTTTGCGCTTTTTGCAGCGGTGATCAGGGAGGAGATTATACTCCCTCCCTATGCCCTCTCCTCCCTGGAGAACAATATGGTGGTCATGGAAATCCTCGAAGCCGCCAGGGAAAGTGCCACAACCGGAAGAACGGTCGTTCTAAGCGAATAGTTCAATTACAAATAGCTTTACTTCCCTGCATCATGCAGCTTTGAAATTCCTTTGTTTTAGGAAAAACCACAATAAACTTAGTCCCCTTAAAAATGGAATATCCCGTAGTTCTTTGCATTAAAACACATCAGGGGCACCCGGCCATAGCCTTCCATCCGCTTTACCATGTCCCTGTGGAATAAGTGAGAAGCAAGGCTCTTGTGTTCCCTTTCCAGCATGGCAATCATATCGGCATTGGCCATGCCCAGGTAGAGCTTCAGGTCGGTAAATACATCCTCAGAAGACAGGAAGTCGAATTCCATCGGACTGTACTCAATATGCTTTCTGAGCTTTTCCTCAAGAAGTTTTTTCTGTACTTCCGTAATGGCCCGTTGAGGGTTGGATAAATGCACGATCCTGATTTTAGCCTTAAATGGCTTTGCCAATTCCGTTAGTTTATCAATGGCCCCCAGATCCTCCTCTTCAAAGTCGGTGGCATACACAATGGTCTTAATCCTGATATCACCGGCATCCGCAGGGATACTTAAGACCGGGCAGGGCGATTTCTCCAGCAGGTTTTGGGTCGTACTGCCCAATAGTACCTCCCGCAGGGCACTGCCCTCCTTCATCCCTGTAATGATCATAAAGGCATCAATCTCTTTAGCCTTGCTGACGATAGCGTCTTCAACCGACTTGCCTTCCAGAGCTGCTGTCTCAATGTTCAGGGTATCCATCTCCCCGTCTAAGGTCGATTTGCAGAATTCCTGCAGTTTTGCATTGTGCTTTTTAAAGGCGTCCCCTTCTATACCTGGGAAAGGGTCTTCAGCCTTAAAGTTTAAATGGTCTAAGAGGGTGGGATAGTCAAATACGTGAATGACCAGTAGGCGGGCCTTTAATCTGGTACTCAGGGCATGGGCGTATTTCAGGGCAGCAGATGAGTTTTTGGAATAGTCTGTGGCGTATAGTATTGTTTTCATTTGAGTGCTGTTTTTATAGAATAACACCCAAAATTACTGCCCCTGAAAAAGGTGAACAATGATTTTAATCACCCCATGTGATTTCTGATACAGGTCATTTGGAAGTGATTAATTCCTGCTTATAATGTGTTCGTAAATTCCCAACCGGATTTTTCCATGCCGGCATTTAAAAATGGGCAAATAAATGATTATATTAAGTAGGGGAAGTGTTATCAGTTCCAAGGCTTAATAAGGCACAGAAAGGCTGAAAATACTGACCGTGCTTTATGATGTAACCTTAAAATCACTTGTCATGAAATCTCTGCAGAAAATTTTAACGGAAATCACCCAGCTTACCGCGAATATTGAAACCAATTATCCGGAACTCTATGATTATCTGGAGGAAAACCCCATGACCCTCCCTGTAAAAGAAGAGCCTCATATGGAAAAAAAGGTCATGGAAGACTATCTGGAGAGCTTAAAACTATTACTGAAGCATCATTTGGAAACGCATACGGGTAAAAAAAAGTAAAAATAATTCCTACATTCGATTAATGGGAGAAATTGCATCATCAGACCGGCAGATCACATTGTTTTACAGTTCCGGTTCAAGCAGGGCCAAACAGACGCTGGCGTATGCCAAAGCGGAGGGTTTACCGATACGGGAAATAGACATCTCAAAAACCCCGCTTACCGGCACCCAGATCGCCGAGTTGGCAGGGCGTTTAAAAATGGAGATCAAAGACCTGGTAAACCAGGAGCACCCTTCTTATCGTTCGCAATTTGGGCAGCACGACTATTCTGCGGATGACTGGATCAAAATGATCCGCAACCACCCCGAGATCCTTAAACAACCCATCGCCCTCAGGGGAGATATCACCATCCTGGTGGAAACTCCTACTGATATTATTAAAATATAAAAGTCATTCTTTTTAGAATCCGTCTACCTCAGATTCCCTGGTCATATCGAATATAAAATTCCAAGCACCAAGCACCAAATTCCAAACTTACCATCAGCATGCCCCTGCTTAGTATTCCACCCCCCTTGGAATTTGTTATTTGAGATTTGGAATTTGTTATTTCCCGAGATAGCTGCTCGGGCGTAATAATTCTTTAAATTAGGGCATGATTAAGTTTTTTAGGAAAATTAGATATGAACTTATGAGTGAAAATAAAACTGGGAAATACCTCAAATACGCCATTGGTGAGATCATCCTGGTGGTGATAGGAATTTTAATTGCACTTCAAATCAATAATTGGAATGAGAGCAATAAAATAGATAAGTCCATAGCCAGTCATCTGGAAATACTCAGGCAGAATTTAATAGAAGACCAGACGCAATTGCAGAGTTTAAAGGAAAATATGACTGAAAACATAAAATGTGCCGATTCTTCAATGGCGCAAATTAAGACGCTTGTACCCCTCAATAATTCCATGAAAAAATATTTGATCTTGCTGGTACGGGAATTTCAGTTTAGCCCAAATACCAATGGGATAGAAACAATGACCCAATCGAATGAAATACCGGCATTAGATACCGAATTACGAACTGCTGTGCTCAATTATTACGCCTTAATAGAGCGGACAGAAGAGCGGGAACTTATTTCTAATACACAGATTCAGACCAAGTTAGAACCTTATATAAATGGGGAATACGCGGTGATCTTCCAGAAGGACAATGAGTTCGAATTTATGTCGTCATTTTACAAGGACGATCCTAGACCCACCTCTTCAATTGACGAGGATAAAATCCTTAATGATAAAACCCTGGAATCCCTGCTGGTTTCGAGATATTACCAATGTATTGCCTTAGAAGATTTTTATAGTGAATTAATTGAATCCTCGGATAAAATACTATCTATAATCAACTCAGAAGAATAACATAAGTACCCTTAAGCAATAGCAAAACTTGCCGCCTGTCAGGTCGAGCACCTGCCTCAGGTGCCTTTGTCATATCGAGCGCCTGCCTGCCTATGGCATGGGAGTCGAGATGTGACATTAGCAAAGTGTTTCGATCCAAGAGAGTTTTGGAATTTGTTATTTGTTATTTGGAATTTGCCCGCAGGGCCCTTGTTGATAATTCCTAAAAAGAAGTAAGAAAAAACGTTTTAAATTTTGTCCCTGTTTTGGTAATATTACTAAAGATTATAGTATTGCTTTAATTGGATAAGAATACAGGAAGTATTTACTAGCATATTTATTGTTCTCTGTGAGCTGAAAAAGGAGCCAACCACACGGTCAAGTTCATCTCATTTTGCCCGATCCTCACAAAATAAAAAGAGCTTTCACTTTGCCAACGCTCACTGACTGAGTTTCATAAAATGTTGATATATTTGCATTAAATGCTGATTAAAATGAATAAAAAGTCAATTAATAGACTCAAAGCAGTTTTAGCGGAACACGAAAAAACCAACAAATGGTTGGCGGAAAAGCTCGAAAAAAACGAAACGACGATTTCAAGATGGTGTACAAATGAAGTTCAACCTTCTTTAGAAACATTATTGAAAATTAGCGAATTGTTAAAAATCGACTTAAAGGAGTTAATTATATCAACTCAAAAAGATTAAGCAGATGAAATTAGAACTCAAAATAGAAGACAATAAAATCTTTGCACCTCTTAAAGACAAATGGCTTGTCTTGACACCAGAGGAAAAAGTACGACAATCATATATCTGTAGACTAGTAAATCATTATGGATATGCACTGGACCAAATGCAACAAGAAGTAACAGTTGCCGAAGGCAATAAAAGAGGCACTGGCAGAGCCAATGCTGATATTGTTGTCTGGAAAAATAAAGATGAAGTTGAGAATAAAGCACCTTCAATTGTTGTGGAATGTAAGGCCGACAACATTAATATTGTTGAAGGAGATTATTTTCAAGGTTCGCATTATGCTCGTTATGTAAAATCACCATTTTTTGTTACAACCAATCTAAAACATACTAAAGTTTTCAAGGTAAATCTTGATGGTTATCCTAAAGATTTGGAAGATGAAATTTTAGACATTCCAACTTTTAATGATTTACAAAGTGATAAGAAAGTTAAAGACTTATTAACTCAAACCAAAGCTTTTACAAGAGATGAGTTTAGTAACCTACTTTTTCGATGTCATAACATAATTAGGAACAACGATAAGCTTTCACCAGAAGCTGCTTTTGATGAAACAAGCAAAATTTTGTTTATGAAAATTCGATATGAGCGAAATCCTGATGAGGAAAACATATTCTCTCTTAAACAATTTAAAAAACAAGAAGCTCAATACGAAAAGAATATAAGACCGATTAACGTAAAAAGAAATGGACCAAAAGACGACATACCATATATGGACTATTGGTTTGAGTTAACTAAAGATGAGTTTAAAGATGATGACCTTTTCGATTCAAACGAAAAAATAAAAATCAAACAAGCAAGTTTTGAGGCAATTGTAAAAGCATTAGAGATTTATAATCTTTCAACTACTTCTGATGATGTCAAAGGAATTGCATTCGAAAAATTCCTTGGTAAAACATTTCGAGGGGAATTAGGACAATTCTTTACGCCAAGAACAGTTGTTGATTATATGGTGGAAATCCTTGACCCACAAGAAGGAGAAACAGTTTGCGACCCTTGTTGTGGAAGTGGTGGGTTTTTAATTAAAGCTTTTGAATATGTAAGAAGCAAAATTGAAAATGAAATCAAGGTAGCTAAAGACAATATCAAATTAAAATACTACACAGATGAATATTACAAGGCTTCTAAAAAAGAGCAAGAAAAAATAGACCAAAAGGTTAACGACCAATTTACGTTACTCAACTCTGAATTGGATATTTTAAATCCTGAAAGCAGATTAAGACGACTTTCTTACGATTGCATATATGGAACAGATGCTAATCCACGAATGGCTCGAACTGCAAAAATGAATATGATAATGCACGGAGATGGACACGGAGGAGTTCATCATCACGATGGATTATTAAACGTCAATGGAATTTTTGATGGTCGTTTTGACATTATCCTTACAAATCCACCTTTTGGAGCAAGAGTTGAAAAATCTCTGAAAATAACAGAACAAGATAAATACACTGATACAGAAAGAATTGCCAAATACAAAAATCGTTATGGTGACGAATACACTAAAGCATTAAAACAAATCAACGATAATATCGGAAAAGCGGTCTTGAGCTTATTTGATACAGGTAAAATGAGCAGTCTTACGGAAGTTCTGTTTATTGAACGTTGTATTGATTTATTGAAACCAGGTGGAAGAATGGGAATAGTTTTACCAGAAGGCGTTTTAAATAACACGAAACTTCAAAAAGTTCGTGATTACGTTGTAGGGAAAGCCAAAATTGTAAACATTACGTCCATTCCACAAGATGTGTTTATTGCTTCAGGAGCAACTGTAAAACCAAGTTTACTTTTCTTCAAAAAGTTTTCAGAAGACGAAGTAAAAGAGTATGCTACAATTTTGGAAACGGCAAAGACTAATGCCAAAAATGAACACAGAAAAGAAATAGCTGAACTTCAAGAAAAGATAAAAACTCGCGGACTTGACAAAGAAGAAAAAAAAGAACTACGAGAAAAACTAAAGCAGATTCAACAACAAATGGAAGACGAAATTAAGTTGGAATTAAAAACCAATTTTGATTACGAAATCCCTATTGTAGAAGTAGAAAAAGCAGGTATTAGCACCACAGGTGCAAAAATTGAAAACGAATTAGAGCCAGTTGCAAAGGAATTTACCAAGTATAGAATTGAAAAACAACTTTGGAATGAGCATTATACAAAAGTGCAATATGATGAATATGACGACAAATTTCAGCGTGTTGTAGCATTTGGAGAACCAGAAACATTTTATACAAAGTATGCAAACATCAACCAATAACACAAAGGAATGGTTTAAAACAGTCCCGTTTAGTGATGTTGTGTTATGGGATGTAAAACGCTATTCTTTTGAAAAAATAAAATCACAATATCCAATTGTAAAATTAGGATTGCACATTCAAGAAGAAAGCCACAAAGTAAAATTGGCTGATTTTCCTGATGACGAATTCGGCATTTTGGGTGTAAACAACAAAACAGGAATTTTTGATTCTTACAAAGAGAAAGGTTCAAACATCAACCAAGCCTACAAAAAAATGGAAAAAGGTTGGTTGGCTTACAATCCATACCGTATTAATGTTGGAAGTATTGGATTAAGAACAGAGGAACACGAAAACGAATATATAAGTCCTGCTTATGTAGTTTTTAGCTGTAAAGAAACATTATTGCCTGATTTCCTATTTAAACTCTTTAAAACAAATAGATTTAACACAGTTATAAATGCAAGTACAACAGGTTCGGTAAGACAAAACCTAACAATGGATATTTTAAAGTCTTTAGATATACCATTGCCGCCAATTGAAATTCAAAAGGAATTATTAGACATCTATTATCAAAAACAAGAAAAAGCAGCTTCGTTTAATAATAAAATCAATGATAAGAAACAGGAAATTGAACAAATTATTGAAGATGAATTATTCATAAAATTTCCTGCTATAAAAGCTAAAAAGGTTGGTATGTATTTTAATCATTTTTCTGAAGTGAGTAGATGGGATGTATGGGTAAACGAAGAAAATGGAGTGAGTGAAAAATATAGAAATGGCACTCTTCAAGAAGTAGTGATTGGTAATCCTATGTATGGAGCTAATGTTAAATCTATAGACAAAGAAACGAATACAAGATATATTCGAATCACTGATATAAATGAAGATGGCACTTTGAATGACGACATCGTATCTGCTGAAAAAGTAGAAAAGAAATACCTTCTAGATGAAAATGATTTTTTAATTGCTCGTTCAGGTAATACCGTTGGAAAAACATTTCTCTACAAAGATGATATTGGTAAAGCAATTTTTGCTGGCTACCTTGTGAAGTACATTTTGAATACTCAAAAAATAATACCCGAATTCTTATTATACTTTACTAAAAGTAGGATTTTTAAAAACTGGATAAAATCAAATCAAAGAATATCTGGTCAACCAAATATTAACGGTCAAGAGTATTTGTTCTCACCTCTTGTTATTCCACCAATGGAAATTCAATCAGCTATTGTCAGTCGTATCTCTATTATAAAAAATGATATACAAGAATTGAAGTCAAAAGTTGCATCTAATATAAATGAAAGCATCAATGAAATTGAAAAAAACTTGTTTGAGATATGAGATTGCAGCAATTAAAAATAAACACACGTTTTAAAAATTTAGAAGATTTTGAAATAGACTTTTCTAATAAAGAAGGCATTACCGTTTTAATCGGCAATAATGGAAGTGGTAAGAGTAATATTTTAGAAGCTATTAGTAGTGTTTTTGCAGGTTTATACAATAACAGACGTAACCCAAGTTTTGAATACGAACTTTCATATACAAAAGACACATTTAATATTGAAGTAAAATTTGAAGCTGGTAGTTATGAAACCAAAATAAATGGAAGCATTGCTTCATTACGCCCTGAACATTTACCGAATCAATTAATTGCTTCGTATAGTGGTGAAGAAAGCAGATTATGGGATAAATATTATTTTCCTTTTTACAAAGATTATATTGATGCTATTAAAGGTTCAACAGTTCCAGATTCTGAATTAATCTTCATCAATAAATATTACTGGAATATTGCTCTTTTAGTTCTTCATTTTTATGATTTTGCAGCTTTCACAGATATTAGAAATTTTTGCAAGGACACCTTAGGAATTGATGCAATTAACAGCATAACTTTTGACTTTAACATTCCGAAACTGAATACTTGGTCTGCCAACCCAGTTAAAAATATGCTTGAAACTTTGAATCCTACAAATGCAGCATCAATAACCATAACGTTAGAAGAGTTTAAGAATAGATTGAACTTCATAAATGAGATTGATTTGTTCAAATACCTTGCTGCTGCTTTTATGCCTCAAGACGACAAGGTCATCACTAGAATTGAGATTGACTATAATACAGGACTTAAAGCAGAAAGTTTAAGCGAAGGTGAAAAGAAACTATTGCTAATAATGTTAATTTTAGAAGTAATAGGAGATGAAGATTCATTGATACTTTTAGATGAGCCCGATAGTCATATTCACCTTTCAAACAAAGTGCAAATTGAAAAGCTTTTAAAAGCATATTCTAACCGCGAAAATATTTTGACAACTCACTCACCTACTCTAACTCATAATTTTGACTTGAAACACATTACAATGCTTTCAAAAAAAGACAATAATGACGCCCAAGTTGAAGAAATGGAAAAACAGAAAATCGTTTATGAGTTAACAAAGGGAATTTGGAGTTATCAGGAGCAAAACATCTTTCTAAACTCACTGAATGACATACTTTTAGTTGAAGGAAAAACTGACGAAGTTTTTCTAAAAAAAGCTTTAGACGTTTTAAAACAGACAGAACCGGGGTACGCAAATCTTGAATTTGAATATTTGCCTTGTGGAGGTGCTGATGGTGTGAAGTTATTAGCAGAAAAATTCACTCCAAAACCAGGTCAACAAATAATCGCCTTTTTTGACAGTGATGAATCAGGATGGAGTGCGGTAAATAAAATTTTTGATAGAACCAGTGAGAAATCCTTTGGCGCAAATAATTTCAATGGTTATAGAAAAAAGGGTGATATATGGATTGCGGTTTATCCAATCAGACAATGGTATAGAGGTGGTTTAAAATTTAATGTTGAGGACTATTTTAGTAAAGAGTTATTAAATCGATATGTTTTGAATTCTTTTAAAGGATTAGATTCGATAGTAACTAAAAGACAAGTAAAAAGGCATTTAGAGAAGGATTGCAACGAATTTCCTGACACGGAATTTAGACACTTTAAAAAAGTGTTTGATTTGATTTTAGAAATTAAAACGAAATAATGCCAACGCTTAAAGCCATACACATTTGCAATTCGCTCAGACCAATGTAAAAAACTAAAAATTACAAAAATTATTTCTTTACCAAAGCTGATTGAAAAACGCAATGATAAAACCCTCTAGTAAATTAAGTTGATAACCATTTTCAATAGCTTTTGATTCAATAAACCAACCCCATGCCCAACACAACCACCCCCTGCCCCAAATGCGCTTCCCCTTACGGGTATTCCCTGGGCAACGCCATATACGCCTGCACGGAATGTTTCCACGAATGGAATCCTGAGGAAAAACCCGAGGAAGAGGGCGCTAAAGTGGTAGATGTAAACGGGAATGTACTTGCCGATGGAGATTCGGTGATCGTCATCAAAGACCTTCCTGTAAAAGGGGCTCCAAAACCCGTAAAGGCAGGCACCAAAGTAAAGAACATCCGCCTGGGAGAAGGCGACCATAATATCGACTGCAAAATAGATGGCTTTGGCTCTATGGGACTCAAATCTGAGTTTGTCAGGAAGGCATAATTTAAAAAACTCTTATCAAAAACATATATTAGCAACTCATAGCGCAAACGTATTAACGCTTAACACACGGTCCTAAAATCATATGAAATCCTTTACCTCCCTAATGCTCCTCTTCCTTGTCTTTAACTGCATGGCTCAGGAGAAAAAAATATGGGCCAAATCTTACCTCAACAAAAAGGCCCCGGAACTAATCGTAGAACAATGGCTTTCTGAAACCCCTGATACAAAAGGAAAATTTGTCTTAATCGATTTCTGGGCTACCTGGTGTGCCCCCTGCAAACGGGCCATCCCAAAACTCAACGCCTTTAACCGCCTGTTCCACAACGAACTGGTGGTAATCGGAATAAGCGATGAACCCTGGTTTAAAGTAAGAAAACAAAAGAACCCTGCCGTTGAATATTTCAGTGCCATCGATTCCCGGAAACGGATGAAACGCAAATATAAAATACAAGCTATCCCCCATTGCGTCATTATAAATCCCGAAGGTATCGTGGTCTGGGAAGGCTTTCCCGAACAGCCTGGATTTGAACTTACCACAGAGGTGATCCGGGAGCTGTTAAATAACGGGTAAAAAGACTATAGCGCTGCAGAAGACCCGATACTAGATCATTCTTAGCTGAGCACGCTAATGCCTAATCACTGCACATCTCTCCAAAACTTAAATACCCTCAATAGCAGGCATCATAAGAACAATCCAAATTCTTAGCCCCTATTTTAAGTTTGGTTCAAAAAAGTACGATTTGATTTACAAGGAATAAAAAAAGTATTTTTATAAAACACCAACTCTTGTTTAAATGAAAAAGGCTCTTTTTATACTCCTTCTATTCCCATTACTATTATTTTCTCAAAACAATATAAAAGCTGATAGTTTACTAAATATCTATAACAGTCTCCCAGACAATGCCGATAAGGTTTACATACTAGACAGACTGCACTATGCCACATTATACAATGATGTTGAGTTGGCTAAAAAATATGCCTTCGACATGCTTGATCTGGCGACGAAACTAAATGAAACCGAGGAAATTGGATATGCAAATTTTAATATAGGCACCAGTTTTAGACAAGTGGGACAGAAAGATTCTGCCATAATTTTCTTTAAAAAAGCCAAGTCAATTTTTGAAACTAATGGTTACACAGAAGGAGAAGCTTTGGTTAACAGTGCTTTCGGAACTATAGCTCTTGAAAAGGGAGATCATGATCTTGCAATAGAGCTTACCCAAAAAAATATCGCTATTGAGGAAGCAAACAACAATCCCACGGGAATAGGTTTAGCATATAAGTTTATGGGGTTAATATTTAGAGAAAAAGGAGATTATGAAAAAGCACTCGACTATTCCTATAAAGCATTAAAACTCATTACAAAACCTTATAATAGATTGGAAAGAGCGGATACCTTATCTGAAATAGGTAGGATAGAGTCTGAATTAGGAAATTATAAAAATGCCAATAAGTATTTATATGAGGCCAGGGCGATTTATGAAGAAGAAAATGATCTAGATTTTCTAGCCCAATGCCTTATGAATATTGGCGGTAATTATTATCATCTCAAAGCCTATGACAAAGCCGAAAAGATCCTTGTGGAAGCGCTGCAGTTAGCTCGCGAAATGCAAAGCAAAGCTAATGAAGGTCTAACGCTTATTGAGTTAGGCAAAACTTATGTTCGATTAAACCAACCTGACAAAGCGCTTAATTGTTTAAAAACCGCTATGGATCTTGGTAAACAAAACGCCCGTATTATGGATGTAATTGTATCTGCTTATCAAATCAGTGAGTTTTATTATGAGGACAATAGTACCGATATGGCATTACAATATGCTAATAATGCTATTAAACTAGCTGATTCTGTTGACTTACCAAATATGCTCTCACTATCATACAGATTGCGTTCAAACATTCATCAAAAAAAGAATGCTTTTAAACCTGCTTTGGAAGATTTTAGGAAGTTCAAGATCATACAAGATAGTTTGTTTCATATTGAAAAAACGAAAGAAATAGAAAAGCTTAAAACGATCTATGAAACAGAAAAAAAGGAATTACAGATTGCCCAACAAGAAACTGCAATTTCTCTTCTTGAACAGGAAGCCAGGATAAATGACTTGCAAAGATTGCTTTTGGGTGGAGGGCTTATACTGTCACTTTTATTTTTTGGCCTGGGTTTTTATGCCATTCGTCAAAAAATGAAGCGCAATCGTTTGGAAAAGGAAAAACTGGATGCTGAATTAGCTTTTAAAAAGAAAGAACTCACCACGCATGCCTTGCACCTGGCCAAAAAGAACGAGGTTTTAGAGAACTTAAAAAAACAAGCAAAAACCCTTAAAGCAGCATCCAAAGAGAGTAAAGGCTATCAGGAGCTTATTAAAACCATAAATTTCGACCAGCAGGATGACAGAAGCTGGGAAAACTTTACCCAATATTTTGAGCAGGTTCACAAGGATTTTAGTTCTAACGTTAAGATGAAATACCCTGAAGTGACAAAAAATGAACTTCGGTTTATGGCACTTTTAAAAATGAATATGTCTTCAAAAGAAATTGCCACCATATTAAATATATCTACTGAAGGGGTAAAAAAAGCGAGACAACGCCTGCGAAAAAAAATGGATTTAACCCCTCAGGATTCTCTGGAAACCGCTGTATTAGCGATTTAATTCATTTCACATAAGGTCTCAAAACCCCTGTAAACATTCGGTTTAACAGGGTGTACCCCCTTTGTACCCCTTCCTTTTTTTTATACTCATTATCAACCACTTAGGTTTGCCTTGTCATTAAGTTGACAAACAAGTTTTGTGGAGTCTTGCTCTGGTTAGGGCTGCAGACTAAACCAGAAGCAAGTCACTCCAAAAACTAAACACAAATCCACAAAACAATGTATTATGAAAACTTATGTAAATCGAAAAGTCCTTAGTGTTTGCACTTTACTATTTCAGCTTGTATTAGTTGCAAGCTTTACTTCCTGTTCGGTAGAAGATCCGGAAACATGCGATGGCAATGGTTGGCTAACCATAACTAACGACAACCGCTCTTATGATCTTCACATTTACGAAAATGCTACCAGCGTAGACCGCTCAGACAGAGACGGGGATCATATTATAAATCCGCAGGGTAAAGAAACAATTACATTACCCGAAGGTCCCTATACGCTCTATCTGAGATATGAAACCAGTAATGGTCAATGGACTACCGTAGATAGTAGTTTGGAAATTGACATATACAGCTGTCAGGAAGAATTCCTAAGATATTCAAATTAACCTCTATAAAATATAATAATCATGAGATCTATATATAAAATCCACAACCTTAAAATAAACACTCTGTGTTTGTTAATTATAAGCGCAATGACCCTTTTGGTTTCCTGTAGCAAAGAGGAAACATGTGATATCTCTACCACATTAACCATTAAAAATAACGAAAGTTTTTACCCACTCTACGTATACTTTATTGAGGAAAGTTCTGACACAAGCGGTATTGTAGAAAATGATTTACCTCCAGATTATATTATCCCTTCCAGACGATCAGAGAATATCATTTTACCTCCTGGGGTATACATGCTCTACACTTTTGTTTATGAAAGAGAAAGATGCTCCAGGTGTCAGGATAAGCAGCATGATAATACCATCTCTCAATATGAGGTTACAAAGTGCGAGAACACCCTTTTAGAATTTCCTGACCTGGATTTAGATAGGAACTAATCTAAACCCACATTAATTGATAAACTTTATAAATCCACAAAAATGAAAACGCTAATAAAAACAATTCAAATTTTAGGAATAGGCATACTACTAAGCTCTTGTGTTACATCAAAGAATTATGCCAATAGAATTAATACATGGAGAGGAGCCGACGTAAATACCTTAATTAACAGCTGGGGACCGCCTAGTGACATTTACGAAATGCCAAATGGGAGTAAGATGTATACGTATTTGTATGTAAATAATTCCCTGGTAACTACCAGACAAAACCCATTTGCTGATGAAACATACCAAATGGCAACACAAAATTATTGCCAAACATCATTCACAGCCAATGAAAACGATGTTATCGTGAGTACTACTTTTAAAGGAACTTCCTGTATTTCCCTAAAGTAAAAACGTCAATATTTGGTGGTATGGTTTAGTTGTAAAATAGCTGATAAGCCAAGTTAAAACGATTCACCGTATTCTCGATAAACCCTGAGAATATGGTGTTTCGCTTTTGTGAACCTTTATTGTATAGCAGACGTTTGCTCAATTTTTTATTTCTTTTTAAAAATAAAAACCTCTGGTAAATTAAGACGATGACCACTTGCAATGCCCCCTGATTCGATAAGTCAAAAACATTTATAGAAAGTAAGCTGTTCTTATGCTAAATTTATATTCATGAAACGGCCTCAACTATTTTTTTATGTCTCCCTCCTCCTATTTTTAGTGTGTAGTTATCTGCTGTTTTCGGCTTCACCCCTTCTAAATTTCCCCCTCGGAAAAAATGATACACTCCCGTTGGGTTCATTTAGTACCTGGGCCATCATGATCTCCCTGCCCTTTGTCCTCTACTGGGGCAGCAGCAGGTTCAGGACACCGAAGGGTAAGGCCTACAAGGTATTATCCCTTTTCCTGAAAATCCTTATTGTACTTGGTATTTTATGGCTACCCCTCTCCTATTTTCTTGCGGGAAATATGAACTTTAATTTCAGTGAAGTGGATTCCTTCCGGGGTGGCCAGCTGGCCATGAAAATTTTCTGGGTTTTCAGCACAGGAATTCCCCTGAGTTCCATTTTAGTGCTGCTGGTACATGGATTATTATTTATATTTAAAAAATAGAAATGGTATTTCCCCTTATCGCATGAAAAAAAAATTACCCTTCCTTTTCCTTACATTATCCTTATTCTTTTCCCAACTCACCTCCGCCCAGTATGTCAGTGAACGCTCAATAGATGTAGTCGCAGGCTATGGCCTGAGCGTCCCCTATGACGACGTAAACGTTACAGGTACCGGTTTTTACATGCAGGGGGAATACGTCCACCCCATTACCACCTGGTTTGAACTCCGCCCCTATGCCGGGGTCATCTTTGCCAAAACCCGCTTTAGGGATGATGAACCGCCCGGGCCACGCTTTCGCTCAGATTCAAACGGTGCCCTGCTGGGTGGGAAGGCCCGCCTCGTAGCGCCCATTCCCTGGGTGGCCCCTTATGTGGAAGGCGGGATAGGGGTATCCATAGGCAGTTTTGAGACCTTTTCTTCTGGTACCGACCTCCAGGCCAGTGGCCTTATCTACCATATCCCCTTCGCTCTAGGCCTCGCCCTGGGGCCTGAGAATAATTTTGATGTTGCCTTTACCTACTATTTCCACCCCACCGTAAGGCAATTTGCCGGGGCAGCCGCCTTTGGGGTCTCTATTCCTCTAGACTAGGAAAAACTATTAAGCCTGGAATCTCGTGTTAAAATATCCTGAGTTCTTTTTCGTTAGCTCCTTAGAAAAATCAACAATTTAACACTCATATTAAAGCACAAAACATGAAAAATATTCTTGTTCTTTTAATTGTCCTTGCACAAACCACCCTGGCCTTTGCCCAACCTCCTGCGGAGACAAGCACCGTCTATTTTACTCGCGCCAGTGCCCTGGGGGCCCTGATCAACTTTACCTATTTTGACGGGGAAGAAGCCATAGGAAAGTTTAACGGCCTTGGCTATTTTGTCTATGAATGCGAACCGGGGAAACACCTTTTCTGGGCTCGTTCTGAAAACAAATCCTTTGTGGAAGCCGAGTTGCAGGCTGGAGGCACCTACCTGATCGATGTAGTACCAAAGATGGGCGGACTCAAAGCGAGTGTTCGACTTATCCCTGTGGATGTATCAGACTATAAAATGAAGAAGATACAGAAACTGGTCACCAAACAAGAAGCCAGAACTTTTTCAGAAGAAAAACTGGCAGAGATACAGACCGATATGGCCGAAGTGATCGCCCGCGGGATGGAGAACTACGAAAAGATGCAGGAAAAGGGAAAAGATGTAAAACAACTTAGCCCCGAAATGACCATTACCGAAGACGACCTGGTCTTTGTAAAGAAAAGCAAAAAGTAAATACCTAAAGTGAAAACAAGTGGTTCGGATCCGGGCAATTGGCCCGGTAGAACCCTTTTTCCGATACCAGGCAAACTCCGGGATAGTCGCCCTGCATCCCTTGCATATTAAGTATCAATTGAAAATGCAGATGGGGCGCATAGTTAACATTAACTTCCGGCGTACCTAATGTAGCCAGGACTTCGCCTTTTTTAAAAGGTTTTCCCGGATACAAACCGTCTAGGGATTCCAGCGACAAATGCCCGTACAGGCTGTGGAATACCACCCCCTTTACCGTATGCTTTAAAATGATAGTAGGGCCGTAATCTCCTTTTATAGCATTGTTCTTAAAGCTGTGTACCTCGCCATCTATAGGCGTGAGTACTTTGGTCCCGGCCTCCGCCCAGAAGTCGACCCCCAAATGCACATCTCTTGGCTCCTCCCCTTTCGAAAAAGCCTCATTCCCGCTGTAGAGGTTTCGCCTCTCCAGATAGCCGCCATAGGCCACCCTGGCATTGTTCCCTGCTAAGACCGAATCGATATACTCCTGGCAGGCATTAGGATCAGAGAGGTCGATTCCCTCAAGTGCGTTGTTGTCCACACTGAGATCAAGGGGAGTATATTCCCTGAAGGAAATGGAAGCGTCAAGCACTGGGCCGGCTTGAATTGAAGATAGGATGTGAGGAATATCTGCCAATTACATCGTCTTTTAAAAGGGTAAGATAGGCCATTCTCCCCGGATAATTAACACTGCTTTAACCCCATTTTTTGTAAGGTTTTATACCTTCCCCGTACAAAAAAGCTAAAAATTGCTATGAAATTGCTAAAAACTACCCTTTTTGCCCTCCTTGCCCTGGTCTCTGTAAGTTGCCAGTCGAAAACCAAAACCCCTGCCCAGGCACAACCCGAACCGGAGCTGCAGGCTGAAAAGATCACCAAGGCCGAGCTGCAGGAATACGAGACTGCCTATTTTGCTAGTGGTTGTTTCTGGTGTGTAGAGGCCATTTTTGAAAGTGTCAAAGGCGTAAAAGAAGCCGTATCGGGCTATGCCGGAGGAACAGAAGAGAATCCTACCTACCAGCAGGTAAGTTACGGTCGCACTTCCCATGCTGAGGCGGTAGAAGTTTATTACGATCCTGAAAAAGTCTCCTTCTTTGAGCTGGTACAGGTATTTTTTGGTTCCCATGATCCTACCACCTTAAACCGGCAGGGACCAGACCGGGGTCCTCAGTACCGTTCCATCGCCTTTTACGAGAATGAGGAAGAAAAAAAGATCATAGAAGCCTATCTGAAGGCTTTGGAAGAGAGTGGTGTCTATGGCGAACCCATCGTTACCGAAATTAAGCCTCTGACCACCTTCTGGGAGGCCGAAGACTACCACCAGGACTACGAGCGCAAGCATCCCAATGATTCCTATATCAGGAACGTCTCCATCCCCCGTCTGAATAGGTTTAAGGCAAACTTTAAGGACTATCTGAAGGAAGATGCCCACTAAGAGCATGATACCAGAAATACGCCTGGCAAGGCCAGGGTTGATCAATTTATTTAAACTATTTTCTTACTATTTAAGAATTGGTTTCTTACGTTTTTTATCGAGATTTTCATGAAAACTCAATATGAATGGGGATAAATTGTATCTTTAATCTGCTAAAGAAACCCCAAGTCTATGGCAAATGTGCCGCTTAGTACCCCACTATTGCGGGCCTCAGTTGGTGCCACCTTGCCGTAGCGAACTTTAAACCTGTTGAAAATGAGATACGCCCTATTGCTTTTTGCCATGGTGTGTTGTTTAAGCTGTGGCAGCTCCACAAAGAAAAAAGACCATCAGTTGCTGGTGGTAAAAAAGACAAACACGCCCCCAACGCTCGACGGCAAGGCCACCGAAAACGTTTGGAACCTGGCCACATGGCACCCCATCGATCAGAATTGGCTGGGCGACGCCTACAGTTTTGAGGATTTTAACGGTCGCTACAAGCTCAGCTGGGATGAGGACTACCTCTACCTTCTGGTGGAGATCACGGATGACACCCTCTATGATGCCCGCAAAGATCCGTTAAAGCTCTGGTGGGATGACGACTGTGTGGAGGTCTTCCTCGATGAAGACAATTCGGGTGGACTGCACCAGTTCAGCCATAACGCCTTTGCCTATCATATCGCCCTCGACGGGAATGTGGTAGACCTGGCACCTGATCGCGAGCCCCGCCTTTACAATGACCATATCAGCTCGGCCAGGGAAACCGAAGGCAATCTCACTACCTGGGAGATGGCCATCAGGCTATATAAAGATACCTACCAGGACGGCGCCGTTAATGTACACGTGCCCCTGAAGGCTGATAAAAAAGTGGGATTTGCCCTGGCCTACTGCGATAATGACGGCAGTGCGGAGCGGGAAAATTTTATAGGATCGGTATTTGTTCCAGGAGAGGATAAAAACCAGGGATGGATCAATGCAGATATTTTTGGCACCCTGGTACTGGAGGAATAAGACTTATTGCAGTACTACAGAGCTGTAGGCAGAGACGAGTTTAAAGATTCGGTTGGTATTTCCCTGCCCTGAATTGCCGGTATACACCATTTCTCCACCGCTTTTACTTCCTTTCAACTTCCATGCACTGGGATAATTAAAGTCGGAATACGAATTCTGTACCGAGATATTAAAGGGTGTTGAGGGGAAATTACACTCCAGTTCCCCGTTCTTCATCTCAATTTCGATGGACTTAAAATTGGGATCCACCGCACTGATATAGATGGTCCCCAGATCATTCCTTCCAAACAGGTTTTTAATCACCTTATTGATCCTCACTTCAGAGGAGGTCGATTTAAGGTTGAGTTCGGTTACCGCATCGAGTTCTACCACATCGGTATAGCTGGTATTGAGGTTGCCGTATTTCCACTGGGCCACTTTTACCGGGGTATAGGAGGCGGTGATCTGTGTTTTATCCCCTTCTATGCTGGAAGCATGCAACCTTGCGTAAGACAAGGTTGCATTGATGTTTTTAGTGTTGGCTGCCAGCTTTACTTCCCCGTGGCGTACGTTCATTTTCAGTATGGCCGATTTTGGCATTTTGATCCTGATGGTCTTTTTCACCTTGTACGATTTGGATTCCCCGCCTTCCGAATGGAAGAAGATACTCGGCGCATCCGATTGTCTCATTTGAAACAAAGCTTTTTCCCGTACTTCCCTGACTTCCTTTCGGGCACGTTCCCTGTCCTGCATGGCCTGTTCCCGGGCTACCTGCGCCTGCTCCCTCATTTCCTGCCGCTGTTCTTCCATTTCCTGACGATGTTCATCCATTTCGGCTCTTCGTTCTTCCATGGCTTCACGCCTGTCTTCCATAGCCTCTTTGTTAGCTTCAGCCCTTTCGGCAAATTCCTTGCCCCAGGCTTCCATTTTATCCTGGTATTCCTTGTCGAAACTCTTGTTAAATTCCTTCTTCCACTTCTTCATATACTTCTCCCCGTCCTTTTTAAAGGCTTCATAGTCGAAGTCGAAATCGGGCATAGGCGGCAATGGTGGCATATCGGGCATAGGCGGCATGGGTGGCATTTCAGGGATCTCAATATTGCTGATGATCGCCTCCACATCCGGAATTTCGATGTTGTGAAATTCCATCTTGCTACCCTCGGGCCATAAACCGGCCATTTTGGCCCAGCCCCAGCCACCTGAGGTGCTTACCTCGATGGTTTTGCTATTCCCCAGGATCTTGATCCCGGCTTTTTCATAATAGGCTTTGGCTTCTTCTTCCGTGGCGCCTTCGAGTTCTATGGTGCCTTCCACCACCACCTCGTTTTTATCCCAGGTTTCAAATACGATATCGGCATAACTGGTATTGATGTCGATCACCGCATCGGCCTCCACCTTAAATTCTTCCTTATAGGTCTTGGTCTGCTTTTGGGCAAACCCTGCTGTACCGCAAAGGACAAGAGCCAGGGTTAAAAGTTTAAATTGTGTTAGTCGTAACTGTTTCATTGTCTGATGATTTTAATTGATGTAATTTTTCCTTGAGTTTTAATAAGAGTTGTAAGCGTATTTGTAAGTTTTTGATAAGTGCCCCTATGGTTTGTTCATTGGGGCCAATTTCGTTGAGTTCCCGGTTCAGGTTCTGGTATTCGGTGTTCAGTTCAGCCAGCCTGCCCATAAAGTCGTCTATGATCACCTTGTTGTCTTCGGAGAGTTCAAGGCGGGAGAGTTCCAGGTTGATGGAGCTCACATAATAAGTCTCCACTTTTTTAAGGTCGGGCGAGAGGTCCCCCAGGGAAATAGCATAGGTCGCTTCCGTTTCCGCTGGCTTTTCGAGTACGGTAGTTTTTACCGGTACCTCGGTCTGCATCTGTTGTACAAAGACAAAGCCCAGCCCAATCAGCACCACCACTGAGGCGGCCATCCCGAGGACGTAATAGAAGGAGCGTTTTTGTTTTGGGAAGGCCTCTTCCAGCCGATCTTCAAAACGGGCTTCATGCCCTGCCTTCATCTCGTGCTTTTTAGCGCGTTCCTCTTCAAATAATGTTCTAAGATCCTGTTTCATGTTCTTTTTTTGTTAATAAGGCACGTAAATATCCTTTCCCCCGCATAAGTCGGGTCCTGCTGGCAGTGGGAGACAAGTCGAGAATCTCGGCTATCTCATTGTGGTCGTAGCCTTCCAGCAGGTATAGCTGCACCACATATTTGTATTTTTCAGGCAGTTTCTGCATCGCATTTTTTACTTCTTCCACTGAAACCGGCTGCTCTACTGTCCACTCGGGTTCCTCCGCAATTTGCATCTCATATTCGTCTATGGAGACACTCCTTTCTTTCTGTTTTTTCAGGAAGTCGAGGCATTTGTTGATCACAATTCGCTTCAACCATGCACCGAAGGTGACATCCCCCCTGAACTGCTCAATCTTTTTAAAGGCCTTTATAAAAGCTTCCTGCACCAAATCTTCTGCCTCATCCTGTCGGTTCACAAACCGCATCGCCACACAGAACATGCCTTCGCAATACTGCTTGTACAGGGCCATTTGCGCCTTCCTGTCGTTCGCCCTGCAGCGATCTACCAGGTCTGAACCTATCATGTGATTTGTTTCCAACGTTGGTTGAGTTGTTATTTAAAAGACGAATTAAAAAAAGGGGTGTTGCAAAATATCCTATTTTTAAGCAAATATTTTTCTCCTTCCTTGAAACAAGTTACCATTAAAAACGATTCCCTTGAGTTAACCACCCTCAACTACGGTGCTGTGGTACAAAAGTTGATGGTAAAAGACAGGATGGGAAAACCTGTGAATTGCGTTGTGGGCTTTGAAAATCCCGAAGATTACAGGGAGGATGATCGATTTTTGGGTGCCTGTGTAGGCAGGTTTGCCGGGCGGATATCCGGAAGTCAGTTGCAGATTGAAGACCAGACATATCCCATTTATTCCCAAGAAGGAGTCCACCTCCACGGGGGTAAAAAAGGCTTGGGAAAAAGGATATGGACCCTCACCGAGTTGAAGGAAGGAAAAGATCCCTCAATAACTTACGAATATCTCAGTCCCCACCTGGAAGAAGGCTACCCCGGCAATTTAAAGGTAGAGGTCACCTATCAACTAAAGGACAACAGTCTGAGTATAATCCAAAAAGCGACCACCGACCAACCCACCGTTGTCAACCTTACCAACCACAGCTATTTCCGTTTAGATAAGAAAGCCGAAATAGATCATCTTATGCTTCAGGTTTTTAGTGAAAAGCGACTGGAAACGGGGGAAAACCTCGTCCCAACCGGCCAATTGCTCCCTGTGGAAAATACATCCTATGATTTTCGTAAGCCGGTGGCGCTGGGAAAAACCCGACTTGATACTCCCTACGTCACAGATCCGGGACATAATCCAAAGGTGATCGCCTGGTCGCCCCTATCAGGGATCAGGATACGGGTAGATTCTAACCAGCCATCTGTGGTGGTTTATACCCCTGAAGATCTGCCGGCTATCTGTTTTGAAACCCAAAACTATCCCGATGCGCCTGCTCACGCAGCCTTTCCTTCCTGTCTTATACTCCCGGGAGATACCTATAGGAATGAATCTGTTTTTAGCTTCGATTTAGTACCTTAGGCAGATATAAACCTAATTGATCTGAAATGAAAATATTAAAATGGATTGTCGGAATATTGGTCGTACTGGCCTTGTTATTTTACTTTGTGGCCATGCCCTTTATGAGGGAACAGACCAAAAAGAATAGTCCGGAGACCACCAATGTTTACCAGGAAGGTGGTTATGACCTGCTTGTAAATTACAGTAGTCCGTCTAAAAAAGACCGTGTGATTTTCGGGGAACTGGTACCTTACGATAAGGTATGGCGTACGGGAGCCAACGAACCCACCCGTTTTGAGACAAAAACCGATATCATGGTAAAGGGAAAACCCCTGCCGGCCGGTTCTTATTCCCTGTGGACCATTCCCGGCAAGGACAAATGGACCATCATCTTTAACAGTGAGATCCCTGATTGGGGGGCCACCCTCAGCAGTATGGGAAAGGATGCCACCAGGAATCCTGAAACCGATGTAATACAGGTAGAAGCTTCGGTCATCGACATGTCTGCCAGTCAGGAAAGTTTTACCATTACTTTTGAAGACGACTACGGCCTCTTCCTCACGCTCATGTGGGATAAGACCAAAGTTCAGGTGCCCATTTTCAGAAAGACTTGAGTAAAAGCGGTAACATAGGAAAAAAGAGTGCTTCTGAACTAAAATCCAGGAGAAAGAAAACCCCTTCCACAAAGGAATTGATGGATGGTATTTTGCGGGGAGATCAGCCCATGCTGGCCAGGGCCATTACCCTGGTAGAAAGTACAAATCCCGAACATCAGGAAAAGGCCTATAAGATCATTGAGCGAAGTCTTTCGCATAAAAATGATACGCTCAGAATAGGCATAACGGGAGTACCCGGGGTAGGGAAAAGTACCTTTATTGAGAGTTTTGGCAGCATGCTTACCGGGATGGGAAAAAAGGTAGCGGTGCTTGCCGTAGATCCTACCAGCACAGTGAGTAAGGGCAGTATCCTTGGCGATAAGACCCGTATGCCACATCTGGTAAATGACCCCAACGCCTTTATCCGTCCTTCTCCTTCGGGGGAGTCACTGGGAGGGGTAGCCCGAAAAACCAGGGAGAGTATCATACTTTGCGAAGCCGCAGGTTACGATGTGATTTTGGTGGAAACGGTGGGTGTAGGCCAGAGTGAAACAGCTGTCCACAGCATGGTCGATTTTTTCCTGCTGCTGAAACTCAGCGGGGCCGGGGATGAATTGCAGGGTATTAAACGGGGGATTATGGAAATGGCTGATGCTATCGTCATCAACAAGGCTGAGGGAGATAACATCAAACGGGCAGAACGGGCCAGGAGTGAATTTGAACGGGCACTGCACCTATATCCGCCAAAGGAAAGTAATTGGAGCCCAAAAGTGCTGACGTGTTCTTCCCTCAACGGCTCGGGCATACCCGAGATCTGGCAGATGGTCAATGCCTTTGCCATCCAGAGTAAGGGATCGGGCTATTTTAAAAGCAACAGGCAGGATCAGAATACCTACTGGTTTCATCAGACTGTAGAATCCCTGCTGCAGCGGCAATTTTACCATCAGTCTTCAGTAAAAAAAGCCATGGCACCCCTGCAAAAAGCGGTGGAGGAACTCCGTATTTCGCCCTTTCGTGCGGCCGAGCAATTGCTGGAAGCCTATTCAAAAGGTCTTAAATAAAAAGCCTAAATTTGCCACCAACAAGCCAGCTGCATGACGCCTAACACCAACGCACTTCTTTCTATTGTGGTCCCTTTGTACAACGAAGAGGAAAACGTGGAGCTACTTACTACCAAGATCCATGAAAGCCTGGAGGGTTACCAGTATCAGATCATTTATGTAGATGATTTTTCCAAAGACAACACCCGGAAAGTTGTCAAAGAAATGGAAGATGAGAACGTGCATCTGATCTCCCTGAAAAAAAATTACGGACAAAGTCTTGCATTGGCTGCAGGCCTCGATTACGCCCAGGGGGAGTATATTATTACAATGGATGGCGACTTACAGAATGATCCCAGTGATATTCCCCAAATGCTCGAATTTGCGCTGAGCGGGGAATTTGATGTGGTAACCGGGATTCGTCAGAAAAGAAAAGATTCTCTGGTGAAGAAGATTCCGTCTAAGATCGCCAATTTCCTGGTGAGAAGGGTGACGAAACTCGACATAAAAGACAACGGCTGTGCCCTGAAAGTATTCACCAGAGACATCGCCAAAGACTTAAACCTCTACGGGGAAATGCACCGCTTTATCACCCTTTTGGCCTTCCTTGAAGGGGCACAGATCAAACAGGTACCGGTAAAACACCATGCCCGCCACGCCGGGGTTTCCAAATACGGCCTGGAACGTGTCTTTAAGGTAGTAGCAGATATGATGCTGCTATTATTTATCAGGAAGTATTTCCAGCGCCCCATCCATTTGTTTGGCATCCTGGGGGTATTGCTGATCATTCTCGGGATCCTGATAAATTTCTACCTCCTGCTCGTAAAACTAGGCCTGGGAGAAGACATCGGAAACCGGCCATTGCTGATTTTCGGGATGATGTTTATCATTGGGGGCATACAACTTTTCACCATCGGTATCGTCATGGAACTGCTTATTCGCACCTATTACGAATCGCAGAGCAAACGACCCTACCGTATTAAAAACGTCAACATAGGTGGCAAAACTGCGTAAAAAAGGCATTACCCTTTTAAAGATCCTCGTTAGTGCTGCCCTGCTCTATTTTATTTTTACCAAAATACCGTTTAAGGAGGTCTGGACTTCCCTTAAGACGGTAAACCCGCTTTACCTGTTTGGGGCTTTACTATTGTTCATTTTCTCAAAAGGGGTAGCAGCTTTCCGCCTCAACATCTATTTTCACAAAATCGGAATTCCCCTGAGTACTCAGACCAACCTCAGGCTCTATCTCCTGGGAATGTTTTACAACCTGTTTTTACCGGGGGGTATTGGCGGGGATGCCTATAAAGGATACTACCTTAAACAGCATTTTGAGGTAAAGACCAAAAGGGTGGTTGCTGTTCTTCTGCTTGACAGGCTAAGCGGACTCTTATTACTCTTTGTCATTGCCTGTATCATCGGCATGATAATAGACGCCCCTGAGGTAGTCTCTTTTCGCTGGCTGTTCCTGGCGTGTATTCCACTAAGTATTGTTGTTTTCAGGGTAGTTTACGCCCGTTTTTTCTCCTATGTCCTGGGGATTTTCTGGAAAACAAACCTGTTATCGGCCCTGGTGCAGCTCGCACAACTCGGGAGTGTCCTTTTTATTCTTCAGGCGCTGGATATTGAAGTGGCCACCCGGGAATATCTCTTTATTTTCCTTATCTCCTCCATCGTCTCCGTAATTCCCCTTACCATTGGTGGAATCGGAAGCCGGGAACTGGTATTCCTCTACGGTGCGCTTTGGCTGGGTCTTGAAGAAGAAAGATCTGTTGGTATCAGTATGCTCTTTTTCCTGATCACGGCTTTGGTTTCCCTGGCCGGATTCTGGTACCATTTTAAAAAACCGGTACCCGATACGCGCTAAGAATCATGGTTTGTGCAGCAGGTACATCTTATTAAGGATGCCAGGACGTGTTTCAGGATTCAGAAACTTTCCCTGCAAACGTGTGATCCTGAATTGGTCCACTTCATATTCCATATCCCAGTAAATACCCTCCTCATCCAATCGGGTTAATTCCTCTTCGTTGGCATATATCCAGATGTCCTGCAATTGCTTTATTTCCTCAAGGCTTGAAATATTCACAGGGTTCTGGTTATAAAAATCCAGTGCCCAGGTATGCCTTGTGGAGATCTTGTGAATCCGATCTACAGGAATGTCTTTTTCCTCTACGATCTCAGCCATATTTGATCCCCCCTGGTACTTTAATAATTCCGGATAAAAATGAAGGTTCAACACCCCGTTGAGCAGGACCGAAGCGAGAATAGAGATGGTGATAATACGCAGATAAGGTGCTTCTTTTTTTACGATAAAATAGGCCACTACGGCATAGGCGATAAACAAAGGGACATAGGCAAGCCAGGTTGCCCACTCAAAGACATAGAAACAGATCAGGGCCGTGGCGATAAAAACCAGGCTCAGCACAAAGTACTGTAAGCCCAATACGATATTTAATGCCCGTGTATTTTGCTTCCTTTTGAGGGCGAAGAGATATGAAGCTGCGAGAATAGAAAACAAAGGGATCAGGATATTGAGATAATGGGGCAGTTTAAATTGGGCAAAACTGATGATGATAAAAATAACCCCAATGCCCCCCACGGTCAGCAATTCAAATTTCGGGTTCCTCCTGAAATGGGTTTTAATTAATTTCTTTAATTGTGAATAATAGGCAATTAAACCGATCAGCGTCCAGGGCAGGAATACCCAAAGGAAGGTATGGAAAAAGAAAAAATAGTCGCTGCTATTCTTTCCCACTCCTTCCCCGCTTAAGCGTTCAAAACTCTGTTCCCAGAAGATAAAAAGGATACCACTTCGGTTGGTCTTTCCCCTGATCACCTTTTCGGGGTGCAGGTCGAATTGCTGGTAATAGGCGTATAACATCGGACTGATAGTGAGGGCAAATATCAACAGGGCCAGCAGTACTTTCCAATGGAAGAGTCGCTTCCATTCTCCGGAATAAGCCAGGTGAAAAAATACGGGAATCCCTATAACCAGCAGGGCGATCTGGCCCTTGGTAGAAAATGCGATGCCGGCCGCAAAAGCGCCCAGGAGAAGGGCGGGTAAACTGGCATCTTTTATATATTTTGCCAGTTGCCATATGGCAAAGATGGTAAAGCCTGTTAGCACGGCATCGGTGCGCACATCGATATTTGAAAGGACGATGGTCTGAGCCGTCAGGAATATCAATCCGGCTACTTTTCCCACTTGTTTGTTGTAGAGTAAGCTACCCAATCCCATAGTACTGTATGCACCCAGCAATGTAGCAAGGAGAGCTGGTATTCGGTAGGCCCAGTCGTGTATCCCGAAGACCTTGTAAGCCAGAGCGGCCAGCCAGTAATGCATATGGGGTTTGTCCAGGTATTCTTCCGGGCCTTTAAATAGGCTGAGGAAGTCATTTTCCTGTACCATCCGCATAGCCATCACCGCAAACTGTGCTGAATCGTTTTCAAAAAGGGTAACAAAAAGGCCCGCCACATAGACCAGGAGGATGAGGACAAATAAACTCCAGTATCGGGCAGATGAGATCATAGTCGGGTCCTGTCTATAGCAAAGATATACAAGCGGAAGAAAAGCCAGCCCATCAACAAGCCTACAAGTGCTCCGCTGAGTACATCAAGTGGAAAGTGAACCCCGATATAAATGCGGCTATAGGAAACTACCAGGGCCCAGGTGATCAACAACCAGGGGAGTATACGGTTAGAGGAGCGGAAAAAGTGGGTAAAGAAAACAGCCACAGCAAATGAATTTGCCGCATGGGCCGAAAAATACCCGAATTTCCCTCCACAGGATGATTTAACCAGGCGGAAGAGCCCGTCGAGCTCAGGATCATAACAAGGTCTTAACCGGCCAACTCCTATTTTAAAAAAATTGGCCAGCTGGTCACATACGGTGATCAACAGGGCGACAAACACTAAAAGAAGGAGGGTTTTTTTCCAACCAAGGGAGCGTCCGGCGAGAAACAGGAGGATAAGGTAAAGGGGAACTGAAGTAAATTTGTTGGTCATCAACATCCAGAACCCATCCCAGGTAGGGGTTCCCAGATTATTGAGATAGAGAAAAACATTCTTGTCAATATGGAGAAGTTCTTCCCACATCTCAGTCATCGTATCTGGCTATTTCCCTGTCGTAAAACGTATTGGCGGCTTCAAAAAGTTCCCTGGCTTCGACTTCCAGTTCTTTTTCATCTTCCTTGGAAAATTCTTCCAGCCATGCTACCTCGTCGTTCTCAAGATTGATTACAAAACGGGGATATTCAGTGTGGATGATAAAAATGGCTGAGGGATGATCGGTATTGTCTCCAAACAAAAATTTGGGTAGGTCCATAGAAAAATATTTGACTATTCTTATTCACTGCTTCCTGCAGCTTCTAAAGCTAATTTTCTGGTTAAATAATTAAATCGAAGATACAACATAATCGCAGATGCCGTTAACCCCGCCAGAAGGCCAATCCATATTCCTGTACTGCCCAGTTGGGTGTGCAGACCCAGATAGTAACTGATGGGAAAACCGATAAGCCAGTAGGCGATAAAAGTGATTCCTGTTGGGATCTTTACATCCTGCAGGCCTCGCAAGGCTCCCAGGATAACCACCTGCAAACCGTCGGAGATCTGAAAGAAGGCAGCAACCAGTAAAAGCTGCGCTGCCAGGGCAATCACTTCCATATTGTCGGCCTGGTTGGTGATATCATCCACATCGAGGTAAATGGTGGGGAACCAGAATCGGCAGACCAGGAAGAGGATGGCAAAGCCAATTTCAAGGATGAGGGTAAGGAAGAAAATCGACTGGGCGATTCGCCTTAACTCTCCCCAATCTCTAAGTCCTTTCTGATTGCCTACGCGGATCATGGCGGCCACCCCCAGACCCATCCCAAACATAAAGGTCATGCTACTAAGGTTTAAAGCGATCTGATTTGCAGCCTGGGGGTTCTTCCCCAACACCCCGCTAAGCCAGATGGCTGCGGTAAAAATGCCCACTTCAAAAAACATCTGCAGGGCTGAGGGAAACCCGAGGTTGATAATCTTTTTCATCACTTTATTCTCCAGGACTTTGAAATTAAAACCGGTAACATAGAAGTGAAATTTTTTCTTTTTGTTCAGCAGGATCCAAAGGAAGGCCAGCATCACAAAGCGTGAAATAAGAGTACCTATTGCAGCCCCTACAATGCCCAGTTTGGGAAATCCAAACGATCCGAATATCAGCAGGTAGTTCAGGATAATATTGAGCACGTTGGCCAGGATGGTGGCGTACATGGGGTATTTGGTCTGTGAAAGTCCTTCCGAAAACTGCTTAAAGGCCTGGAACATGATCAGGGGAACCAGGGAAAAAGCCACCAGGTCGAGATAGGGAATGGCCAGGACAACCACCTCCGGAGGCTGATCCATCAGGTACATCAGGGGTTTCATCAAGAGGATAAGGCCAAATAGGGAAATACCCAGGACTGTACACAGCACCAAACCGTGCTTTAAGGCGCGTTTCCCATCTTCTTTTAATCCGGCACCATCGGCCTCAGCTACAAGGGGGGTGATGGCGGTTGAAAATCCTATACCCAGAGACATGGCGATAAAAACAAAGCTGTTCCCCAGGGAGACCGCCGCCAGTTCGGCCGTACCCAGCTGCCCTACCATGATATTGTCTGCAAAGGCCACAAAAGTATGTCCCAGCATCCCCAGGATCACCGGTACGGAGAGGGTAATATTGTATCTGAATTCCCGGGTATATCGTTTAAACAAAGGAAAGGGTTTAGGGTTAGAGGCTTTTGGCGTTATTCCAGTGAACATCCATTTCGGCCAGGGTCATTTCTTTGAGTGACTTACCTGCCTCTTTGGCTTTGGATTCGAGATAGGAAAACCTTTTGATAAACTTTTTATTGGTTCTTTCAAGGGCATTTTCGGGATTCACTTTTAAAAAGCGGGCGTAGTTGACCATGGAAAACAGAACATCCCCGAATTCAGCTTCGATGCGCTCCTCCTCCCCCCTATTTATTTCCTGCTGCAATTCGCCCAATTCTTCCTGTAGTTTCTCAAAGACCTGCTGCGGCTCCTCCCAATCAAAACCTACTCCGGCCACTTTGTCCTGTATTCTGTTGGCCTTCACAAGGGCAGGCAGGCTGGCAGGAACCCCTTCCAGCACACTTTTCTTCCCTTCAGACAGCTTTATATTTTCCCAGTTCTTTTTTACTTCTTCTTCATCAGCCACATCCACATCCCCGTAGATATGCGGGTGGCGGTGGATGAGTTTCTCACTGATGGCATGGCAGACATCGGCGATATCAAAATCGCCGGTTTCAGATCCGATCTTAGCGTAAAAAATGATGTGCAGCAAAAGGTCGCCCAATTCCTTTTTGATCTCCTCGGCATCTTCGTCCAGGATGGCATCTCCCAGTTCATAAGTCTCTTCAATAGTGAGGTGACGAAGGCTTTGCATGGTCTGTTTCTTATCCCAGGGACACTGCGCCCGTAATTCGTCCATTATGGTAAGTAATCGGTCGAGGGCTGCTAACTGGTCTTTCCGCGAATTCATGAGATTTATTTTGCGCAAAAGTACAAAGATGAAAGTTTTGGGGGTGCCCAATTTTTAGAGTATTTTTAAAGTGCTTCCTCTGACAAAAACGAGGTGGCCATCAGAAAAAATCAAGCACTTATGAAATCATTTTCCAGAATTACCCTGTTTATCCTGATAACGGGGATTTTCAGCTGTTCAGAACCCCAATCCTTTGATATCCTTATAAAAAACGGCTACGTCCTCGACGGATCCGGGGAGAAAGGTTTTACAGGGGATGTGGGAATCAACGCCGATACTATTGCCGCCATGGGAGACCTCGGCGATGCCAGAGGAAAGCAGGAAATAGATGCCACGAATCTCACCGTTGCCCCCGGTTTTATTAATATGCTTAGCTGGGCCAACGTAGCCCTGATCGAAGATGGACGCTCGCAGAGTGATATCAGACAGGGAGTAACCCTTGAGGTAATGGGAGAAGGACGTTCTATGGGACCCTTAAACGAAAAAATGGCCGCTAATATGGCTGAAGGTCAGCAAAGCATCACCTACGATGTAAGCTGGCGAACGCTTGGGGAATACATGAACTTTCTGGAAAATAAGGGCGTCTCTACCAATATCGCCTCCTTTGTCGGAAACGGCACTGTGCGCGAATACGTCATGGGATACGAGAACAGGGTTCCTGCCGTAGAGGAACTGGCACAGATGGAAAGCCTCGTACAGCAGGCTATGGAAGAAGGTGCCGTAGGATTATCTACTTCCCTGATCTATGTTCCCAGCGGTCATGCCCAGACTGAAGAGATCATTTCCCTGGCCAAAGTCGCGTCAAAAAACAATGGCATGTACGTTTCACATATAAGGGATGAGGAAGGCAAATTACTGGAAGCAGTACAGGAGCTGATCACCATTGCCGAAGAGGCAAAACTACCCGCCGAGATCTATCACTTTAAGGCCTCGGGTACTGACAACTGGCATTTGCTAGACAGTGCGATTCAACTGGTGGATAAAGCCAGAGCAAAAGGATTGCAGATAACCACCGATATGTATATGTACAATGCTAGTTCAACGGGGTTAAATGTACTGCTCCCTGCCTGGGCGAAAGAAGGAGGGCACAGCAGCACAATCAATTTAATGAAACAAGCTCCGATGAGAAAAAAGATGATCGCGGAGATCGATTTTCATGTCCCGCCTGTAAACATACTGCTGGTGGGCTTCAGAAATCCCGAAATGAGAAATCTTATCGGAATGACACTGGCAGATGTGGCAGAAGAGCGGGGAAAATCGGCGAGGGAAACCGTTGTGGATCTCATTTTTGAGGATGACAGTCGAATTCAGGTGGTCTACTTTTCCATGTCTGAAGAAAATGTAAAGAAAAAACTGACACTGCCTTATATGGCTATCTGTTCTGATGCCGGTTCCTATACCAATGAAGGGGTATTCCTTGAGCAAAGTACGCACCCCAGGGCTTATGGTTCTTTTGCCCGACTCTTAGGGCATTTTGTGCGGGAGGAAAAGGTAATCTCCCTGGAAGAAGCCATCCGTAGATTGACCCTCCTGCCGGCAACAAATTTAAAGCTCGAGAAGAGGGGAGCACTAAAAGAAGGATACTATGCCGATGTGGTCCTCTTTGATGCGGAGACCATTACGGATAATGCCACCTTTAAAGAACCTCATCAATACGCTACAGGGATGAAACATGTGCTGGTGAATGGTGTACCTGTGCTACAAGACGGGGAACATACCGGAGCATTTCCCGGCAGGTTTGTGAAGGGACCCGGTTATGTGATGAAAGAAGAATCTCAATAAGTTTAACCAATGTGCTACGATATTAAAGCAAGCCTGGAGGCACAGCTAAAACGGGCCCGGCAATACGGGGATGAGATCGCCATCAGGGAGATTGAAGAAAAGCTGGCTCCTCTCACCGACCTGCCGATACACCACGCTTCCGGATTTCAGCATCCCAAATTGCTGATCTACACCGAGGACGACCCTGTATACCCTAAAGTAGCTAGCTGGGGTCTGGTCCCTCATTGGGTAAAAGACAGGGCACAGCAGAAAAAACTCTGGAACAACACCCTCAATGCACGAGGAGAGACCATTTTTGAAAAGCCTTCTTTCAGGACGGCAGCAAAATACCATCGTTGTCTCATCTATGTGGATGGTTTTTATGAGCATCATCATTTTAAAGGGAAGACCTATCCATATTTCATTCATAAGAAAGACAAGCAACCCTTGGTCTTTGCCGGATTGTGGAACCCCTGGCTCGATCCGGAGACCGGGGAATATCTCAATACCTTTACCATCGTTACCACAGAAGGAAATCAGATGATGGGCAGGATCCACAATAATCCTAAATTATCAGGCCCTCGTATGCCTTTGGTGCTGGACGAAGAGATAGCCGAAAAGTGGTTAATTGAAATAGAAGAAGAACTCGACGTTAAAGCCGTACAGGAACTGATCCACTCCTATCCCGAAGAAGAATTGCAGGCACATACGGTTCACAAATTAAGGGGGAAAGAATATCCGGGGAATGTGCCGGAGATCAATGAGGAAGTTATTTATCCGGAACTGCAGGATTAAATCACTGCAGCGGAAAAGCACAGGATAATTTCATATTTTAGTCTCCAGACAAAAATCAACACACCCTATGAAACTTTACAGTACACTATTACTCTTTTTCCTGCTTATCAGCGGCATCAGGGCTCAGGAGATTATTACCTTACCCTATGAGATCCCTGCAGGGCTGGAATGGGAAGGAGAGGAAAAGGCCTATTTTTCAACGATCTGGAATAACGAAGTAGTAACCAATGTATCTATCCCTACCATGCAGGTTTTCAGGCCCGATCCTGCGATAGCTACTGGCACCTCTGTGGTGGTAGCACCGGGAGGCGGACTCTATGCTTTGAGCATTGAAAGCGAAGGTAATATGGTGGCCAAATGGCTGAATAAAAAGGGAATTACTGCTTTTGTTCTCAAATACAGGCTGGTGCCCACGGGAGAGGATGGGGTAAAAGATCTCAACGAAACCAGCAGTAAAAACCTGGAGGAATTTAAAAGATTAATCGGTGCTGTAATGCCTCTTTCAGTAGCCGATGGCCTGACGGCTGTAAAATATGTCCGTTCCCATGCCGATGAACTTGGGGTTAAAAAAGACCGTATAGGCTTTATGGGCTTTTCTGCAGGAGGTGCGGTTACTATGGGCGTAGCTTATAATGCCACGGATCAAACCCGTCCCGATTTCCTGGTACCGGTCTATGCCTGGACCGATGCCATGCCGGTGCAGGAAGTATCTGAAAATGTCCCTCCCATGCTTGTAATCTGTGCTTCAGACGACCCTCTGGGTCTCGCCAGTGGCAGTGTTGCCCTGTACCAGTCCTGGTATCAGGCGGGTAAAAAAGCTTCCCTGCATATGTATTCCAAAGGCGGACATGGCTTTGGGATGAAAGAACAGGGCCTGCCCTCGGATACCTGGATAGAGCGCTTTTACGACTGGGCTGTCGCTGAAGAACTCGTTGCATCTGTCGATTGATATTTTTATGACTAAGCGAATGATGCGTTTAAAATTTATCTACCTGATCTTGTTTGTCTGGGCCGGTTGTTTTTTTGTAACAGCTCAGAAAGGAACCGACTTTAGTGAGGAGGTCGAACTGATCACAGAGAGATATAAACACCTCAGGTCCAAGAATCAGAAAACCGTTGTTTTTACCGGAAGTTCCAGTATCCGATTATGGGAAGGACTGGAGGAATATTTCCCGGGCCACCCGATCATCAATACCGGTTTTGGAGGTTCGGAGGCGGCAGATCTTCTGGAATTTATCAACCCTCTGATCCTGGATTACCATCCGACCAAGGTATTTATCTATGAAGGAGATAATGACATTAGTTTCAAGAGAAGTCCGGCAAGGGTTCTGCGTACAACCAAAAAGATCCTTAATCGAATCTGGACCGAATTTCCAAACACAGATATTGTCCTTATTGCTGCCAAGCCAAGTCCGGACAGATGGCATCTGAAAAGACGTTATCTCCGACTCAATCGCAAGTTTCAAAAATATGCAAACAAAACATCCCGGGTGGCCTATGCCAATGTATGGGATGTGATGATTCGCGGGGAGGAAGTAGACGACAGTTTATTTGTGGAAGATGGCCTCCACATGAATGATAAAGGATACTCCTTGTGGTACGAAGTACTTAAATCGCACTTAAATTAAGAATATATGAATGTTTTAAAATCTGTGTCTGGAAGTGTATTTATCCTGACATTACTATTGATGGTAACCTCCTGTGATGAGGCAAAAGAGGAGATCCCCATGCCGGCCCTCGATCTCAATGCAGAAAACCTTGTTCCCATCCCCACCCGGATGATTGCCACACAAGGGAGTTTCCGGCTCGATCAGTTTACCAGTATAATTACCTCAGGAGAAGAAGACGGCCTGGAAGAGGTAGCTTCTTTTCTCGCTGAAAAGATCAGCGGCAAGACCGGGTTACGACTTGAAGTGAACCCATTAAACATGCAAGAAGGCGATCCGGTTATACTGTTGTCTCAGAAAAAGGAAGGCAACTGGCCCAATAATGAGGCCTATACCTTATCGATCAGGCAGGATTCCATCATCCTTGAAATCCCAACCACAGAAGCTGCTTTCAGGGGAGTGCAAACCATCAGGCAGCTGATCCCTGAAATCAGTAATGACACCCTTGCTGAGCATTCTATCTGGCCTGTAGCTTCCGGAACCATTGAAGACCATCCCAATTTTGGATACAGGGGATCCATGCTCGATGTGGCCCGCCATTTCTTTAGTGTGGAAGATGTAAAAAAATATATAGACCTGCTAGCCTATTACAAGATCAATGTACTCCATCTCCACCTTACCGATGACCAGGGCTGGCGTATTGAAATAAAAGCATGGCCTAAACTTACAGAGGTCGGCGGAAGCACTGAGGTTGGGGGCGAAGCCGGTGGGTTTTTTACTCAGGACGATTATAAGGAAATCGTGGCCTATGCTGCTGACAATTACATGACCATCGTCCCTGAAGTGGATATGCCCGGACATACCAATGCTGCATCTGTGTCCTACCCCTTTTTAGACGGGACAGGTAAACCCCTGAAACTCTATGAAGGCACAAGGGTAGGCTTCAGCACATTTGACACCCGCAAGGATACCGTATATGCCTTTATCGATGATGTGGTCAGGGAAATATCGGCGATCACTCCCGGGCCTTATTTTCATATTGGTGGTGATGAGAGTCATGCCACCAAAAAAGCCGACTATATTTATTTTGTCAACAGGGTAGAAAAGATAGTTCAGAAACACGGCAAGCAAATGATTGGATGGGATGAAATCGCCCAGGCCGATGTAGACAGCACCTCCATTGCCCAATTCTGGTCGAGTGAGAAAAATGCGACCACCGCCATAGAAAAAGGTATGAAGGTGATCCTTTCCCCCGCCAAGAAAACCTATCTCGATATGCAATACGATACGCTATCGAAACACGGCTTACACTGGGCAGCCTACATCCCGGTAGATACGGCTTATGTCTGGAGTCCGGAGTCCTATGTGCCAGACATTCCCAAAGATCAGATCCTGGGAGTGGAAGCGCCACTCTGGTCTGAGACCATCAGCAATATTGAAGAATTGGAATACCTCGCTTTTCCCAGGGTCATCGGCTATGCCGAGCTGAGCTGGAGTCTGGAGGAAAACCGCGACTGGGAGGATTTTAAAGTAAGGCTGGCCAATCAGGCGCCTTTTATGGAGCGGATGAATGTAGCCTTCTATCCTTCTCCTCGAATAGACTGGGTGCAAGCCGAAAAGAAATCCAGGGAAATCCTCAAGGATTGATCCATTAAAATAACCGTAATTAACCAAAACCTAAACATATGAAAATCAAGTTCCTGTTACTCGCCATGATTTCATGTCTGGTCCTTCAGGGCCAGAATGACAACGACACCCTGCCCAAAGCAGAGGTGGTCACCACCATGCAGAGTGTAAACATCAATGGAAGGACCCATTATCTTAGCGCCCAGGCAGGTACCTTTGAAGTTCGGGATGAAAAAAACAAACCACTGGCCCTGATGGGGCATACCTTTTATACAAAAGGGGACAAGAGGGAAATAAATACCAGGAGAAGACCTATCGTTTTTGCCTATAACGGCGGACCCGGTTCCTCCTCCTACTGGTTGCACATGGGAATACTGGGACCAAAAAGAATTGTTGTCAACGACCCAGAATACACCCCCGCCGCACCCTATCAGCTGGTCAATAACAATTATTCCATTCTGGATGTAGCCGACCTGGTCATGATCGATCCGGTGGGCACCGGCCTGAGTGTACCCCTGGGAAAGGCAGAATTCAAGGATTTCTGGGGTGTAGACCAGGATATCAAAAGTTTATCATTGTTTATCAGGCAGTTCCTGATTGCCAACGACAGGATGAACAGCCCCAAGTATCTTTTGGGGGAAAGTTACGGGACCTTCAGGAATGCTGGACTGATGAATAAGCTTTTACAAGACGGGATTGCCCTCAATGGGGTTATCATGGTCTCGGCGGTTTTTGACCTTCGCACCCTGCTCTTCCCCCCTGATGACGACCTCCCTTATATTGTTCATTTTCCCACCTATGCCGCAACAGCCTGGTACCACGATATGGTTAGTGATAAACCTGAAGATGTGTACACTTTTTTAGACGAGGTAAGAAGGTTTACCGAAGAGGAATACACCCCGGCCCTTTTTAAGGGGGATCAGCTTACGGAAACTGAAAAATCAGATATAGCTATAAAACTAGCCGCTTTCACGGGTACCTCAGCAGATTATTGGTTAAAGGCAGACCTCAGGGTGACCAACAGCGAATTCTTTGCAGAATTCTTACGGGATAAGGGGCAGATCGTAGGTAGGCTCGATTCACGTTTTACCGGGATCAACCAGGACCTGCTTGCGCAGGAAGGGAACCACGATCCCCAGAGTTCGGCCATCTCTCCGGCTTATACCGCCGGTTTTCTGGACTACTTCCACCGGGAACTGAAGGTTGACAAGAAATTGCATTACGCAACTTCCGCCTATGAACGACAAGGTTTTAAATGGGATTGGAAACACGTAGGGAACGACCGTTGGGGAGCACAAGCAGCCATCAATACCGGAATAGATATGGCCCAGGCCATGTCGAGGGACCCCAATGTAAAGGTTTTGATTCTCAACGGAATTTATGACATCGCCACAGTCTTCTATGGGGTAGAGCACAGTATCAATCACCTGGGCCTAACCCCGGAAATCAAGAACAATATCATCATGAAGTATTACGAAGCCGGGCATATGATGTATACCCACCCACCTTCGATGGCCAAATTTAAGGAGGATGTATCGGAATTTATCAGGGATACCTCCCGCTGATAAACAACAGGAGGTATTTTGATTTTCTCGCTTATTTGTCTGTTCCCGGTAAGCCTTCGGGTTTTACCGTTTGCCAGGTGAATGCTTCCGCCTTTTTAGCTACAGGCCAGACCTCATCAAGGGTATTAGCCTCGTACACCGTTCCATTTCTTATCACATGCGTTAAAGTATTGGTATTGCGCAGCGATTCCAGAGGATTCCCTGAGAGGATAACTATATCAGCTAATTTACCAACCTCCAGTGACCCAAGGTCCTTTTCCAGGCCTAGGGCCGTAGCTCCCTGGATGGTGGCTACTTTTAAGGCATCGTGATTTTCCATCCCTCCGCTTGCTACAGACCACAGTTCCCAGTGGAAACCAAGTCCCTGTAATTGTCCGTGACTTCCTATTCCTGCAAGTCCACCTGCCTCAACCAGGTCCTTCATAAAAACCCCATGCTTTTGAAAAACATGTTCCTCATCCATAAACCAGCCCGGCCTCCTTCTCGATTTGTTGGCCAGTTCTTCGTAGGGAGTAAAATACTGGATTTTTTTATCGCCCCAGACATCTTCCCGCGAATAGTAGTAATTCTCTGCCCATGGCCCTCCGTAAGAAACCAGCAAGGTAGGTGTAACGGCCATTTTTGAATCAGCAATCGTTTTAACCACGTCATTATAAATAGGATAAATGGGTAACGAATGCTCGTGTCCTGGATATCCATCGAGTAGTTGTGTCATATTGAGTTTGAAATCGAGCCCTCCTTCCGTAGTAGGCATCAACTTCAGCTCTTTTGCCGCCATGATGACCCATTGCCGTTGCTGCCTGTTCCCCACTAGATACATCTTGATGGTTTTTGTATTGTAGTATTCACTGTACTGTTTAAGTACTTCCTTGGCGTGGTCGAGACTTTTGATCTTATACCTCCAGAACCCTACACCCGGACCTGTACTGTACACCCGGGGTCCGTGAAGCATTCCGGCTTCAACCATGTCGGAATAGGTAAGTACGTCCGTTGTTGCTGTCTGAGGATCTCTTGTGGTGGTTACCCCATAGGCCAGGTTGGCAGAATACATCCATACCTGGTTTTTATGAATGCCCCATTTCGGCCACATATGCGCATGTGTATCCACAAATCCTGGTGTCAGGGTCTTTCCGCTTACGTCTATAACTGTAGCTTCTTCGGGCACCGCAAACGAACCGCTGGCCCCTATGGCTTTTATTCGGTTATTCTCTATCAGTATATCTCCTCTTTCAATCACCTCATCCCCCTTCATACTGATAATACGTCCTCCTTTGAGCAGAAGCATTCCCTCCGGAATCTGCCTGGTGTAATTCACCTTTATTTTAAATTCTTCAGCTTTAAACGTTTCCGTATCTTCTTCCTTCTCCTCTGCCTTTTCTGTATCAGTTGAGTCCTTTTTCTTTTTTAATTCCCCCAGTTCTTTCTCCTTTTTCTTGGCTGCTGCCAGACTGTCCTTAAAGCTCTTTCCGGCTTCAAGGTCGTATCGGAAATGACTGGCACCTAACGACCAGTGAACTTTTTTGCTGTCTGAAGACCAGGCTGGAAATTCGCCCCCCATCACTGTAAGTTTCATCGCCGGGAAAGCGGCTTTATCAGCAGACGCGACAGAAATAGTAGGGGTCTTACCGTATCTGGGTATGATTACAGTATAGATATCGTTATTGATCTGTGCCAGTGCCGTTTTACCATCAGGGGATATCCGGATTTCTGAGGGCCGTGAAGCCTTATCATTATCTTCCCTATTGTCCTCTATCATAGGGAGGTATTGTTGTTCAGGCACATCGAAATGGTCCTTACCAAATATATCCTGTGATCCATAGGTTTCTATCCCTTTTAGTTTCAGGTGTACTTTCTCATCGGTGCCATCCCATCGAATGGAAAGCAATCCCTTGGTAGAATGACTCAGATAAATACGGTCATCAATTTTAGTGAAATGAGGTTGAGCCCTGCCTTTTGAGGTATCTATAAACTGGATGGAACCACCATCTGTTGAAATCCAGACTAAATCTTCCCTCGCTCCCCTTACTACAGGCCCTGTAGCATCCTCATATGCCTGTGCAGTACTTCGTAAAAAGGCAATCCTATTGCTGTTGTAAGACCATTCCGGAGAACTGTATATCCCGGCCTCCCTGCTTAGCTGCACCGGCCTTGGTCTTCCGTCTGTATTGACTTTAAAGAGATGGCCACCTCCAGGTTTCCAGGAGGTAAATACGATCCATTTCCCATCCGGAGACCAGGTGGGTTGCGCCTCGGTGAATTCATTATCTGTGAGCCTTCTGGGTGTCCCATCGGGAAAGTCCATCACATATAATCTGTTCAAAGCGGTAAACGCCAGTTTCTTTCCATCAGGGGAAGGTTTCGCATCTCGGATCTGGGTGACCAGAGCTTGTTGAGTATCTTCAATGGGATATTGGAACTTCAGCCTGGGACCCAGGTCTAAATTTATATCAGCAGAAAAAGGAATCTCTGTAGCCGAATTGTTCTCAATGTCGATTGAAAATATCTTTCCTCCGTATGACGCCACCAACTTTTTGCTATCAGGGGTAAACGACATAGCAGGCAGGACGCCCAAAGGGGCAATAGACTCCTGTTCGTCTCGCTGAACCGGGTAAGCCAGCCATCGTTCCTCTCCTGTTTTCAGATTGCTTAATACGAGTCCGGTCTGGGCCTCAAATCGGCTACCAAATACCAACCACTGCCCATCAGGGGAAAGTGTGGGGGTAAATGCAGAACCGTATCTGGAGGTGATTACATCCATCTCCCCATCTTCCATATCGTAAGTTCCCAGTTGGTATTGTGGCAACTGAGCATTGTAATTCCAGGCATTCCTCCTTTGTGAAAAGTAAAGCAGTTTTCCATCTGCACTAAAAGCAGGATCAATAACTTTCAGGTTTTTAGGTTCGCTGATCAGGGCGCTTCCCGATCCTCCTTCCCTGTGATAGATCTGAAATTTTATATTTCTTCTCCCTTTGGCGCCCACAATATACTCCCCGTCAGGGGTCCACTCTGCCGAAAAAAAGTTGTGTTTACTATCCTTGCTTACTTGTTTTTCTTCTTTATCTGAAAGGCTTAGCGTCCAGATATTGTCTGAACCACTCTTGTCGGAAATAAAAGCAATCGACTTACCGTCCGGACTAAACCTGGGATGAACATCATAGGCCAGTCCTGAAGTTAAAGCAGTCGCCTTTCCTCCCGTAATGGGAATGGAATAGATATCCCCCATAAGATCAAAGACAATGGTCTTCCCGTCAGGGCTTACATCTAAAGAAATCCAGGTGCCCTGGCTCGTAGTAAAATTGATGCTGCGCTCGGGTTCCAGAGGCAGTTCTTTCGTTGCCTTTTTTAGGGAATCGGGGGTTGATAGGCTATCCTGGGGAAATAAAAGTTGAGATTGGGAAATAAAAAAACTGAGGCAAAGTAACAGTAGATACCGGAATCGAGTCATTAGAAGTGCTTTTTGATTAGACTCCTAATATAGAGATTATTGACGGGATGAATGTGATAAAAATTGCGTGTATTCAGGAACTACTCTTCTTCGGCTCCGTCCTCCTTTTCATCGGCCTCGAAATCTGTAATCCCATTTTTGTGCAGCAGGTTATACCACTGGATTACTTTTTTGATATCGCTGGGATATACTCTTTCCTCATCGTAATCTGGAACTACCTCAAAAAAATACTCCTCCAATTTGAGTTTGTCTTCCTTGTGGCCGATAGAGGTAGGACCGCCTTTTTCCTTCTCCTGGATCTTTTTAAACACAGCTTTCAGGGGCAATTCTTCCTTCAGGGTAAAAATAGCAATTTCAGACAACACACTTACATTGTTGGTCATACCAACCGTGACCCTCTTCCCGTCAAGCAGTGACTCAGCAACAAAACCAGTTCTTGTTTGTGTGAGTAATTTAAACAGTCCGGGTCTGCCCCCGATGGATAATATTTTTTCCAGGCTCATTGAATTTCTTTTTCTAGGCGGCAAATATGTAAAATTAAACCGAAAACCACAGGACTACCTCCCTTTTTTTAACATAGGGAATCGCATTTTATAATCAACCTGTATTTTCCCTTTCGATATATTGTTAAGTTTTCCTTTCAGCAGTCTTTTTTTCAGGCTTGAAACCTTGTCGGTAAAAAGAATGCCCTGGATATGATCGTATTCATGTTGGATTACTCTGGCCAGGATACCGTCAAAGGATTCGGTATGCTCTTTAAAATTTTCATCCTGGTAGCGCAAGGTGATTGTGTCGTTTCGGGAAACATCTTCCCTGATGTCGGGTATGCTCAGGCAACCTTCATTAAACGGCCATAGCTCCCCGGTCTCATCCAGCATCTCCGCGTTGATAAAGACCTTTTTAAAATCTTTAAGTTTTTTTTGCTCCGCTTCAGTAAGCTCATCATCTTCGGCAAAAGGGGAAGTATCGACTAAAAACAATCTGATGGGCAAGCCAATCTGCGGTGCTGCCAGGCCTACTCCGTTAGCATTGTACATGGTCTCCCACATATTTTCAATCAGTGTTTTTAGCCCTTCGTAATCCTCCTCTATTTCAGCACCTACTTTTCTCAGTACCGGATCGCCATAAGCGACAATAGGTAAAATCATATATTCAATACTATTACATTTCGCGTTCCGTAACGCCTTATTTTTTCCTTTCCAGATAACCCTGCAAAATGAGGGTCGCACTCACCTCGTCTATAACCCCTTTTTCCCTTCTGTCCTTTTTCTTTACTCCTGAGGCGATAAGGCTTTCCAGCGCTAGTTTAGAGGTAAAGCGTTCATCCTGCCTGTGTACCGGGATATCCGGAAATGCATTTTTTAACTTCACCAGAAATTTCTGGATCAGGGGTTCGGCTTCTGAATGCATATGATTCATTTGCCGGGGTTCTCCTATCACGATTTCAGAAATTGACTCTTCCTTAACGTATTCTAATAAAAAAGGAATCAGTTCCGAGCTTTGCACTGTAGTAAGTCCGGAAGCTATGAGCTGTAGCGGATCCGTAACCGCTATTCCTGTCCTTACTTTTCCATAGTCCAAGGCTATAATCCGACCCAATTCAATTAATTTTTGCAAAAGTACAGGATAAATTGTTATTCCTGTAAAAATGGGCCTTATAATCCGCCCCTTCCCATTATATTTGCCCAAAATTTACCTATCCATGAAGGAGTTAAAGAATACTATAGAAAAGGCCTGGGAGCAACGCGATTTATTAAACGAAATTGAGACCCAGACATCGATCCGAAAAGTAGTGGATTTGATCGATTCAGGGAAGCTTAGATGTGCCGAACCCACGGACAATGGCTGGCAGATTAACGAATGGGTTAAAAAAGCAGTAGTACTCTACTTTCCAATCCAGAAAATGGTCACCCAGGAAGTTGGGATTTTTGAATATCATGATAAGATTCCCCTGAAAAAAGGATATAAGGAAAAAGGAATAAGGGTAGTTCCCCATGCAGTTGCCAGACATGGTGCCTACATTGCTCCGGGCACTATTCTGATGCCCAGTTATGTAAATATCGGAGCCTATGTTGATACAGGGACTATGGTAGACACCTGGGCCACCGTGGGGAGTTGTGCCCAGATAGGCAAAAATGTCCACCTCAGCGGAGGGGTTGGCATTGGTGGGGTGTTAGAACCTCTGCAGGCATCTCCGGTAATCATAGAGGACAATGCATTTGTAGGAAGTCGGTGTATCGTTGTGGAAGGTGTGAAGGTTGAGCAGGAAGCCGTACTGGGTGCAAACGTAGTTTTAACAGCCTCTACCAAGATCATCGATGTTACAGGATCGTCTCCGGTTGAAATGAAAGGTAGGGTTCCGGCCCGTTCAGTTGTTATACCAGGGAGCTACACCAAGAAATTTCCGGCAGGAAACTATCAGGTACCTTGTGCCCTGATTATCGGGAAAAGAAAGCCAAGTACGGATTTAAAAACTTCCCTCAATAATGCCCTGCGAGAATATAATGTAGCTGTATAATTTGTAGGAATTTTTCTCCTGAAGGCAATTTTATGACGATTTTATTGTTATAACTTTGCATTTAAATTCAAGTATCACGGTTACTCCGCTAAGTATGAACAACGACAACCAGAAAATATCGGCCCTGATTATTACCTACAATGAAATGGGATATATTGAGGCTTGTATCAATTCAGTCTCTTTTGCAGATGAGATACTGGTTGTTGATTCTTACAGTACTGACGGGACTTATGAATATTTGCTGCAACACCCTAAAGTAAAGGTCGTTCAGCATCCCTTTACTAATTTTACCCTGCAAAAAACGTTTGCCCTTTCGCAGGCAACATACAATTGGATCCTCTTTCTAGATGCCGATGAAATAGTACCGGCAGGCCTTAAAAAAGAGATAGAAGAAACGGTGCAGCAGGAATCTCCTCATGCCGCTTATTGGTTCTATCGCAAATTTATGTTTGAGAGAAAGGCCCTTAAGTTCAGTGGATGGCAAACCGATAAAAATTATCGTCTTTTCCAGAAAGACAAAGCCAAATTCTCCGACAAGAAGATTGTGCACGAAACCCTTGAAGTAGATGGGACATCAGGTATCCTCAATGAGAAACTGATCCACTATTGTTATAAGAATTATGAAGATTACAAGGGGAAAATGCTTAAATACGGGCAATTGAAAGCCAAAGAAGATTTCTACAGGGAAAAAAGTTTTAACTATTTTTATTATTTCCTTAAACCTGCCTGGAAATTTTTTAATCACTACATCCTACGTCTGGGGATCCTTGACGGGAAGAAAGGGATAACTATCTGCTATCTAAATGCCCTGGGTGTTCTAGAGCGTTTCCGTGAATTAAAACGCCTGGAGCGAAAAAATGCCCTGGCTTATTACTTGCTGATGCCATAGTGCGTCCACACCAACTTTTTATTTCGGGTTTCCTTTCTAATGGATTTATTCTTTTCTATAGATTCGGGTGTTTTATATCCCCGTTTGTGATCTAAATGCACACATACGGCACTATAGCGCAGCTGTTTCGACCTGATCCCAAAATTGAATAATCGTTCCCCCAACTCCCGGTCCTGCCCCCCGTACTGCATCCGTTCGTCAAATCCATTAACATTGAGGATATCTTTTTTCCAACCCGATGAATTATGCCCATTCCAGCTTGCATTGGTTGGTGTGATCATATTGAAAAATTTCGAGATATATCCTCTGGCCGTTAGTTTATTGTTCTTAAACGTCTTGGGAATTCCCATTTCTTTCAGCCACTGAATGTTAAAACAATTCTGTTCCTCAATGTCTTTCCTGGTGATGGCCTTGGAAATATTCATAGGTAACATATAGTACCCACCTGAAATAAAATATCCGGGTTCTTTATTGATGTAATGTACCTCTACAAAGTCTTCCCTCGGAATACAATCTCCATCGGTCATGATGATATAGGGTGAATTACAGGCTACAGTGGCCTTGTTGAGGATTCTCGACTTCTGAAATCCGTCGTCTTCCTGCCATACATGAACTATGGGATAAGAGACCTTGGATTTCATCTCCTCGATCAGATTTTTAGTTTTGGGCCCCGATCCGTCATCGGCAATCACCACTTCAAAATTTCTGAATGTTTGATATTCAAAACCCCACAACACTTTTTCAAGCCAGGCTTCAGAATTGTAAGTGCTGACAATGATTGAAATTTTAGGCTCCGTATTCTGCATCGCACAAAAATAGAAAGCTTTGTGGAGATTTCGTTATTTCTACCTTAAATATCCCAGGTAAGTGGTCAATCTAATATTTAAAAAATCCTTACGACCCCTATAATTTCATCCGCATTTTTTTTCGTCCTTCCCATTTGGTTACCGTAATTTGCAGGGCAAAGAGCATCACAGTTCCATATCCAAAATGAAGGTAAAAGAGCTTCCTGTATCTATTTATTACTCCCTTAAATTAAGGTATGGACCTAATCGTGCTGGAAGGAAAAGGTCCAAAACTGTGATTCCTGTCCTGATATCCCTCACTACCATCGAATCCAGGCTGGGAGTCGTTGATCTCGTGATTCGCAGCTTACTGTCTCAAAGTGTGTCACCTGTAAAAATACTGCTCTGGATCCCCGATTCTCTTAAAAAAGAACTTCCTCCTAGACTCACGGAATTATGTGGCGACATTTTTGAGGTCCGGACCACTCACCTGCATTGTTCACATAAAAAACTAATCCATACCCTTTCAGCCTTTCCTGAATACCCGGTAATCACTTGTGATGACGATCTGATGTACAGACCTCAATGGCTTTCTTTACTTTATGAAGAATCTCAGCGGTTTCCCGGGGCCATCATCGCCAATCAAACAAGAACGATAAAAACGGATAAAGAGGGAAATTTTCTTCCTTACGGACAATGGCCTACCGACCAGCCTGCCGCTGTTGGCTCAGATTGGGTACTCCCCATTGGTGCAGAAGGCGTGTTATACCCTCCTGCAAGCCTAGATACGCAATTTGACAACGAAGACCTCTTCCTTAATTTAGCGCCAAAGGCGGATGATCTTTGGTTTAAAACCATGTCCTTATTAAAAGGAACCAAGTGTAGATTGGCTTCAAACCGGAGTAAAAAAGCAGTGCCAGTCATGGGATCTCAAAAGACCTCCCTGAAACATGTCAATATTAAAAAAGACCTGAATAGTGTGCAATGGCTGAAACTTTCAGACCATTTCAACCTGAAGGATAAACTAAAGCCTGATTAAACATGAATGACTTTACACAGGAAATTAAATCTTGTCTCGAAGTACTCGAAAATGGAGGTCTTATTTTATACCCTACAGATACGGTCTGGGGAATCGGCTGCGATGCCACCAATGAAAAGGCCGTGGAAAAAGTATATCGCCTAAAAAATCGACCCGATTCAAAAGCCTTGATTTGCCTGGTGGGCAATGATGCGATGCTTGAACGCATAGTGGAAAAAGTCCCGGAAACGGCCTGGGACATTATGGACCTGGCGAGTAAACCCACAACCATCGTTTATGACCACCCCAGAGGTGTGGCCCGAAACCTCATAGCCGATGACAATACGCTGGCTATCCGAGTTGCCTCAGATAAATTTTGTCGCTACCTCATCAACGCCTTTAAAAAACCCATTGTCTCTACATCTGCGAATATTGCCGGTGAACCTACCCCTGGCAACTTTGGGGAAATAACACCCCCCATTTTAAAAGGAGTCGACTATGTGGTAAATTTGCAGCGGAATGCAGGGAATGCCGTTTCCTCTTCTATTATAAAATTGAGCAACGACGGCACTGTAAAAGTGATTCGGGAATAAAATGGCGAAAAAGAATTATAAAGAAGCCCTTACAGATCAGATCTTTCATACCATTGCGGAGGCTGCAGCTATGCTCTCTGTTGATTGTTATGTCATTGGAGGTTTTGTAAGGGATTTGCTCCTCGAGAGAGGAGTGCCAAAGGACATCGATATCGTGGCCGTAGGCAGTGGTATTTCTTTGGCGAAAAAAGTAGCCTCCCTCTCCCCCGGAAAACCCGAGGTTACGGTATTTAAGAACTTTGGTACTGCCATGTTGAAAATAAGTGATAAGGAAGTTGAGTTTGTCGGTGCGCGTAAAGAAAGTTATAACCGGGATAGTCGGAAACCAATCGTGGAGAACGGAACCCTTGAAGACGATCAGAAACGACGCGATTTTACCATAAATGCCCTGGCTCTGTCCCTGAACAAAAATAACTACGGGGACTTGCTGGATCCCTTCCAGGGGGTTGAAGATCTGGGTAAAAAACTGATAAAAACGCCCTTAGAGCCCGGAGTGACCTATTCGGATGACCCACTACGGATGCTTAGGGCAATACGCTTCTCTTCCCAGCTCGGATTTAAAATTGAGACTAAGTCCCTTAAAGCTATTGAAGAAAACAAGTCGAGAATAAACATCATCTCCAAAGAGAGAATTGTAGATGAATTGCATAAAATTCTTTTGAGTGAGAAGCCGTCGGTGGGTTTTGGCTTGTTATTAAAAACCGGTCTTTTAGATTTTATCCTTCCCGAATTGGTCGCACTTCAGGGTATTGAAGAAATTGAAGGACAAAAACATAAGGATAATTTCTGGCATACCCTGGAGGTAGTCGACAATATTTCTGAATACACAGACGACCTTTGGCTGCGATGGGCTGCCTTACTCCACGATATTGGAAAGGCCCCGACAAAACGATACGACAAAAAACTGGGCTGGACCTTCCATGCCCATGAATTTGTAGGGGCAAAAATGGTCTATAAAATCTTTAAAAGGTTAAGGATGCCTTTGAATGAGAAAATGAAATTCGTCCAGAAAATGGTTCTGATGAGCTCAAGACCCATTGTACTGGCCGAGGATTTTGTAACCGATTCCGCAGTGCGCCGACTCATTTTTGATGCAGGCGAATTTGTAGATGACCTTATGACCCTGTGCGAAGCGGATATTACCACCAAAAACCCAAAAAAAAAGAAGAAATATAAAAATAACTTTAAGCTCGTCCGCCAGAAAATTGAAGAAGTAGAAGCCCGGGATCACGTACGAAACTTCCAGCCCCCCGTGAGCGGAGAAGAGATCATGAAAACCTTTAACCTGCCTCCTTCACGGGAGATCGGCCTGATCAAAGATGCCATCAAAGAAGCGATTCTGGAAGGGGAAATCCCCAATGAATACGAAGCGGCAAAAGCCTTTATGATTAAAAAAGCCGAGGAAATGGGACTTACCCAATAGCCAAAGATTATCCTCTATTCTAAATATCTATTTTGTTCGCTCCTACACATGGATTTTTCAGTGAAAAGAGTCGTATTTTTGTACCCCTATTCGAAATCCTATGCTGAAATATTATCGGCCGCTGGCCAAAATTTCCCTCATCCTTGTCTACCTGGTGATCATTGCCGGGGCCGTTGTAAGGATGACAGGAAGTGGAATGGGTTGCCCCGACTGGCCCAAGTGTTTTGGCTATTACATTCCTCCGACCCAGGAATCGGAATTGCTCTGGGAGCCCGGAAAGGAATTTAAAGAAGGACAGGTCATCATCCGGGAAGAAGCCCTCTATGTGGCTGCCGGAGATTTTAGAACACAGAATCGATTTAATGAGCGTAATTGGGAACCATATGAGAAACACGACTATGCCGTTTTCAATGCGACACATACCTGGATAGAATACCTGAACCGGCTATTAGGCGCCCTCGCAGGTCTGGCTACCCTGTTTTTGGCCATTGCTTCCTTCGGATACTGGAAAAAAAACAAGACAATTACCCTCGTAAGCTGGGCAGTTGTAGTGGGCATGTTATTCCAGGCATGGCTGGGCGCAACCGTGGTCTACTCCTTACTTCTACCCGTTCGAATAACGCTGCATATGGTCATGGCCCTGGTGATCGTTGCCCTTCTGATCTATCTTTTACAAAAAACCAAAATTGATGTCTCTAAGCCACCTTATAACCAAAAAATTAATCGACTCCTTTGGGTAGCACTGGCTCTTACTATGGTCCAGATCATTCTGGGTACCCAGGTTCGCCAGTTTATAGATACACAGATCGATATGCTGGGGGAAGGGGCAAAAAATCTATGGCTTTCTCAACCGGAGTTACAGTTTTATATCCATCGCACGCTATCCCTGGTGGTAGTTCTATTAAATGGGTGGATTGCCTATATTATTTTTGCCGGAAAACTGGCCTATTCAAAAATTTACTGGGTTCTGACTATTATCGGAATTGAAATACTTACCGGGATTGCTATGTACTATTTCGATTTCCCTTTTGCCAGCCAGCCTCTGCATCTGGTTTTGGCAGCCTTGTTGTTTGGCCTCCAGTTTTATTTGGTTCTTGAAACCCAAAAGAAGGTGACAACCGGGGAAACTTCGTAACTTTGCCACCAGGAAATTTGCATCCATGATGATATATAAAATCAGGATTATACTCGATACCAAAGAAGATATATTCAGGGATATCGAAATGACGGCCGACAGTACGCTGGAAGACTTTCACAATGCCATCACCCAGGCCTTTGGATTCATGGGCGATGAGATGGCATCATTCTACACCTGTGATGAGAACTGGAACCAGGAGGAGGAAATTGCCCTTTTTGATATGAGCGAAGGTAATGAGTCGGTCCGACTGATGAATGAAACTTTTCTGGAGGATACCCTAACCCGGCAGCATCCCAAAATGATCTATGTTTATGACTTTCTGAGTATGTGGACATTTTTTGTGGAACTGGCAGATATTGTGGAGGCACAGGACGGACAAACATATCCCAACCTGCTTTTTAGTTTTGGCGAATTACCGGATGCTCCCCCGGAGAAAAACTTTGAGGCCGATCCAAATTTCGATTTCGACGAAACCTTCGATCGCTATGACGATCTGGATTTCGATGAAAACTGGAACTAACCCAGCTGATATTCATAATCTTCAATAAATAGTTAACCCCATTTTACTCTAAAACTTAGCACTTTAATATGATCAACCTTTTTAATGCCCAAATCGATGAAGTATCATTGCACCGCATTGGTAACAAACATAAAAATGAAGGTGTTCTTCTCTCTGACCAACCTCAAGCTCTCAATGATGAATCCCGGGGTTTGCTAAAAGAATTTTTTCTAAAACCCTTCAGGGAAAAAGAAGAGAACTACTATCAGCTAAGTCATGAAGCCGACCTGGAATTTAATGAGCTCTATCAGGCGGCAAAGGAGATTTTTAAAGACCCTGCCCTCCTTCAGGAAAAATCAAAAAAGATAGCCAAGCACCTATACGATCAATCGGATCACCCTCATATTAAAAACGGGGAAGTATTCGTGGTCAAATTCAGCAATGTGGTGCTGGATAATGAAAAAGTGGAAGCACTCGGAATATTTAAAAGTGAGATCAAACAGGAGTTCCTGCAATTTGAGGAAAAATCCTCCAGTCTTGAAATTCGCCTGGAACAAGGCGTAAATCTCAACAAGCTTGATAAGGGCTGCCTCATTTTTAACGTGCTGGAAGATGAGGGGTACAAGGTGCTATCCGTAGACAGCAACCGCTACGACGCCAAATACTGGCTGGAGAATTTCCTGGGGACGAATGTTCTGGCCGATGAGAATTTCTACACAAAGAACTACCTGAAATTCTGCCAGAATTTTGCAAAGGACATCGTCTTGCCGGCAGAGGATAAACAGCAGGAAGTTTTATTCATGAACAGAGCCGTGAATCATTTCGCGAAAAATGATGCCTTTGAGGAAACTCAGTTCCTGAATGAGGTGATGGAAAATCCGGAGTTGATCCCTGAGTTTAAGCACTATAAAGTTGAAAAAGGCCCAAAATACAGCATAGAAGACATTTCAACTTTTCCAATTGCCAACAAGGCAGTGTCTGACACCCGGAAAAAAATTAAGAATGTGATCAACCTGGATACCCATGTACAGATCCGTCTTGACTTTATCAATCCTGAATCGGCTGAGCGCTTTGTGGAAAAGGGCTGGGATGAAGAAAAACAGATGTATTACTACCTGGTTTATTTTAACAAAGAAACCAAACATTAAAATAAGGTCTTAGAGACAAAAAAGAGGTAGATTTCTATTTCAGTTCTATCTTTTTTTCGATGATTTGCCTCATACTGACATTTTCGTAATTCCGCTTTACAAAATCGAGGGTGAGATTGAGAATCTGACCCATATTCCTGCATCTTTTGAACTTCAGGTCTTTGGTAAAGTCAAAGATTTCCATTTTTAGGCGATCAACATTCTCCTGACTCGAAATTTTATCTGCTTTGGCAGCACTGATCAGCCTTTTAATACGCTTATTGGCACTGATGATCCTCTTCGCGATAATGGATCTTTCCTCTACTTTGTACTGTTCAATGGAATCATCGAGCAGTCTGTCCTGCACCAACCCGACCATCTTAAGATTCTCCTTAAAGAATTGCGGCCTATAGACATTTAATTTCCCTTCATAACACTGCTGATCAAAATCGATGGCCCTGATCCTGAAAACCACATGATCAAAATCGTGTATTGGGATGATCACGTAATTATAGGAACGCATGTCTCCCAGCAATTGGATCATACAACGCTCATTGAATTTTACAAATTCCTTGGCCAGCTGGGATTTTTGAGAATCCGTACAGTTCGGCAACATGTTTTTAATAAAAATATCTCCGGGTATACCCGATATGTGTTCTTCAATCAGTGTATTCCGGTAAACGAGATAATTGAGGTTATAGGGAGAAAGCATATGCTCAAGTTCCAGACCATAGATTCTGGAAGCATCGGCTTTCTTTACATAGAAATAGATAAAATTGTCATTGAGGATATTCCGGATCTTAATCCGAAAGGGTTTTGAATTCCCAAATGTACAGAAGTCCACCGCATCTACATTCAGGTATTGAAATATGCGATCTGTCCCGTCTGAATGCAGAATGGAATAAACCCGCTTCAGACTTAAATCGATCTCAACTCTTTCAGCATCGCTATAATAAACTCGAACCCAAAGGGTATCATTTCCCTCATCGTCATATACTACCACTGATCCTGCAAAACGCAACAGATCTTCATAAAATATGGGTATTTCTATCTTGCGGTTGTACTGGTCGAGGAATACATCCAGTTTTCTGCTAACAGGATATGACGGTTTTTTCCTGGACATCAGCCGTTGTTGAGTCATAGGTTCACTTCTTTATGCCGACAATTTGTAACAAATTGTGGGTTTTATCGTCAAGTTACTATAAACTGCCTAAATAGAACACTTTTTGGAAACGATTCTTACAGTCTCAAACCTCACAAAAAAATTCGGATACCTTACAGCAGTCAAAGACCTCTCATTTTCAATTGAAAAGGGAAATGTTTATGGAATACTGGGGCCAAATGGCAGCGGCAAATCAACCACTCTGGGGATTGTCCTCAATGTTGTGAATCGCAGTGCGGGTTCCTTTACCTGGTTCGATGGCAAGACAACTACGCATGAAGCCCTTAAAAAAGTAGGGGCCATCATCGAAAGGCCCAACTTCTACCCTTATATGTCGGCCCTGCAGAATCTCAAACTGGTTTGTAAGATCAAGGAGGTTTCTTATGACCGGATTGAAGAAACATTACAATTAGTGGGGCTTTGGGAAAGGAGGAACAGCAAGTTTAAAACCTATTCCCTTGGGATGAAACAACGCCTTGCCATCGCTTCTGCCCTGCTGAATGATCCTGAAATCCTGATCCTCGATGAGCCAACCAACGGCCTCGACCCCCAGGGAATTCATCAGATCCGCCAGATCATCAAAAAAATAGCTTCACAGGGCACTACTATATTGCTGGCCTCCCACTTGCTCGATGAAGTTGAAAAGGTATGCACCCATGTAGTCATCCTCAGAAAAGGTGAGAAATTATATTCAGGCCGGGTAGATAATATGCTAGCCAGTCATGGATATTTAGAACTTAAAACCAACAATACGGAAGCCTTGATTGAGTTGTTGAAAAAAGATAAGAGATTTGGAGAAATAAATGAGGAGTTCGGCCTGATCACCGCCGTTCTCAACGAAAAAATGGAACCAGGGGCCCTCAACGAATTTCTATTCAAAAATGGAATTGTTCTTACCCACCTGGTAATGCGAAAAGAAAGCCTGGAGGAGCAGTTCCTTACCCTTACTAAAACCCAAAGCAACTAAAATCTGGAATTCCCTATGAAAAGGCTTTTACATATTGAATTTATCAAGCTTTGGAATAACCGCTCGAGCAAGATCTTAATTATCTCTTATTTCGTCCTGCTCACGTCCATTGCCCTGGTAGCCGCCATCAAGTTTGACATCGGACCCATCCAGTTTCACCTGGCCGAACAAGGGATCTTTAATTTTCCTTATATCTGGCATTTTAACACCTTTATGACAGCCTGGTTTAAGCTGTTCCTTGCCATCGTCATCGTCTCTATGATGTCTAACGAATACAGCAATAAAACCATAAAGCAGAACCTCATCGACGGCCTTTCTAAAAAGGAATTTGTGCTTTCTAAATTCCTGACAGTCATTTCTTTTGCCCTGATCTCCACGATTTTTGTCTTTGTGGTTTCAATGATTCTGGGATTGATCTATTCTGATTACGACGAGTTGTCTATCATCTTTTCGGATCTGGAATTTCTCCCTGCCTTTTTTGTGAAACTCGTGGGGTTTTTCTCCTTCTGTCTATTCCTTGGAGTCCTGGTAAAAAGATCTGCATTTGCCCTGGGTTTTCTTATCCTTTGGCAAGTATTTGAAGGATTTGTGAGAGGGATGATCAGATGGAAACTCTTCGATTCTGAAACCACTGACGCCGTCATGGCATTCTTCCCCCTGAATTCAATGTTCAACCTTGTCAAGGAGCCTTTTTCCCGACTCAACGCGGTTCAGTCGGTCGCCAATCAGATCGGTGAAAAAGTTTCCCTGAACTATCACGTTCACTGGTATGAGTTTCTCATTGTTCTTGCCTGGACCGCGATTTTTGTCTATTTGTCCTACCTGTTACTTAAAAAGAGAGATTTGTAGTATATTGTGGTGTTTGGGAAAACACTATGAAAAAGATTGGCTCCTTAGTCCTTTTAGGTCTGCTGTTCCCGTGTCTAATAATTGCGCAGGGAGAGACCTCCAACTGGCTCTTCGGGAATGGAGCAGGGATTCGCTTTAACAATGACGGTAGTGTTTCCAATATCACCAAAAGCAAATTAAATACTATAGAAGGGTGTGCCTCAATTTCCGATTCCTTCGGGAATCTGCTCTTTTATACCGATGGAATTACTGTATATAACGGCAATCATGAAACCATGCTCAATGGGGAAGATCTTTTAGGGGATCCCTCCAGCACCCAGTCGGCCCTGATTGTTCCTAAACCGGAGGACCCCGACTTGTTCTATATCTTTACCGTGGATACCTCTGCCTTTGGGGAGGATCCCGACCTGGGCCTGAACTATTCCGTTGTAGATATTTCACAAGATGACGGCCTGGGTGCCGTGACAGTCAAGAACGTAAACCTGCTCCAGGATTGTTCAGAGAAGATCACGGCCGTTATAAAGAATTGCTTTGAGCAATCTATTTGGGTAGTGACCCTGGCATCTCAAAATGGGATCAATGGAGTCCTAAATACATTTTATGCCTACGAGATCAATGCGTCAGGGGTTGTTTCTACCCCTGTGAAGACTACTTTTCCCGGGCTGCAGATTGAAGATCCCCGGGGGTATCTGAAGTTTTCCCCCGATTCCCAAAAGCTGGCGGTTGCCAATTTTACAGACGGACTTTACATATACGATTTTGATGCGACCACGGGATTGATAACGAATTCGATGGCCATTGAATTACCGGGTACCAATACTAATGCTTATGGTCTGGAATTTTCTCCTGAAAGCAGACTCCTATATGTGCATGCAACCAACAATTCGGAGAATAATGGAAACCACTCTTCTTCCCTCTTTCAGATGGATACAAGTTCTCCCGATATCAATGCATCCATAATTGAACTCGATAATCGGCCTATTTACAGAGGTGCCCTTCAACAAGGAGAGAATGGAAAAATTTACCGGTCGATCACCAAAAGCTATAATGAAGGTACACCTTACCTGGGTGTTATAAACAATCCCAATGAAACAGGGATGGCAGCTAACTATCTGCACAATGCTATTGATCTGAAGGGAAAGATAAGTATGCAGGGCCTTCCTCCTTTCATACAGTCATTCTTCGGGAACACAGCACTCGTTCGCAACGATGATGGCACCACCAGCAGTACCTTAACCCTCTGTGACGGAGAACCACTAAACTTGGAGGCAGACAGCATTCCGGGAGCGGTGTATTCGTGGGAAAAAGATGGTATTCCCCTCCCTGCAATTACCAGCAGCACGTTTACCCTGCCGTCGGCAACCGAATCTGATTCAGGAAGGTATCGTGTAGTGATTACGCCTTCAGATCCCGATGAATGCCCTACCATAGGAGAATCCCTCATCTATGTGCTACCTGTACCCGATCCTTCGATTGAACTTGTACAATGTGATGTTGGCCCCGACGACCCGACAGATGGAATCTCCATTATCAACCTGGAGGGAATAAACATAAATCCCGATCTCAATTTCTCTTTTTACGAATCGGAGGCCGATCGCGATTCGGATCTCCCTATCGCCAACAGTACAAATTATCAGAATACACAACCCTTTAGTCAGATCCTTTATTACAAAGTAGTGAATACGCTGGGGTGTGCCAATGAAGGAGAACTGAATCTTATTGTCACTCCGTCGGAGGTGACAGCAAGTAGTATCGGTCCGGTTTATGCCTGTGACGATGATCCTTATGATGGGAAACTGCAAAGCTATTTCGATCTGGAAGCAATTGCCAATAGCTACACGGACCCCATGCTTTCCGTGCAGTTCTATGCCGAAATATCTGATGCGGCCCTGCAACAAAATCTAATTCTCGAGCCGGAATTAACCACCGAATCAATTACGCTCTACGCCCGCCTATCAGTCGGGAACCAATGTATGGGAATAGAAACCGTGGATCTGATCGTGAATCCATCTCCCAAGCCCATCATGGAAGATACGTACATCCTCTGCACGGATCGTGGCAGTGCACTAATTGAAGGCCCTGAGGGTTTTGATTCCTACCGATGGTATAAGAAAACAGGATCGGGCAGCACAGTCATGGGAAATGAAAAAAATGTGACCCTGAACGAACTTGGCTTCTATGAACTGGAAACCAGTTATATCTACAGCATCAACGGAAATGAGGTTGAATGTGGAAATAAAGTAAGTTTCCAACTGATCCCCTCAGGCAGGGCTGTCCTGAACAACATTGAGGTCAATGATTTTTCAAATAATAACACCCTGACAATCTCAGTCAGCGGAGAAGGAAAATACGAATTCTCACTGGATGGAATAGAGTACCAGAACAATCCCAGCTTTTCAAATCTTTCACCAGGATTTTATACGGCATTCGTAAGAGACACGGAGGGGTGCGGCATTACACAAAAAGATGTAGCCGTGATGGGATATCCGAAGTTCTTTACTCCTAATGGTGACGGAGTCAATGATTACTGGCAACTCACAGGGTTGAGTGAGCTTTTCCAGGCCAATGCTTTTGTTGGTATTTATGACCGATATGGTTCCTTTGTTACCCAGATTGGGGTAAAGGAGCGTGGCTGGAACGGCACTGTAAATTCAAAAACGATGCCTGCCGCTGACTACTGGTTTAAAGTTCAGTTAGTGGATGGTCGCGAAATCCAGGGACATTTTACTTTAAAACGTTAACCAGCAATAATGAGGTTTAATCCTGACATAAGGAATAAAAATACTACCGGGAAATATTCCGGATGGCTCTTCCTTTTCCTATTGTTTATAGGCTTGGAGGTAATTGCACAGGTATGTCCTTCAACGGTTTTGACCAGCCCGCTTGACGGATCGACAAACGTAGCGGTAGATGCGGACATTTCCTGGAACCAGGTACCCAATGTACCCGGTTATATCATTTCCCTTGGTACAACCCCCGGGGGCACTGACATTCTGGACCAAAGGTTTGTGGGAAGTGCCACTACTTACAACCCCCCTCTGGGTCTGCCTGAAAATACCCTTATTTACGTTACCATTACATTGTTTGATTTCCAGAACGGTAATCTTGAGATTCCTTGTTCAAGTGAATCCTTTACAACAGCTCCTATAACTCAAATTCCGGCTTGCGCTCAGCTTTCCATTCCTTCTGATGGACAAATTGACGTGAACCCGGCAACCAATCTCAGCTGGAATTATGTACCGGGTGCGATAGGGTACCGACTTACTTTAGGAAGCTCTTCAGGAGCAGGTGATCTGCTTCCCACCACCGACCTTGGAAATACATTAACATATAATCCCTTAGTAGAATTCCCTCCCAATTCGGTTGTTTACGTCAACATCATAGCCTATAATCTTATAGGAGACGCTGTTTCCTGTTCGGAATTCAGTTTTAGTACCAGTGCTATTGCCGCCTTACCGGGTTGTACCTCCCTTATTTCTCCAGCGGATGGAGCCAACAATGTCCCCATTACGCCCATCCTTGAATGGACCCCAGTACCGGGAGCAACCGGTTACCGAATAACAGTTGGAAACTCCCCATTTACAGCGGAAGTATTGGATAATGTTGCTTTTCCCCCGGTTACACAGACCGGAATTCTCGAATTAGAAGCCAACCGCACCTTCTTTATTACCATCGTACCATTTAATGCTGCCGGAGAGGCCATAGGCTGCCAGCAGGAGTCGTTTACTACCCTTCAGGGGTGTGGTCCTTTTTTCGATCCGATGACGGGAGACCTCATAACCCTGAATCCTGAAATTAACTTCCCTGCTACCATTTCTAGCTGCGAAAATGAATTCCCGTTGATATATACGAGTCCTGATACGGCTGATGGCTATCGCTGGTACAGCATTAATTCGAATGGCAATGAAACCCTTATATCAGATACCGCTGATGTTACTTTCTCAGGGCCGGGAGACTATCGCTATGAAGCCTATAACCTCATTCCACAGAGCGGAAACCTTGAATGTCCCAGCTCACAAGTTTTCAGCGTGGTAAGTTCAGAAGCGCCGGTGATCTCATCCATCGATGTTACAGAACAGGCTACAGGGATAAGAATTGTTGTAAATGCTTCGGGCGGCGGAGATTACGAATACGCAATTGATAACATTAACGGACCCTACCAGGGCAGCAACATTTTTAGTGGTATCCCCTATGGCACACATACACTTTATGTTAGGGACAGGAATGGATGTGGAATTGCCGAAGAGCAGATCGTTCAGGATCTCACCCTGGAAGGCTTTCCCAAGTTCTTTACTCCGAATGGAGATGGCATCAACGATTACTGGCAATATATACCGCCGGAGTTCGCGGGAGATATTACCCTGGTCAGTATAGAAATCTACAATCGTTATGGACGATTACTTGTGCAGATTGATCCCAATTCAAGGGGTTGGGACGGAACAATCAATGGTAAATCCCTCCCCGCTTCCGACTACTGGTTCAGGGCCAGGTCGAGCACAAATAACGAAATGACAGGACATTTCTCCCTGGCCCGTTAAGGCGATTAAAATCTGATATTACAGGTGAAGAAAACGCCCCGACTTTCGTAATTTTATCCTATGAAATTTAAAGTAGTTTCCGATTTCAAACCTACGGGGGATCAACCTGAAGCCATCAAACAGTTAGTCTCCGGAATACAGGAAGGAGAACACTATCAGACACTGCTGGGAGTGACGGGGTCTGGGAAGACTTTTACTGTTGCCAATGTGATAGAAGAGGTACAAAAACCAACCCTCGTCCTGGCCCACAATAAAACACTGGCTGCTCAATTGTACTCAGAATTTAAACAGTTTTTTCCCGAGAATGCCGTGGAATATTTTGTGTCGTATTACGACTATTATCAACCAGAGGCGTATATCCCCACCAGTGGCTTATATATTGAAAAAGATCTCTCGATCAATGAAGATATAGAAAAATTGAGGCTAAGTACCACCTCCTCCCTGTTATCCGGCAGACGGGATGTACTGGTAGTAGCTTCCGTCTCCTGTCTTTACGGTATTGGAAATCCCGTGGAATTTCAAAAAAATGTGATCACCATCAGAAAAGATCAGGTGATAGCGCGTACAAAGTTTCTGCATCAACTGGTGCAGAGTCTGTACTCCAGAACGACAGCCGACTTCAAGAATGGAAATTTCAGGGTGAAAGGCGATGTTGTAGACGTTTTTCCCAGCTATGCCGACAATGCTTTCAGGATACATTTTTTCGGGGATGAGATTGAGGAAATAGAGGCTTTTGACCCTTACAACAATACACTGATTGAAGTTTATGAAACCTTGAATATATATCCGGCCAATATGTTCGTCACTTCTCCGGATATCCTTCAGAATGCCATCCATGAAATACAGCACGATCTGGTGAATCAGGTGGAGTATTTTAAAGAAATTGGGAAGCCCCTGGAAGCAAAACGACTGGAAGAACGTACTAATTTCGACTTGGAAATGATCAGGGAGCTGGGTTATTGTTCCGGAATAGAGAACTATTCGAGATACCTAGATGGCAGGGAACCGGGTACACGCCCATTCTGTCTTCTGGATTATTTTCCTGAAGACTACCTGATGATTGTGGATGAAAGTCATGTTACCATACCCCAGGTGCACGCAATGTACGGAGGAGACAGATCGCGAAAGGAAAACCTTGTGGATTACGGTTTTCGCCTGCCGGCGGCTATGGATAACCGTCCGCTGAAATTTGAAGAATTCGAGGCCCTGCAGGGACAGACCATATTTGTAAGTGCCACCCCGGCAGATTATGAACTGCAACATAGTCAGGGGGTATATGTGGAACAGGTCATCAGACCCACGGGACTACTCGATCCTGAAATTGAAGTTCGTCCGAGCAAGAATCAAATTGATGATTTGGTAGAGGAAATTCAGCAACGGGTTGAAAAAGATGAACGTACGCTGGTCACCACACTTACCAAACGTATGGCCGAAGAACTTGCCAAGTATCTGACAAGGATCAATATCCGCTGCCGCTATATTCATAGTGATGTGGATACACTTGAACGCGTTGAGATAATGCAGGACCTGAGAAAAGGGATTTTTGATGTGTTGATAGGAGTCAACCTTTTGAGGGAAGGACTGGACTTACCAGAAGTTTCCCTGGTGGCCATTATCGATGCCGACAAGGAAGGTTTTCTTCGGAGCAACCGTTCCTTAACCCAGACGGTAGGTAGGGCTGCAAGACATTTAAACGGGAAGGCCATTATGTATGCGGATAAAATCACTGTCAGTATGCAAAAGACCATCGATGAGACAAAGTATCGCAGGGAGAAACAGACAAAATACAACCTGGAAAACAACATCACCCCCACCTCCCTGAATAAGAGCCTGGACAATGCCCTGGCCAAGAATTCGGTATCGACCTATCACTTTATCAAAGAGGAGAGAAGGGCAGCTGAACCGGATTTGGAATACCTGACGTCCGACCAGCGCGAAAAAATGATTCGGACCAAGCGAAAGGCGATGGAAAAAGCAGCGAAAGAACTCGACTTTATGCTGGCGGCACAATTAAGGGATGAAATAAAAGTCCTGCAGAAACAGGAATAAGTTAAATTCCAATATGAAAAATTCCCTGATAATTACACTTCTTTTTTGTTGTATTGCTCCATTTCTTAATGGTCAAAAACTATCAGGATCAGAGATAAGGGAGATTGCGCAGGGTAAGTTTTCCGGGGGAGTGGAAGAATTAATTGAATTCCTTAAACTTCCGAATATCGGCAGTGATCCGGAGCAGGTAGCCCAAAACCTTGAATGGTGCCAGAATCGATTTAATCGTCTCAGTTTTGATACTCAGATAATCAAAACCGAAGGAGCTCCATTGCTCTTTGCGGAGAAGGTGATATCCGCAGATAAAAAAACTATACTCTTTTATTTGCAGATCGACGGCCAACCAGTGGATCCTTCAGAATGGGAACAGGCCGACCCATTTATTCCTGTGATTAAAGAAAAAGTTGAAATGGGCATATGGAATTCTGTAAACTGGCAGGCCGGAGGTCCTCTGAATCCTGAGTGGAGAGTGTTTGGCAGATCAGCTTCTGATTCCAAGGGTCCGGCTATGGCTTTTATCACTGCCCTGGATTATTTTCATCAGAGATCTCTGGAAGCAGCTTGTAATATCAAAGTGATCATGGATTTCCAGGAAGAGCTGGGCTCCCCTACCCTGGCACGGGCTGTTGAAGAAAATAAGTCCCTGCTGGAAGCAGACATGGTACTTATCATGGATGGAACGCGGCATATTTCCAATTGGCCCACCCTCACCTATGGAGCCCGTGGCATTGCAACAGCCACCATAAAAATATATGGCCCTTCGAGTCCGCTGCACAGCGGGCAATACGGAAATTATGCCCCCAACCCGGTATTTGCAGCTTCGCGTTTTATTGCGAGTCTGAAAGATCCCAATGGGCGTGTTCTTATTCCCAGTTTTTATGATGGGATCGTGTTATCAGACCAAGATAAAATTGCACTTAAGTCTTTACCAGAAAATGAGGATAGCCTTAAAACGAGGCTTGGGATTTCAAAAAGCGAAGCCGTAGGCAATAACTATCAGGAATCCCTACAGTACCCGTCTTTAAATATTCGTGGGTTGCGCTCGGCCTGGGTAGGGAAAGAAGTGAGAACCATTATTCCGGAGGATGTGGAGATTGAAATAGATATGCGTCTGGTACCTGAAACTCCCGGGGAGCGCATGGTAGAACTACTGGAAAGGCATTTGAGAAAAGAAGGGTTTTATCTGGTCGACAGTATTCCCACTGCAGAAGAAAGGAGTGTTTATCCAAAAATTGCAAGCTTGAAATATAGGCTGGGATCACGGCCTTTTAGAACAGAGATGAATTCAGAAACCGGGGAGTTTCTAAATCGAGCTCTTGGGAAAGTGTTTGGCACAAAGCTGGTGAATATGAGAACTACAGGCGGATCACAACCAATAGCGCCCTTTGTAAAAACAATGGATGTCCCTGCGGTTTCAATACGAATCCCGAATCCGGATAATAGTATACATGCACCAAACGAAAATTTGCGACTGGGAAATTTCCTTGAAGGGATAATGATGTGTCTGGCCATACTCAATGAACCGCATTAAAAAAGGTACCCCAATATATGAGGTACCTCTCAACTAACCAAACAAACCAACCATTATGAAAACCCGTAGGACGGGTCAAGCATAATTTCTTCTATTCTTATTTGCCAATTTCAATCATGCGCTTTGGCTTTGGCAAAGCCTCCTCCTTTTTAGGAAGGTAAAGCGACAGTATTCCTTCCTTATAGGTCGCCTTGATTTTATCACTATCTATAGTGTCTGGCATGGTGAAAGATCGCTTGAAAGACGAATAGGAAAATTCTTTTCTGGTATAATTCTCTTCCTTTTTTTCATCCTCAGACTTACTTTCCATGGAGATGGTAAGTACGTCCTTATCGACTTCCACATTGAAATCTTTTTTGTCTTTTCCGGGGATCGCCAATTCAAGATTAAATCCCATATCATCTTCCTTGATGTTTACGGCAGGAAGGGTAGCAACGTAATTTTCACTTCCGCCCATCCAATCTGGTCTGAAGAATTCGTTCATCAGGGAAGGTAACATTCCGGTGTTTCTTGTTATAATGCTCATGACTTTATGATTTTAAGGTTAAACTTTTAATTGTTTACTCCTATTAGAACAAATGATATACCAACTGAGATTATCTGTCTTTTTGGCATTTTTACTCTCTATGATACTGTCTTATTGACATGATATCCAGGTGATTAGGAAGTTTGAACTGAGGAATTCGGATAAAGAAAAATCCTTATCAGAAAATAACAGAAAAGGCTGTCTTTCTTATCCTTTTCCAATACCTTGTCTGAAATTAGAATCTGATGACAAATAACGATATCCTTAAAAAATTACGGGTAGCCCTGCAGTTAAGGGATGATGAAATAGTTGATATCCTGGCACTTGTCGATTTTCGTATCTCCAAAGCTGAAATAGGAGCCTTTTGCCGAAAGGAGGGGCATCCGAAATACAAGGAATGCGGAGACCAGGTGCTGAGGAATTTCCTCAACGGTTTGGTACTGCATTTACGAGGCCCCAAAGAGGAGTCTACTCAAGTTAAAGGAAAAAGTGTCAGTGACACTAAAAGTAAGTCCACAGGAGCTTCAAAACCGAGAAAAAGCAAATTTACCGGCCTGGGGTCCGTTCCTTATAAAAATAAAAAAGGCCCCAAGAAAACTTAGGGCCTTTTAAGATAACATCAGTGTTTATCCTGTGATCCTCACAGGGACAGTGAACATAGTTCCTTCCTTCGACGCGGGTATCTCAACCGTTTTGTAATTGAGTCGACTCTTAACAAATCGTTCCAAAACTTCATCCTCCGTATCCACAGAGATCACAACGATCTCATTTTTGTGGTTCAGGGTAAACAATACCTTCGCAGTAAGGTCTTGTTCTTTGAGCACAAAGGTGTTGTCCTTTAAAAGATCTCCGATCTGAATCGCAAGTTCTTTGTTGGGATCTGTAGATTCGAAATCATTTGCAAAAAGATTCCCGGCTGAAAAAAGAATGGCCGCTACGAGCATTACAGGTAATTTTCTCATGATTGTTTGTTTTTTGATTAATAATTAGATTGATGATTTGTTATAAAAGACGATTGTAATTTAAGGATGTTACAATTATTTTAATGATTAACATATTTTTAAGCAATTTGACTATTCGAAGTTACCTAAGGATGACATCTGAAAAAACCTCAGACCTGATCCTTAACTCAAGCTTAAAAACCATTACATTGAACTAACATGGGCATAAAAAAAGGAGATGTTTGGTTAACATCTCCTTTAATAAATAAGGTTGGTAGAATTATATTTATGCCAATACTTCTTTTACTTTATCAGCAGCTTCCTGGAATTGTACGGCAGAATGTACTGCTAATCCGGAATTATCAATTATCTCCTTGGCCAGTTCGGCATTGGTTCCCTGTAGTCTAACAATAATCGGAACCTTGATAGCATCACCCATATTTTTATAGGCATCAACCACCCCTTGTGCAACCCGATCACAACGAACAATCCCACCAAAAATATTGATGAGTATTGCTTTTACATTGGGATCCTTAAGGATAATCCTGAAAGCTTCTTCCACCCTTTTGGCATCTGCAGTTCCTCCAACATCCAGAAAATTAGCGGGTTCCCCTCCGGCCATTTTAATCAGGTCCATTGTCGCCATGGCGAGTCCGGCACCGTTGACCATACAACCGACATTTCCATCGAGATCAACATAGTTTAATCCAACGGCCCTGGCTTCCACTTCAATAGGGTTTTCCTCTCTTAAATCACGCATTTCAGCATACTGCTTTCTTCTGAACAAAGCATTGTCATCGATAGATACCTTGGCATCAACTGCCATGATCTTATCATCGGAGGTTTTTAAAACCGGGTTGATTTCAAACAAACTGGCATCACTTTGTTCGTATGCCTTGTAAAGAGAGGATATAAATTTTGTCATTTCCTTAAAGGCGGTCCCGGATAATCCCAGGTTAAATGCAATTTTTCGAGCCTGAAATGGCAATAAGCCAGTAGCAGGATCAACTTCCTCTGTAAAGATCAGGTGAGGCGTCTTTTCAGCTACTTCTTCTATATCCATTCCCCCTTCTGTGGAATACATAATCATATTACGCCCTTTGGATCTGTTGAGCAGGACAGAGACGTAAAACTCACTGGTCTCACTGTCGCCCGGGTAGTAGACATCCTCGGCAACCAGTACCTGATGCACCTTTTTCCCTTCGGCTGAAGTCTGGGGAGTAACCAGATTCATCCCTATGATTTGTCCGGCTATATTTTCGACTTCCTTCAGGTTTTTGGCTAATTTAACTCCTCCGCCTTTACCTCTTCCTCCGGCGTGGACCTGAGCTTTTATGACATGCCAGGAGGTTCCTGTTTCCGATGTCAGTTGCTTGGCTGCGTCTACGGCTTCTTTAGCATTATGTGCTACAATTCCTCTTTGAATGCGTACGCCAAAGCTGGCTAATATTTCCTTTCCCTGATATTCGTGAAGATTCATAAGGTTGTTTTAGTGAGTTGAGTGCAAAAATAGAAAAGAAAGCGGAGTTACCATATTTAATTATCCGCTTCTTATACTTTAAAGTCTTTAAAATCGAGAGGGTCAAAATTTCTGAAGTGACCGTTCATTTCAATGAGGGTCTTGGTACGATCCACCTGCTTTAATACTTTTATGGTCTGATCGAGATGCTTTTTTATATAGGCAAGTCGTTCACTCTCTCTTGTAATCTGGAGCAATTCGTGTTCCTGTTCGAAGGAAAGCCCCATTTTATGAGCCAGCATAAAGAGATTGAATTTTTCTGCCGGTATCCTGTCGAACGGAACCCCCATCAGGTTATATAATTCCTGGATCCCGTCGAGAACTACATTCTTGGTTTCTATATCCCCGTCATTGATGTTTTCAATAAACTTTACCACCCCTCCTGCGTATAGCTTCCCTTCCATTTCATTTTCGAAGGTCATTACCTGAAATACCTGTCTCGCCACACAGGTGATATCCATGGATCCGTTCTCATAGGTGGTAACTACTTCAACCAGTTGAACTTCAGTACCATAAATAATTCTGTCATTAATATAGACTGGTATACCAAAAGTGATGGCCTCCTTTCTGCAATCGTGGATAAGCTCTTTGTAGCGTTCCTCAAAAATGTGAAGGGGTACGGTTTCCCCGGGGAAGAATACTGTCTGTAATGGAAAGAAGGGTAGTTTCACATGTGGATTTTCGTAAAAATACGAAGTGGAATGCTCCATAGCAAGCGGAATCCGGAGAGAATATTGTTTTAAATATAACTTTTTGTTGTATTTTTCTAATTATACTGATTTATTTTTGGGTAGTGCCCTGAAGAAGATTAGTTTTACCCCAAATATGCTTTTATGAAGAATACAGATCTCATTGCGATTGCCGAAGAATACGGTGCTCCGGTCTACATTTACGATGCCGAAAAAATCACTTCGCAATTCAACAGGCTGTCTGATGCCTTTGCCGGTGTTCCAAAACTGAAATTGAATTACGCCGCCAAGGCCTTGTCAAATATGACCATTCTGAGACTGATGAACAGCCTGGGCAGTGGCCTGGATACTGTTTCCATTCAGGAAGTTAAACTCGGACTACTTGCAGGATTTGCTCCTGAAGATATTATTTACACTCCAAATGGTGTTTCTCTGGAAGAGATTGAGGAGGCTACCCAGCTTGGGGTACGTATTAATATTGATAACCTGTCGATTCTTGAGCAATTCGGGACCAAACATCCCCATATTCCGGTTTGTATCAGGATCAATCCGCATGTCATGGCGGGGGGTAATTCAAAAATATCCGTGGGTCACATCGATTCGAAATTTGGAATCAGCATTCACCAGATTCCCCATCTTCTGAGGATTGTAGAACTGACCAAAATGAATATCAACGGGATTCACATGCATACAGGAAGTGATATTCTCGACATCGATGTCTTCCTCTATGCCTCAGAAATTCTCTTTGAAACAGCCAGGAATTTTAAAGATTTGGAATTTATCGATTTTGGCAGTGGCTTTAAAGTGCCATATAAGGAAGGTGACATACAAACCAATGTGGAGGAATTGGGTCAGAAACTGGGAGGCAGATTCAATGAGTTCTGCAAGGAATACGGCAGGGACCTGACACTGGCCTTTGAACCGGGGAAATTCCTGGTCAGTGAAGCAGGACACTTTCTCGCCAAAGTAAATGTGGTAAAACAGACGACCTCAACGGTATTTGCCAGTGTGGACTCAGGCTTTAATCACCTTATCCGCCCTATGCTTTACGGGGCTTCCCATGAGATCATCAATATTTCCAACCCTGAAGGAAGGGAAAGGTATTATTCCGTTGTGGGGTATATTTGTGAAACAGACACCTTTGGCAACAACCGCCGGATCAATGAAATTACGGAAGGTGATATTCTTTGTTTCCGTAACGCCGGTGCCTACTGTTTTACTATGGCCAGTAACTACAATTCGAGGTATCGTCCGGCCGAAGTACTCTGGTACAATGGAAAGTCGCATCTCATCCGGGCGCGGGAGACCTTCGAGGATATAGTGAGGAATCAGGTAGATCATCCAAGCCTGTTCCAGCCTCAGCAAGATAAGGTCATTGCCAAATAAAGGCCATTCAACACCGGTTATTCGCATGTCGAATTAAAATAAAGAAGGGACAAATTCGTTATTTTATAGATAGAAATACGACTATATGTCAAAAGTAACACCTATGAAAAAGATTTACACATCCACCCTTCTTTTAACACTTGCCTTTTTTTTAGGAGGTAATATGCATCAAGCGATGGCACAGCAGGTGGAATGGCTGACCTGGCAGGAAGCAACAGAACTGGCCAGTACCGATGCGAATCCCAAAAAAGTATTTATCGATGTCTATACCGACTGGTGTGGGTGGTGCAAGCGAATGGACAAAGACACTTTTCAAAATCCTCAGGTTGCGGCCTATATGAATGAAAACTTCTATATGGTTAAAATGGATGGTGAAGGAAAGGAACCTATAGAATTTAAAGGGAAAACATACAACTTTGTGCCTTCAGGAAGAAGGGGGTATCACCAATTTGCTGCTGCTTTACTGCAGGGAAGATTAAGTTATCCAACTGTGGTCTTCCTGGATGAAAAGCTCAACATGCTTTCACCGGTACCCGGCTATCAGAAGCCCGGACCTTTCCTGAATATTGCCCGTTATTTCGGAGAAGATATTTATAAGGATATCGATTGGAAAACCTATAGCGGACAAAGCAAATAATCCACTTTATCTGCTGTAATTAGGAGATTCCTTGGTAATGGTAACGTGATGGGGATGACTTTCTGTAATCCCGCTGCTGGTTATCTTTACAAACCGGCCTTTGTCTTGTAAGGCAGGAATGTCTTTAGCTCCGCAGTAACCCATCCCAGCTCTTAGTCCGCCCACAAACTGGTGGATACTTTCGAAAAGATCACCCTTGTAAGGCACCCTGCCAACAATACCTTCGGGTACCAGCTTTTTTATATCGTCTTCCACATCCTGGAAATAGCGGTCTTTACTACCTTTTTTCATGGCCTCAACAGACCCCATCCCCCTGTAGGATTTAAACTTACGCCCTTCGTAAATAATGGTTTCCCCGGGTGATTCTTTGGTTCCTGCAAGCAAGGATCCAAGCATAACCGTATCAGCTCCCGCTGCAAGGGCTTTTGGAATATCTCCGGTGTATCGTATACCACCATCGGCAATAACAGGCACTCCACTTCCTTTTATAGCAGCCGCAACCTCAAGTACAGCAGAGAACTGTGGAAAACCAACTCCGGCAATTACTCTTGTTGTACATATTGAACCGGGACCTATTCCCACTTTTACAGCATCAGCACCGGCTTCCACAAGATACCTGGCGGCATCTCCTGTAGCAATGTTACCCACGATGACTTCTAGAGAGGGAAATTTTTTCTTTACCTCTTTTAGAATTTGAACAACCCCTTTGGAGTGTCCGTGTGCGGTATCGATCACAATGGCATCGACCCCGGCATTAACAAGTGCTGTAGTCCGTTCCAGTGCATCAGCAGTAACACCTATGGCGGCAGCTACCCTTAACCTGCCGTATCTGTCCTTATTGGCAATTGGCTTCTGAGTGAGTTTTGTGATATCCCTGAATGTAATCAACCCCACCAGTTTATAATCCTCATTCACTACAGGTAATTTTTCAATCTTATTGGCCTGCAAAATATCTTCTGCCTGACCTAAGGAAGTACCTTCAGAAACAGTTACCAGATTCTCAGTGGTCATGACCTCCGAGATGGGTCTTTCGTTGTTTTTCTCAAAGCGCAGGTCCCGGTTGGTTACAATTCCAATGAGTTTCTGGTCCTTATCCACTATTGGAATTCCCCCAATACTGTGCTCCTTCATATTGGCTTTAGCATCCCTTACCAAAGCATCTTTGGGTAGGGTTACAGGATCGAGAATCATTCCGCTTTCTGCCCGTTTAACTTTGCGCACCTTTACGGCCTGGTCCTCAATACTCATATTTTTGTGAAGTACCCCTATACCACCTTCCCTTGCCATTGCTATAGCCATTTTAGATTCGGTAACCGTATCCATGGCAGCTGAAACTATGGGAATGTTAATGGTAATGTTCCTTGTGAATTTTGTCTGAATATTGACGTCGCGAGGCAGGACTTCAGAAAAGGCGGGAACTAGGAGTACGTCGTCATAAGTGAGACCTTCTCCAAGAATTTTATTGAGGTGGGCTTCCATGCAATTAGGGATTAATTGCGGGCAAATATACGCATTTTTTTACGGTCTGCACTTTATCCGATACGGATTATAATCCTCCCTTAATAATCAACATCCTTGCTAATCATTTGAAAAAGAGAATCTAACAAATTTTTATTTAGAAATAATCTAAATAACTTTTATTTTTTACAATTTGTATTTAGATTTGCCTTCTCAAAGTCATCTATTTTTAATTAGTCTAAATAATATGTACAGGAACATATCCCTATTCTCAGCCCTCCTTTTTACAGTTTCAATTTTTGCCCAGACAAATGATTCTCTGCAAGGTGTGAAAACTTCAAGCCTGATTCGCCTCGATGAAGTTGTCTTGTCTGCCAATGTAATCCTGGGGAGTAAATACCAGGCAAAGAACAGGACTGGTTCGGCCTACTACATTTCCCCTCAGGAACTCGAGACCTTTAATTATACCGATATAAACAGAGTTCTGCGCTCCGTTCCCGGAGTTTCGATCTATGAAGAAGATGGTTTTGGGCTACGCCCGAATATCAGTCTGAGAGGGACCTCTCCGGAGCGAAGTGCAAAGATTACCTTGATGGAAGACGGGGTTTTGATAGCTCCTGCACCTTATAGTGCTCCTGCTGCCTATTATTTCCCCTCCGTTGCACGAATGCAGGCAGTGGAAATCCTGAAAGGTAGCAGTCAGGTTCAATACGGCCCCTTTACAACCGGGGGAGCCATTAATATGCTTTCAACTGAAATTCCTGACGACTTCAAGGCTTTTCTATCTGCTTCCTATGGAAATTACAACAGCGGCAGGTTACATGCTAAAATTGGAGACTCAAAAGAACGGTTTGGGTATATGGTTGAATATCTGAACTTCAATTCGGATGGATTTAAAGATCTTGACAACCGGGCGAATACAGGGTTTGATAAAAACGACCTTGTGGCAAAATTCAGGGTAAATACGTCCAGGGCAGCATCAGTTCAGCAATCGCTGGAGTTTAAGTTTCAATATTCCGATGAAACGTCTAATGAAACCTATGTCGGACTTTCAGATTCGGATTTTGAGGCGACTCCCTTTAGAAGATATTCAGGCACACAGGAAGATGAAATGGTCAATGACCACAAACAGTTTTTGCTCACCCATCTCCTGGCATTCAGTGATAATTTTCATATTACCACGCACGCGTATTACAATGGTTTCAGCAGGAATTGGTATAAATTGGACGCCGTTAGCCTTGACGGGGACCGTCGGGGTGTATCGGGAATCCTGGCAGATCCATCAGGAAATCAAGAATATTTTGATGTCATTACCGGTGCTGTAGACAGTCCTAACGATGCACTATTGGTTAAAGCGAATAACCGCAATTATATTTCCAAAGGACTACAGACTAAGTTCGACTACCATTGGTCTGGAGAAAATACCTTCCACGATATCGAAATCGGACTGCGGTATCACTACGATGAGGAAGACCGTTTTCAATGGGTTGATGGATATAGCATCAATGAAGGAAATATGATCAGGACCACGTCGGGTACTCCGGGTACCGATGCCAACCGAATAAGTGATGCCAGGGCTTTTGCTTCTTTTGCCCTCTACAAGTTTAAATACAAGGACCTCACAATCACTCCCGGGCTTCGTTATGAAAATATTACCCTGGGAAGAACAAACTTTGGTTCGGATGATATAGAGAGAATCGGGACAGAGCTATCCGTCAGGGAAAATAAGACCGACGTATGGATCCCCGGGATGGGATTTAATTATAATTTCGATAAGTTCTCAGTGTTTGGAGGAATTCACAAAGGATTTTCTCCTCCTACCAGCAGAGAAGATGAGAAAGCTGAGGAAAGTATTAATGTGGAACTGGGATCCCGATTTACTTTTAACGGCATTTCCGGAGAGATTGTTGGCTTTTTCAATGACTATAGCAATCTTCTGGGAAGTGATCTGGCAGCTACTGGAGGTACAGGTAGCCTGGAACAATTTAATGCCGGAGAGGTGAATGTACAAGGTATTGAAATCCTTTTAAATTACGATTTTATGCCTTCCGAAAGTGCCTTTAAACTCCCGCTTACATTTGCCTATACATATACAGACACCGAATTCCAAAGCAGCTTCGACAGCGCTGAAGACATCTGGGGGGAAGTGGCCGTAGGGGATGAAATGCCCTATATTTCAAAACATCAATTCAATACCATTCTGTCTCTGGAACATTCTTCATTCGACCTCAACTTAAGTGGTCGTTACAACGGGGAATTCCGAACCAGAGCCGGGCAGGGTTCCATCCCGGACAATGAAAAGGTTCCTTCAAGTTTTGTGCTGGATCTGGCCGGGGCATATCACCTCAATCCTAATGCGAGTATTACCCTAAATTTTATCAACCTTCTGGATGAAGAATACGCCGTATCAAGAGTACCGGCCGGACTCAGACCAGGACATCCCTTAGGGGCTTATCTGGGGGTCAGACTTCAGTATTAAAAAGCGAGCTTAATAGTAGGTGGAGAATAGTTGGGTAGCACGATTATGGGCCGCTTCAAAGGCGGTCCAGCTCACCCCGGTTTGAGCCTTCCTGGCCGTAAAATACGACATCATTTTTTCAGTAGGCATATTCCCAGTAAGTTCATCCTTGGCCATGGGACAGCCACCAAACCCCTGAATAGCTCCATCATACCTGCGACAACCTGCGCTAAAAGCCGCATCTATTTTCTCATGCCAGCTGCTCGGAGTAGTATGTAGATGGGCTCCGAACTCCACCGTGGGATAGGCCGGAATTAAATTAGAAAATAAATAGGTAATATTTTCAGGCGTAGAAGTTCCCACAGTATCCGAAAGGGACAGGATTTTCACCCCCATTGCTGTGAGTTTTTCTGTCCATTCAGCCACTATATCAACATCCCAGGGATCTCCGTAGGGATTCCCAAAACCCATAGAGATATAGACTACTACTTCCTTTCCGCTTTTTGATGCGATGCTGAGTATCTCCTTCAGGATATCAATGGATTGGGCAATAGTCTTATGAGTATTCCGCATCTGAAAGTTTTCGGAAATCGAAAAAGGGTATCCCAGATAATCGATCGCTTCAAATTGTGAGGCATCCTGAGCTCCGCGTACATTGGCTACAATCGCCAGCAATTTTGAAAGGCTTCCTTCCAGGTTCAGGCCTTCTAGTACCTTAGCCGTATCGGCCATCTGAGGAATCGCTCTGGGAGAGACAAAACTTCCAAAGTCGATTGTATGAAAACCGCAACCCAGCAACGCCTGGATATACTTCACTTTCTCCTGAGTGGGGATAAAGGCCTTGATACCCTGCATGGCGTCACGCGGACATTCAATGATCTTTACCTTTTCAGCGGCCCTTTCCATAGAGAGTATACTTCTTCAAAATTACCATTATTTATAGGATAATAACAGGTAAAGACCAATCCCTGAAAAAACCAATACTTGAAGCCATTTAAGTACCCAGGGTGCTTTGGGGTGCGATTGAAGGTATCCCGAGATAGATCCCGCCAGAACAGCGATTAATGAAAATATCGTAAATGAGATCAACATAAAAAGAAATCCCAGAATATAAAATTGCAGCGTAGTACTTAGAAACTCACTAAAGAGAAATCCGGGGAAAAAAGCCAGGAAAAAAATGGTCACTTTTGGATTGAGGACATTCATGATAAACCCTTGTTTGTACAATTGCCCTAAGGACTTTTTGGGGCTCACATTAAGGTCGATTCTCAGATCAGCAGAAGCTCGCCAGACCTTAAAGGCGAGGTAAAACAAATAGATAGCACCGAACAATTTTATGGTGTAAAACAACATGGGATTCAGGCTGATAATGGCAGAAACACCAAAAGCCAGAAGGGTGGTATGGACCAGACATCCGGAGATAAGGCCGGCGGTAGTTGCCAGGCCATATTTTTTTCCATGGACGATACTCTGGGTAAGCACGTAAATATTATCGGGACCCGGGAAAATCGCCAGGGATGCTGTTGCCAGCGCAAAAGCCCATAAAATCTCATAGTTCATTTACTTTCCCCCCTTGTATTCACAACAAACAAACGTACATTTTTATATATTACAAAAAATTATACCATGAAATTTCAGTTAGGAACCGTTGTCTTACTTCTCTGTTTATTCACCTTCAACATCAATGCTTCTGCTATGAGTCAATCAGCTATAAGTTCAACCCATGTTTTAAAGCAGGACAGTGTCCTCCGCCATGTAGTTTTATTTAAATACAAAGCAGGTTCCACCTCAAAAGATATAGAAAAAGTACAGCAGTCATTTGTTGACTTAAAAACTAAAATCCCGCAGATTGTATCCCTTGAATGGGGTGTGAATAACAGTCCGGAAGGCCTTGACAAAGGGTTCACACATTGTTTCTTCCTTACCTTCCGAAGTGAGGAAGACAGGGACGCTTACCTCCCCCACCCCGACCATAAAGCTTTTGGGGAAGTCATTGGGCCTTTTCTGGAAGATGTCCTGGTAGTAGATTACTGGACACACTAGTTTGTTTCAGACAAAATGGCCTTGTTGATTCTTTTTACCAGGGCCGGACCCTCATAGACAAATCCCGTCCATAATTGAACAAGGCTTGCACCGACTTTCAGTTTTTCTAGTGCATCTTCAGGGGAATGAATCCCCCCTACCCCGATAATAGGAAAAGATCCCCCGCTCTTTTCATGAAGAAAAGAGATCACCTCCGTACTTTTGCTTTTCAGAGGTTTTCCACTTAGGCCGCCCGCTTCCTTCACCAAATCTGCATCAGATTTTAAGCCCTGCCTGCTTATGGTAGTATTGGTCGCAATTACACCATCTGTGGCCGTATCCCGGACGATGTCGATGATATCCAACAACTGTTCATCGCTCAGATCAGGTGCTATCTTCAGGAGCAAAGGACGCTCTTTAGTTTTCTTTTCTCTGGCCAGGCTTGTATTCTCCTGTTGAAGGGCTTTCAGTAAGGCTGTTAATGGGGCTTTTTCCTGCAACTCCCGCAATCCTGGTGTATTAGGAGAACTCACATTCACCACAAAATAATCGACATGGGAAAAGAGCGCTCTGAAGCAAATGATATAATCTTCTTTAGCCTTTTCATTAGGCGTTAGCTTATTTTTCCCGATGTTACCCCCGATTAATACCTTGTGCTCCTTTCTTAGTCGCCCCACAGCAGCCTCAACGCCTTCATTGTTAAAACCCATCCTGTTTATAATGGCCTGATCCGTTTTTAATCTGAATAGCCTTTTTTTAGGATTACCCGCTTGAGGCATTGGGGTAAGTGTACCGATTTCTACAAAGCCAAAACCAAAGTTGGAGAGCTCATTGTACAAAAGTGCATTTTTATCGAACCCTGCTGCAAGACCTACAGGGTTTTTAAATTTTAACCCGAAAACCTCTCTTTCCAAACGACTATCCTCCACGAGATACAGCTTTCGGAATATCCGGGAAAATCCGAGTTTACTCAACCATTTTATTGAAGTAAAAGAGAAATGATGGACTTTCTCAGGGTCGATTAAAAAGAGTAAAGGTCTGATGAGATAGTGGTACATAAGCCAATTTGAAAGGCAAAAGTACAAACTTCAACGACCATTTTCAGTTCCTTTGGAAGTAAAAAATTGAAGAGGGTTATTCCGGATCTTTCTCCGGGAACGGTTGAGGTGTCACTTCGTAGGGCACTCGGCCGGCACTGGTGCATAATTCCCTATAGCGATCATATTGCTTCGGATTAAATAGTTTCAACATTTTTACGTCATAGGCCCTCGCATTTTCCAGGATCTGATCTTTTAAAACCTTGTACTTGGATGCCAGTCCTTCCAGGTCCTTTGTGCTACTTTGAGGATGGGTGTCAAAAAGGATACGGATATCTTCCTGATAAACCTTATTCGTCATTGAAAGTTCGGCCTGCCATTCTTTTAATTGGCGGGTTTGTTCCTCATTTAACTGGAATACCTGGATGATGGTTTCAGAATTGCTCCCTCCTATCCCCAGCATGCAATCTTTTTCCTGAGCCTGAAGGATAAATCCCAATCCAATAAAAAATATGCCTGAAAGTATTTTTTTCATGCTTTTTGATTCTAAGTGCCTGTATAAATGGTAAAACTTAATTATACAGTAATTAGTATTTGATCAATACGATAAATGAAAAAGGCCCTCTTTAGAGAAGGCCTTTTGATTTACTTAATCCCAAGTTTATTTCAGAGAGAAGCTGAGTCGGGCAAACAGAAATCTACCGGCAATTCCAAATTGCTGGGATCTCCTTGACCAATCAAATCTACCGCTACTTCTGTTTCCAAATGCCGGATCGGCACGATCAGGATAAACATCCAGAATATTATTTGCCCCTACTGTGAGGGTCAACTCATTGGAAGCCTTAAATCCTAGAGAAAGGTCTGTTACGATCTTGGTTCCAAAATCCTGTTGATTCGCCACTGTGGTAGTCGCTTCTGTCACCTCTCCGAAGAAAACATTTCTCAGGAAGATGACCCACTTGTCAGACAACAGACTGTTAGTAAGATTTACTTTAGTCCTGGGCACGGCCTGCTCCAGATATACCCTGCTATCTTCAGGGAAGTAGGTGTCAACAAGGCCTGCATCACGCAAGACCTGTGAAGCATTGATATCTCCTACCTTCTTGGTTTTGGAAAATGTTCCAGCGAGATCAGATTTTAATCTCCAGGTGTCAGACAAAATTGCGTCATGAGTAATGACAATGTCTAATCCCTTAGACTCCGTATCTATGGCATTGGCAAAAAATGAAGCTGCCGTCGCATTGGCCTGTCTCAGGAGGAGATCGAGTTCGGTACCTGTTCCCGGACCTGAAAACTGCCCGGTATAGACCACCCTGTCATCGATTTTAACAAAGTATCCGTCAACGGTAACGGTAAGGTTTGCAGAGGGAATTTTAGATGTCAGCCCTAAACTTACACTTTTTGAGATTTCCTGTTTCAATTCGGGAATACCCAGCAAACTGGCAGCTTTACTGTCATTTGAAAAAGTACCTACTTCCTGAGGATTTCCCTGATTATCAAAAATGGTCGACGTGGAATTAAAATTCAGCTGGTGTAATGATGGGGCCCTGAAACCAGAATTAACAGCCCCCCTAATATTTAAATTTTCTGAAGCCTTTATCCTTGTCGCCAGTTTAAAATTCATCGTGGAACCAAAGTCGCTGTAGTTCTCGTATCGGGTTGCAAAACTCGCCAGGAAGGATTCTGTAAAATCTGCCTCGAGGTCTAAGTAACCGGCAACACTGCTCCGTTCTCTTGCCAGCTCATTATTGGGTGAAAATCCGGGAAAAACCTGAGATCCCCCTGGGCGCGAATTGTCAAAAAAGTCGACTGCAGGTTGCTGGGAAGCAAGAGTGATAACCTCTCCATTGGCCGTATACTGTGCATAGGAAGCTTCCTCCCCTGGAACAATCGTATAATTCTCAAGGCGATACTCTGAGCCGAAAGCGACATTTAATCCACTAAAGACATCATCGTAAAACTTTGATACATCCAGATTTGCCGTATTCTGTGAGAATGAAAAGCCACCTGCATCAAAGGTTGTTGGCGATGCATTCTGAAGGGAGGCATTGTATGTATTTCCAATCACATATAGGAAGGAGTTTTTCCCATAGGTATTGCTCAGATCCACATTCCAATCGCCTATCATCCCTTTTATACCAACGGAAACCGACTGGTCCTTTATATTCGAGTTGATTTCAGGAAGGAACCCATTGAAATAGGCCGGAGTATAGGTCCTGCTTTGATTGGGCAATCTGTAAAATCCTGCAGAATTACCTGTCCTTGAACTCAGTCCGGCAAAGGAATAAAGTTCAGTACCGTTATCATCGAGCGGTAAAGAGAAATTGGCAAAAAAGCGTCCACCGCGCAGGGCCGACTGACCAACTCTCATATTGAAATCACTGCGCTCCAGGCCTCTGGCGGCTAGTTCGACAGTAGTATTATCTGCAGAAAGTATGGGTTGCAATTCGGCTTTTGTTGTCGCTCCCTGGGTGTCAATACCTGCGGCATTGGCATATTGCAAAACATCGGTTACATCATCGTCTAGTAATAAGGAAAGATCAGCACCGTCGGCTTGTGCAAAACGTTCAACGGTGTTGTACAGGTTAAAAACATCGCCTTCCCATTCCTTCATCCTGCTGTATTCCTGGCGAACGTCAAAATCACCTGAAAGGGTTAAATATCCCCCATTTTCGCCCAAGGGAATTCCGTAACTCCCTGCAATATTGGTAGTTGCGCCGTCAACACCGCCGGTCTGATCATTGGCATTCTCAGAGAAATTCGCTCCAGTAGTTACATTGATCAGCAATTCATCCACGGTTTTATTAAGGATAATGTTGATAACCCCTGCAATGGCATCAGACCCGTACTGGGCTGCGGCACCGTCGCGAAGAACTTCTATACGCTGAATGGCTGCAGTTGGGATCGCATTAAGGTCTGTACCCACACTACCCCTTCCGAATGTTCCATTTACGTTGATAAGGGAGGAGGTATGTCGTCTTTTACCATTAATAAGAACCAGGACCTGATCGGGACCCAAGCCTCTTAGGGAAGCCGGATCAATATGGTCCGTACCGTCAGAAATGGTCTGTGTATTCGAAGTAAAAGAAGGGGCCACGTAATTCAGGATTTGATTTAAATTCACCTGAGGTGCTGCCGTAGCTAATTCTTTAACGTTAATTACATCAATAGGAACTGTACTTTCAGTAGCGGTCCTGTTGGGATTTCTGGAACCGGTGATGACCACTTCTGCCAGCTGAACTCCTGAAACCAGGGTAATGGCCATAATGGTACTGTTCACTTGTACTTCTTTGGGTTCAAACCCAATGTAGGAAACAATAAGTCGGTCTCCGATTATCGCTTCAATACTGAAGTTACCGTCGAAATCTGTAGTCGTCCCTACCTGGGTCCCCTTTTTTACTACTGAGGCACCTGGTAATGGCGTACCGTCTTCATCTTTAACCGTTCCTGTAATCTGCGAATGCAGCAATGTTACAGAGCCCAGAAAAAGGAATACAAGCAAGAGTAAATGTTTTTTCATAAGTATAGATTTTGAGTGATTAGTCTAAGTAAGGTAGTGAAAACTCTGTGTTAACTACCAATTAAATCCAAAAAATTGATTATCAACTACTTATCAATTTCTAGGAAATGACCTCTTGGCTCTTGGAAATGAAAAGCTACTTTTGCGTAAAACTGATTAAAATGGAACCAATAACAGATCGCTTTTTACGCTATGTTAAAATCGACACCCAGAGTGATCCACATTCTGATTCGACACCGAGTACGCAAAAACAATGGGTGCTCGCAAAGATGTTGTTTCAAGAATTAAAGGATATCGGCCTTGAAGAGGTTACCCTGGATGAACGTGGATATATTATGGCCACCCTCCCTTCGAACATGGAAAAAGAGGTACCCACCATTGGTTTTATTTCCCATTACGATACATCGCCAGATTTTACGGCAACCGGGGTAAATCCAAGAATTATAGAGAATTACGACGGGAAAGATATCCTTCTTAATAAGAATGAAAATATTGTTTTGTCTCCTGATTATTTTGAGGACCTGTTGCAGTATAAAGGCCAAACCCTTATCGTTACTGATGGAACCACCTTGTTGGGGGCAGACGACAAGGCTGGGGTTACCGAAATTGTTACTGCGATGGAGTATCTGGTAGCTCATCCTGAGATTAAACACGGTAAAATTCGAATTGGTTTTACCCCTGATGAAGAAATAGGCAGGGGAGCCCATCATTTCGATGTTGAAGCCTTTGGTGCATCCTGGGCATATACCATGGATGGGAGTCAGATAGGAGAACTGGAATACGAGAATTTCAACGCGGCCGGGGCAAAGATCACAGCCAGGGGTAAAAGTGTTCATCCGGGATATGCAAAAAACAAAATGGTGAATGCCATTGGAATTATAACCGACCTGACCTCACGTCTTCCTAAAAATGAGGTACCTGAGAAGACCGCCGATCGCGAAGGCTTTTACCACGTATACAACTTACAGGGTAGTATAGAATTGGCCACTATGGAGCTGATCGTCAGGGACCACGACAGAAAATTATTTGAGAAGAGAAAGGACTTTCTTGAAAATCTGGTTGAAGAGTTTAACAAAGAACATTCCGGACTAGTTAGCCTCGAAATGAAAGACCAGTATTATAATATGAGGGAGAAAGTAGAACCTGTTTACCATATTGTGGAAATCGCCGAAGAAGCGATGAAAGAATTGGGGATACAGCCAATAATAAAACCTATCAGAGGGGGTACGGATGGATCTCAGCTGAGTTATATGGGTTTGCCCTGCCCAAATATTTTTGCCGGGGGACATAATTTCCATGGAAAATATGAATATGTCCCTGTAGAAAGTATGAAAAAGGCAGTTGAAGTAATCGTCAGAATTTGCGAAATTACAGCTAATAAACTCTAAACTGAATTACAATGAGCAAGGCTAAAATTGAGGCCTATTTCGCCAGGGAAGGAAGCTTTAAAGAAGGTGTAAACAGCTTAAGGGCACTGGCCCTTCAGACCGAAGTCAAAGAAGAGCTGAAGTGGGGAGCTCCGGTCTACACCCTGGGAGGGAAAAATGTCTTTGGAATTATGGCTTTCAAATCTCATTTCGGAATCTGGTTTTTCAATGGTTGCTATTTAAAAGATCCCGGGAATGTACTTGAGAATGCCCAGGAAGGGAAAACAAAGGCCATGAGGCACTGGAAATTCATTGCTGCAGATGATATCATGGCAGACAATGTCCTGGCCTATATGACGGAAGCCATAGAGAATCAGAAAAAAGGACTGATATGGAAGCCGGAAAAAAAGAAGAAAACTAACATACCCTCAGACTTGCTGCAGGTTTTAAAAAAAGATCAGGAACTAAAAAAGGCCTTTAATAAATTTACGGCCTATAAGCAGGGTGAATTCTGTGAGTATATCGAAACGGCAAAACAACTAAAGACAAAACAGAGCCGACTGGAAAAGATCATTCCCATGATCAGGGAAGGAATTGGTATAAACGACAAATACCGAAAGACCTAGCCCTTGTCACCAAGTACAGGGAATTAAAAAACCGGTAACTCAGAGCTACCGGTTTTTGTTCTTACAATCCTAATGCCCTATTTCGCAGGCGGATTTAATTTATTGCTCATTTCCATGGAAATGGCTGAGCGATCGAATTTCAGTCTACCGGCCATGGTTTCAATAATGCAGGATGAATCCTTGTCATTGAGATCAACGACCTTTCCGTGAAGGCCACTTTTAGTGACAATTTTATCTCCTTTTTTTAATGCTGCCGCAAACTTTTTTTCATCTTTCTGTCTTTTCATTTGAGGTCGTATCATAAAGAAATACGCCACAACAAAAATCAGAATCATCGGCAGGAAATTTCCTATCTCGCTCATAATTCTATCTGTATTTAAACTTACTTAACCGGACCTAGATTGGCCGCAGGTGCTCCGCTGTTAGGCTGAACAAAGGCTTTAATCCTAAGTAATTCTGATCCCTTTTCGGTATTTGCGGAAACAGTTATTGTTTTGGTAACCTGGTTCTGTCCCGACCCATTGAATTTAACCAGTAACTCCCCTGTTTCTCCCGGGGCGATAGGTGTGTTTTTAGGATACTCGGGCACTGTACATCCACAACTACTTGTGGCATTGGTGATAATAAGTGGAGCATTCCCCGTATTGGTGAATGTAAATGTAGTTTCCTGTGGAGTCCCCTGATTGATAGTACCGAAATCGTGCTCGGCCTTATTAAAGGTCATAACAGGAAGGTTCTTGGCGGCCGCATCTCTTTCGGCAGCTACCTGAACATTTGCTGTTTCAATTTTGTTAGAGGCCTTTTCCTTGCAGGAAACAAAACCGATCATACTGACTACCCCCAGGGCTATGAATATTCTTTTCATACAACTAGATTTAATTATTTTGCTGCAAAATTAAGGAATTAATGCTTACAGTAGTCCCCTACCGGTCTTTTTAAGTTTTCCATTGCTTTTGTATTCCTTTACCAGTTTATCCAGAATACCATTGATAAAGATGCTACTCTTGGGAGTTGAATACTCCTTGGCGATCTCGAGGTACTCATTGATAGATACCCGTTCCGGAATTGAAGGGAAATTCAGAAGTTCGCATATGGCCATCTTAAGTAGAATGGCATCGATATCTGCAATTCGATCCTTATCCCAATTGGGTGTTTTCCCCTGTATTTCATCTTCCAGGACTTTGTTCTGAAGCAGGGTTTTTGACAGCAGTTTCCTGGCAAATTCCATGTCTTCTTCATCCTTGAGCAAGCGGGGAAGAAAATACTGTTCAGACTGCTCCTGCTTCACATTTTTCAATTGTTTGAGAATAAAAGTATTAACCAGTGGGATATCATCTACCCAGGTAAGTTTGTCATCCTCGAAGAACTCGTAAAGCTTTTCATTGGGTGCGATCACTTCACGAAACAGGTCAATGATCAGATTCTTGTCTTCCCCATAAGAACCTTCTTCTTTCTTCATATAAGAAGAATAGTATCTGTTCGAAACGATTTCTTTGAAAATTATTTTGATATAATCCTGATTGAGGTACCATCCTTTTATTTTTCGCCGTTTCAACTCTTCGTTGAGCAAAGGATTTTCAACCAATTGCAGCAGGAGTCTGTTATTCACAAACTTCTTTTTATCAGGAAAGTCATCGGTGGCAGAAGCCATGTATTTTTTTGAATCGTGCATATCGTGATGAAGCGCCATCGCATGGAGCTCTCTCAAAAGGCACAACATCAAAAGATAAAGGGTATAGGTATTCTCAATGCTCAGACGGAGAAATTTTTCTTGTTTATCAAGGGAATCATCCTTGGATTGGGTGATTGCATAAATACATTGCATTACTTTCACCCGTAAATGCCTTCTCGTGAGCATGTCTAAAGAACTTTAAGGTATTACTAACTTGATGCGCAAAAATAGGTATTACTTCCAAATCTATCTTCATTCCTGAACATATTATCTTATGTCTTTTATAACATTTGGATTCTTGTGAATGCCCTATCTTTGACAAGCTTTACCGGAGAGCATCGCGAAACCGACCTATGAAAGAACTAAAACACCTCAATAAATATTTTAAAAAGTACTGGTTTAAATTATTTCTGGGTATCATTATCACCATCATTGCCAGGGTTTTTCAGCTTGTAATGCCCTCCTATGTCAAAAATTCTATCGAAGTCGTGGAAAAATACCTGGCAGGAACTGTTCCAAAACCCGAAGCCACTTCCCTTCTTCTTGAGTACATAATGATTATTGTAGGTGCCGCATTGCTTTCAGGGTTTTTTACTTTTCTGATGAGGCAAACGATCATCAACGTATCCCGATATATAGAATACGATCTAAAAAATGAAGTGTTTGATCACTATCAGTTACTCAGCCTGAATTTTTACAAAAAAAACCGTACTGGAGACCTGATGAACAGAATCAGTGAAGATGTGAGTCAGGTGCGCCTCTACGCCGGTCCGGCCATCATGTACGGGATGCAAACCCTTACCCTGTTTGTCTGCCTCATCCCACTGATGTTTATAAAGGCACCCACCATTGCCTTCTACGCTCTTCTGCCTTTACCAATACTGTCGGTACTTATTTATAAGATTAGCAAGATCATTCATAAAAGAAGCACTAAGGTCCAGGAATTTCTATCAACGCTGTCCACTTTTGCTCAGGAAACCTTTTCGGGCGTTTCTGTGATAAAAGCTTATACCCTTGAACCAAAAATAAACTCTGAAGGCACCAACCTGGCCCTGGAAGGGAAGAGCAGAAGTATGGAGCTCGCTAAAGTAGATGCCTGGTTCTTCCCACTGATGATTTTGTTGATTGGAATAAGCAATATTTTTGTGATCTACATCGGGGGAAAAGAATATATAAATGGCAATATCGAATCGATTGGAACAATTGCCGAGTTCATTCTCTACGTAAACATGCTCACCTGGCCGGTTGCTATCGTTGGTTGGCTTACTTCACTTGTGCAACGAGCAGAAGCATCACAGAAACGAATCAATGAATTTCTACAGGTAGAACCTGAACTCAGGAATGAAGTTGAGGAAGAAACGCCAATCAGGGGAGAAATCGAGTTCGACCATGTCACATTCACCTATGAGGATACCAATATAACGGCTGTTAGGGATCTTTCTTTCCGTGTTGAGGAAGGACAAACCGTAGCTATTCTCGGGAAGACAGGTTCTGGAAAATCAACCATCCTCGACCTTATTGCGCGTTTATACGACGTGAGCTCGGGGGAGATCAGAATAGATGGAACCCCTATCAAAAAACTGAATCTGGAAAGTTTAAGGAGTTCAATAGGTACTGTTCCCCAGGATGCCTTTTTGTTTTCCGATTCCATCTCCAACAATATCCGGTTCGGGAAGGAATCAGCTTCTGAGGAAGAAATCGAGAACGTAGCCAAAATGGCCGTAGTCCACAAGAATATTATGGGCTTTTCCAAAAAGTATGATACCGTCCTGGGAGAACGGGGTATTACCTTGAGTGGTGGACAAAAACAAAGAGTATCTATCGCCAGGGCCCTATTAAAAGATCCTGAGATCTATCTTTTTGACGATTGCCTCTCCGCTGTAGATACAGAGACAGAAGAAGCCATTCTCAATAATCTCAAGAAGGCATCGAGAAACAGAACTACGCTGATTGTAAGTCACAGGGTATCCTCAGCCAAGAATGCCGATAAGATCATAGTCCTGGACGAAGGACAGATTTTGCAACAGGGTACACACGATGAACTTGTGGAACAGCATGGATATTATAAGGAACTTTATGCCCATCAGCTCTCCGAGAAAGAAAACTAGAAAAATGTTGCTGAATTAGCTTTTTTTTTACATTTTTGATGACTTTATAGGAAAAATCTAACAAGAACGGTACTATGCGCGATAAAGATTTGATCGAACAAGAAGAAATATTTTCGAAAGTATTAAGAGCCGGAAGACGAACCTATTTTTTTGATGTAAGAAGTACCAAGGCAGGAGATTATTACCTTACCATCACTGAGAGTAAGAAGTTTACCCATGACGATGGCTCTTTCCATTACAAAAAACATAAAATCTACCTGTACAAAGAGGATTTCCAGGCCTTCCGTGAAAACGTGGAGGAAATGATGGATTATATCATCGCCGAAAAAGGCCACGAAGTAATTTCAGAAAGGCACCAAAAAGATTTTAAGAAAGAAGAAAGTGAACCAACCTCAGAAAAGAAACCCCTCGACAATTTTACCGATGTCGATTTTGACGATATTTAAATTCGCTTTTTAGTCTCAACCATATACAAAAAAGACTTCCTGAGGGGAGTCTTTTTTTTTCGGAAGAATCTAATTCTCATTCTAAACTAGTTTGTCCTTCCTACCAGTATTGATTACCTTTAACGATCACTAATTAAAACCTAAAATGAAAAGATTCGCACTCATTCTCTGTCTTCTGTTTACTACCCTGACTGTCGCCCAGGAAGAGATTACCCTGGACTATTATCTGCCTCAGGAATACACCTACGATCCTGCAATCCCAAAACCGGCGGATGTGATCGGACATGAAGTTGGAGAATGGCATGTAACCCACGACAAGCTAATGTTTTATATGCAAACCCTTGCCGAGGCCAGCGATCGTATTACCATAGAAAACAGGGGAACTACTTTTGAAGGAAGACCCATTCTTTTGTTGACCGTTACCTCACCCCAGAATCACAGCAATCTGGAGACTATAAGGCAGCAACACCTGGCCTTGAGTGAAAATGGAAGTAGTACTACTGCTGTGGAAGATTTGCCAATAGTCGTTTATCAGGGATTTTCGGTACATGGAAACGAACCCAGTGGGGCCAATGCCGGATTGGCGTATGCCTATTATCTTGCAGCTGCCCAGGGACCACAAATTGATGAAATGCTGAAGAATACTATCATCTTAATGGACCCGTCCTATAATCCTGACGGCCTGCAGCGATTTGCGTATTGGGCCAATACCAACAGGAGTATGAACCTGAACGCTGATGGAAACGAGCGGGAATATCACGAAGTGTGGCCAGGGGGAAGAACCAATCACTACTGGTTTGATATAAACAGAGACTGGTTACCCGTGCAACTTCCCGAAAGCAGGGCTCGCATTAAAACTTTCCATCGCTGGTTACCAAATATCCTTACGGATCATCACGAAATGGGCACCAACTCCACCTTTTTCTTTCAGCCAGGAGAACCCAGTCGGGTGCACCCCCTGACTCCAAAAATGAACCAGGAATTAACGGCTGAAATCGGAACTTACCATGCCAAAGCACTCGATAAAATTGGCTCACTCTATTATTCTGAAGAAAACTATGACGACTACTACTACGGCAAGGGTTCTACTTTTCCCGATGTGGTGGGAAGTATCGGGATCCTTTTTGAACAGGCCAGTTCCAGAGGACATATTCAGGAAAGTGAAAACGGAATCCTGACCTTTCCCTTCACCATAAGAAATCAGTTTACAACTGCACTTTCAACTGTTGAAGCTGCACAAAATATGAGAACAAAATTGCTGAACTATCAGCGCAACTTTTACAAGGACCTGAGAACAGAAGCAGGAAGGAGTAAAACCAAAGCATACATTTTCGGAGACTCTAAAGACGCCGCCAAAACCTGGCACATGGCCGAGATCCTCGAAAGGCAGAATATCAAATTCCATGATCTCAGCAGGGATATAACCCTTGGCGGGAAACAATATAAAAAGGGAAACAGCTTTATCGTGCCCCTGGAACAGAAAAATCACAGGCTGATCAAAGCGATGTTCGAAAAAAGGACCACCTTTAACGATAGCCTGTTTTACGATATCTCGGCATGGACCTTCCCCCTTGCATTCAACCTTGATTACGCAGAACTTACTTCTCTTTCCAATGCGGGACCAGAGATTCCTGAACTTACTCCCTTAACAGGATCGGTAAGTAGTGAGAGTTCCTATGCCTACCTGTTTGAATGGCACGAATATTATACCCCCAAGGCTCTCAATATGATTCTCGAAAAGGGTTTACGAGCTAAAATTGCACAGTATCCCTTTAGCATGGGAGGGGTGAATTACGATTACGGTACAGTGATGATCCCAGTCCAAAATCAAAAGCTGGATAGGAAGTCACTCTACGACTTTCTGAATAAAGTTGCCAAAGAAAGTTATATTGAAGTAACTGCCGTCAGCACGGGAGCAACTAAAGGAATCGACTTAGGAAGTGGGGATTTTGAACCGGTCGAAAAACAAAAAGTTGCCCTTATCGTCGGAGAGGGTATCAGATCCTATGACGCGGGAGAAATCTGGCATTTATTCGATACCCGATATAACATCAAACTAACGAAAATTGATACTGAGTACCTCGGAAGGACAGACCTCAGTTCCTATACCGATATTATTATTCCAGGAAGCTGGGGAAGTGGCGGACTCAGTAAATCTATTGCTGAAAAACTACAAAATTGGGTAAAAGCCGGTGGCACTTTAGTGGGATTCCGAACAACCGCTAACTGGTTTGATCAGCAGGAATTTCTCGACCTTACATTTAAAAAAGATACTCTTGTCGCCAAAAACGTGACATTTGGTGAAAGGCAGGACTTCAGAGGAGCGCAGGTCACCGGGGGCGCCATTTTTGAAGCCAGGATCGACAGGTCTCATCCGATAAATTTCGGTTATAAAAACAACAACATTCCCCTTTTTAGAAACAGCAACATCTATCTCGAACCGGAGAAGGATAGTTATAACAATCCCATTCAGTACACCTCATCACCCCTGATGAGTGGCTATATTTCTGAAGAGAATGCTGCTTTAATTTCTAACAGCGTACCCTTTAAGACAAGAAGAATGGGCCGGGGCAGGATTATCCTCTTTACCGACAACACCAATTTCAGGGCTTTCTGGTACGGCACCAATAAACTCCTGATGAATGCTATTTTCTTTGGGGATATGATGTAGAACTCGCATCCTGGAATCGATCGGAGCCTCACAACCTGGCATTAGCGAACTTTACATAAGCCAGGTTGAAAAGGAAATGCGAAAGAACTGTCAGGGTAGCCCAGAATAGGCCTAGGTAAACGAAACATATTACCCAGAGAGTCAGGTAAAAAAGCGGTTGTAAAACACTGACATAGGCAAAACGGAATGTACTTATAAACTCTGCCTCCTGTATCTGTGGTTTTAAAAACCACCTCCAGATAAAGATAAGGGGGGCATTGATCGTAAGGAAAACAAAGGTTAGTATACGACCGACAACAGGATTTATTTCATGTTTCTTTTTGGGGGTTTTCCCGCTGTATTTCTCTATAGCCTTATTGGTCTCCTTGGGATCGAGATAATTTACAGCTTGAGTATCCAGGTAATTGTGAATAGCATCGTATTCTGAGAGGTCCTCAATATGCGTAGTGCTTCTTTTCAAGGCCTCGGACACCACATCTTTTGTCCTGACCACCGAAGTGGCAATTTCATTTTCAGAGTAGTAATCCCTGGCGGAAATAGGTTCGCTGAAATAAAATGCAACGCGATCAGGAAATCTGTCTGCCTTTTCATAATTAATCCCTACCGGAACAAGCAAGACGTCCAGTTCAGGATCTCTCTCAAGTGTTGTAAATAAAATCCGGGTAAAACCTTTGCTCAGGGGTCGTACCCTCCTCATTATATTGTGATTGGCTTCAGGAAAAAGTAAAATGGTCTTCCCATTCTGCAGCAGATGGGTACATTGTTCGAAAATAGCGGTGTTCTTAGTTAATGTATCTCTCCCATCCCGAATCCGGTAGATGGGCAGCATCCTGAGAAATTTAAAAAGCTGATTCACCAGGGGATTGATAAAAATATCGGCCCGGGTAAGGAAATACGAGCGAAATGGTGTAAAAGCGGCAATGACCAGGGGGTCTAATAATGCATTCTGATGATTAGCCAGAAACATAACTGCCTGATTCCGGGGTATATTTTTCATACCGTGAAGCTGGATTTCCCTGAAGTAGCAGAAAAGTGCCATACAGGCCATTTTTTGGGTAAGAAAATACATTATTGACCTCATCTCCCTACCTCCTTCTCCAAAGGTTTATATGCCCAGAATGTACCCAAAACCAGGCCAGATATAAGATGCCAGATACCCCAGAAAGCCGTAAGAACAGCCATTCCACCCAGGCCTTCAAAGAAGGTAAATATCAAAATTAGGCCTAGACCCGAATTCTGTATCCCTGTCTCGACAGTGATACTCCTTATATCTTCTAATGGGAGTTTAGCCATTCTGGCCAGAGAGAAACCGGTAAAAAAGGCCAGGGCATTATGCAGGAGTACAATCCAAAATACATAGAGAATATAATCCTCAATTAGCGTTCGGTTATTGTATACTACAAATAGGATCAGACATACAAAAAAGCCAAGCGAAATAGTTTTAAGGTATTTAGCAAGCTTTTCTGCCACTGCCGGATAACGTTCATTAATCACAATTCCTAAAATCAGGGGAACCCCCAGAATGAGAGCTACTATTTCTATCATTTCAAGGGGTGCAATCGACACTTCCTTTAAAATGGCTTGTGTGGGAGGATACAGAGCAGCCCAAAAACTCAGGTTCACGGGAGTCATAATCACAGCTAACAGGGTGGCATTGGCAGTTAAGGTCACTGAAAGGGCCCGGTTCCCTCCTGCAAAGGAAGTAATGAAATTGGAAATATTCCCTCCAGGACAGGCCGCCACAAGGATCATCCCCAGGGCAATACTCGGTATAGGTTTTATCAGAAGGACAAGTAAAAAAGTGAGAAAGGGCAATGCCAGGAACTGGCAAAACACCCCAACAAGTACAGGGCGGGGATTTTTAAACAAGGCCCTGAAATCGGTCACCCTGATATGCAGTGCCACTCCAAACATGATCAATGCCAGGATACTATTGAGGATCCAGAGCGTTTCTGTGGAAAAATCTATACGCGCCGCGTCAAGGGTTGAATTGATCACTTGTTTTTTTAGCTAAAAACCAAAGGGCTTTAATTCAAATATAAACAGATTCATTTACAAGGCATCTCTCCGGGTAGGAGATACAATTTGAGTTGTAGAGCGGTAGGATAAAACAAAGGTTTTAACCTTATTTTGAATCGAGGTATGTATTTTTGTGACATAAGATAATATTTATGGCACGAACACCTAGTAATATGCTGCCTTTAGGCACCAAGGCACCATCTTTTAAGCTAACAGACACCATCTCAGACGCTACCCTTGGCCTGGCTGATGTAAAAGGGGAGAAAGGCACTGTGGTTATGTTTATTTGTAATCACTGTCCTTTTGTAAAACATGTCAATCATCAGCTGGTTGTAATGGCTAGGGAATATATGGAAAAGGACATCGGTTTTGTGGCGATATCGAGTAATGACGTTGAAAATTATCCTCAGGATGCTCCAGATCTGATGAAGGAAAACGCCAGGGAAGAAGGATATCCCTTTCCCTATTTGTACGATGCAACCCAGACCGTGGCCAGAGCTTATGACGCCGCATGTACACCCGATTTTTATCTCTTTGACAATCAGCTGAATCTCATTTACCGTGGACAGTTAGACGACAGCCGTCCGGGAAATGGTATAGCTGTTACCGGGAAAGATCTTCGAATGGCGATGGATAAACTACTCTCCGGGGAACCACAGGCCGAAGATCAAAAACCAAGTATTGGATGTAATATAAAATGGAAAGAGCACTAGAGAAAGGAGACCTTGGTAATGTTCGTCTGGAACCGCTCGTACCAGAGCAGCATGAAAGCTATTGTAAGACCGGGGAAAAAGCTTACAGAGACCATTATCTCCACCTTTGGCCCCACCAGGATCCGACGCCCTATATCAGTACTAGTTTTACAAATGAAAGTATCGCAATTGAATCTAAAGAGGAGAATACACTACATTTTATGGTGTGCCAGAGGGAGAAATATATCGGGATAGTAAAACTGGTAAAATTTCAACAGATTCAGGATCTCCCCCAATCAGCACCCATGTTTCTCGAAAAGATCTATCTGCTCAAGCGATATACCGGAAAAGGATACGGACAGGAGATTCTTGAACAAATTGAATCCCTCAGTATTAGAGAAGGGATGAAAACCCTCTGGCTGGCTACAATGAAAAAGGGATTTCCTCTCCGATTTTATCAAAAACACGGTTTTAAAATTGTTGGGGAACAACAACTCCCATTTCAGGCATCGATTCCTGAAGAGAGGGAGATGTACATCCTGAGCAAAAGCCTTGAAAAAGAACATTAGGCATTACCAGTTCAACCGGTTAAGCAAGCCCTCTATATGAGCTAAATGATGATTCCCGTGCCAGGCATATCTTCCGGCATTTTCTTCCAGGCTTGTTTCAATATCTCCATCAGGATGTATAAAAGTCCTCTGCCATTGTTCTGAGGAAAGACTATTGAGAAGATACACCAATTTTGCATGTACAGCCTCCAGATGATGAAGAGAAAGTTGTATCGGGCCCGTACTGGCGTCCTCTAATTTTGCCCACTCCTTTTCCAGATAGGGCTTAATTAAGGGCCTTTCTTCGGTCAGCGCCCACTTAAACCTGATATAACTGTGGTGGTGGCTATCTGCCAGATGATGGACTACCTGCCTCACTGTCCAACCGTCAGGACGATAAGGTGTATCGAGCTGAGTCTCCGACAAGGGGGTAACCAAATCCCTGAGGTTTACCGGAAGGGCTTCAATCTGGGCGATCCAATCTTTTATCTTAAGCGCACTGATCTTTTCAGGTCGGACAAAATGACCAATTGGGTATTTTAATTTTTCCAGAGCTGTGTTTTCCATAATTCTAGTGTAAGAAAGCGGTAAGCTTACAGTGAATGCTGAAGTTAAAAAATGAATTCTATTCAAGCAGCAGTTTCTCCTGAATTTTAATACAGATTTAACCCCACAAATTATTTTAATTTTTAATTCTCTATTAAATTTGTAGGACTAGTAGGTTAAAACTAAAAAACATTTAGATATGGCAACATTACGATTAGGCGATACCGCCCCCGATTTTACTGCAGAAAGCTCTGTAGGAACAATAAATCTTTATTCATATCTGGGTGACAGCTGGGGTATTTTATTCTCCCATCCGGCCGATTTTACCCCGGTGTGCACAACAGAACTGGGAACCGCAGCAAAATTCAAAAAGGAATTCGACAAGCGGAATGTAAAAATGCTGGCCCTGAGCGTCGATGGCAAGGATTCTCATAATGAATGGATCAAAGACATCAATGAAACTCAGAACACAGAGGTAAACTTTCCGATCATTGCTGACGAGGACAGAAAGGTATCAGATGCTTATGATATGATCCACCCCAAGGCTGATGACACTTTTACTGTGAGGTCGGTATTCATTATTGCTCCCGACAAGACCATTAAACTGATACTCACCTATCCGGCATCTACAGGGCGTAACTTCCATGAACTGTTGAGGGTTATCGACTCCCTGCAACTTACGGCCTATCAAAAAGTAGCGACCCCGGCGAACTGGAAAAATGGTGAAAAAGTAGTGGTAAGCCCTTCAATCCCAACCGCAGAAGCAAGGACATTATTTCCGAAAGGAGTAGAAGAAATCAAGCCCTATCTGAGACTCACACCCGACCCAAGTGTATAGGGAATAGTGTTTTACAGGAGTGTGATTTTTAAGAATAAATTCGAAATTTCCTTTATTTCAAATATTTAAATGTACCTTTGCGACTTAAACATTTTATTTTTATTATTATGAGTAAAGGAACAGTAAAATTCTTCAATGATTCTAAAGGCTATGGCTTTATTACTGAAGATGGTTCGCAAGAAGATCACTTTGTACACATTTCTGGCTTAATTGACGAAGTACGCGAAGGTGACGTTGTAGAATTTGAACTACAACAAGGAAAAAAAGGATTGAACGCCGTTAATGTGAAAGTATTAGACTAGGTAAGATTCCAATTTTTTGACATAACCCCGGCCTTAAGGTCGGGGTTTTTTTATACCCTCTTTAAAATTGTTCATAAGTTGTTACTAACTTCAATGGCACGGCACACAACATTCTTCCCTTTCCTGCGTCTAAAATGTACACCCCTTAACCAAATTAATAACCAGCACCCATGTATTCCTTCTTTTGGATCCTTCTAGTGTTGATTGCGATCAACCTTGTATTGTTATTGTTGAGTACTACCGGTAAAAGTAAATCGTAAAAAGCCTTAAAACAAGGTAGGGTAAACCTAAGAGATAGCTGTTATGTAAGAAAAGCTATGTCTCTATTTCTTGGTATAATGGCCTTCCTTGTTGTTCTGAATATGCTCTTGTTGCTATTTTCCATTCAGATCACCAAGCGTCATTAGAGGTTTCGGGTTCTTATTTCGGGAGATCTAATCCTTATTTAGCAGCCATCAATTCCACTTCAAAAATAAGAGTGGCATTAGGCGGAATAACCCCACCTGCCCCGGCACTTCCGTATGCAAGATGCGACGGTATAACAAAACGGGCTTTGTCGCCTACCTTTAACAACGCAATTCCTTCATCCCATCCGGGAATAACCTGCCCTACCCCGAGTTGGAAGGTTATAGGTTCTTTACGTTTGTATGAGGAATCAAATACCTGTCCTGTAGGTAGTGATCCTTCGTAATGCACCGAAACCTGCTGCCCTTTTGATGGTTTTTTCCCTGCTCCCTCCTGAATGAGTTTATAACGAAGTCCGCTTTTCGTCTGCTCAAACCCAGCAGCTAATTTTTGCATTTCGGATTCTGCCTTCTGCTTTTCCTCGGCAATTCTTTTCTCCCTAGCACCCTCAAAAGTCCTGAAGGCTTCAACAGCGTTCCAGGTTTTTTGCTTTTCACCTACCCTGAGGATCTCCACAGATTCTATTGCATCTCCCTGTTCTATGGTATCTACTACTTCCTGACCGTGGGCAACATGGCCAAAGACGGTATGCTTGTCATCTAACCAGGGGGTGGCAATATGAGTAATAAAGAACTGACTCCCATTGGATCCCGGTCCGGCATTGGCCATCGATAGCACCCCTGGTCCATCGTGTCTTAGATCCGGATGAAACTCGTCGTCAAACTTATACCCCGGGTCTCCTGTCCCTGTTCCTAACGGACAGCCACCCTGAATCATAAAATCAGGAATAACTCTGTGAAAGGTTAGACCATCGTAATATGGGGTGCCCTGTGGTTTTACCGAATTTTCAAGATTCCCTTCGGCGAGGGCTACAAAATTTCCAACCGTTCCAGGTGTTTTATCATGAGTGAGCTTTATTAGGATTTCTCCTTTAGTGGTGTTGAACTTAGCGTATATTCCGTCTTGCATGGCGTAAAGTTTTTAAAGGGGCAAAGATATGAATTAATGCCCGGAACACCCGGCTTTTGATTGCATCTGATATAACTCGAAAATTGACCGCTATTGGGCCGTTCCCAAGTCGTATTTATCGGCGAGGTAAATCAAACTGGTCATCGCAGCTGCACCTAGTTCGAGTTCGCGTCTGTTGACATGTTCAAAAGTGTCATTCTGCGCGTGGTGATGGGCAAAATACCGTTGTGAATCAGGCCGCAGTCCGGCCAGAACGATTCCCGGCTTTTTCAATGGTCCGATATCAGCGCCTCCCCCTCCCTGGGTAAATTCAGCAGAATGGTATGGTTCAAACAAAGATTTCCAACTCAGGACGGTATTAAAATCAGATTCAGAACTGTCAAAGGAAAATCCTCTGGGGGTAAAACCTCCGGCGTCACTTTCGAGGGCAAATACATGCTTTTCACCATTTATGTCGGCTTCGGAAGCATACTTCCTACCACCCCGAAGTCCGTTTTCTTCATTCATAAACAAGACTGCCCTGATCGTCCTCTTCGGTTTATACCCACTCAACTTTAAAAGGCGAAGCACTTCCATACTTTGCACGCATCCGGCTCCGTCGTCATGAGCCCCGTCTCCCAGGTCCCAGGAATCAAGATGACCTCCTACAACCATAACCTCTTCGGGCTTTGTGCTGCCTTTGATCTCACCGATCACATTATAGGACTGTACATCTTCAAGTTGTTTGCAATTCAACTTAAAATAAAACAGGATTTTCGGATTGAGCTTTAGGGTTGTACTTAAAAATTCAGCCCCATTGGTACTTATTGCTGCTGCAGGAATCCTGTCCTTTTCCGGGAGGTCTCCATAATTGGTGGAACCTGTATGGGGATTGTCGTCCAGCCGGAGATTCATCGACCTCACAATAACTCCTACAGCACCGTATTTGGATGCTTCTGCCGCCCCCTTTGAACGCTGGTCTACTGCCCCGCCATAGGCTCTGAAAGTATTGAGGAGTCGGGCATCCATCGGCCTGTTATAAAAAACGATCTTACCTTGAATTTTGTCTCTACCAAGAGTTTCCAGCTCTTCAAAACTTTTTACTTCAACCACCTCAGCTTTCACTCCGCCTGGAGGAGTCGCCACTGAACCTCCAAGGGCACAAATCGGGACATTGCTTGTATATCCGGGCTTGCTCTCCAGGTAAGCAAATTCCGGCGTTCCTCTTACCCATTTGGGCACCATAACGGGCTGAAGCCAGACCTTGTCGAGACCCAGGGAATCAAGTTGTGCTTTGGTGTAGTTAACGGCCTGTTCTGCCTGTACTGAACCAGATAGCCGACCTCCAATCTGGTTAGACAAATAGTTTAGCCAGTCATACGTCTTGCCCTTAGTTAGAGCCAAATCGTAAATTGTTCTGATTTGTTTTTCATCATCGGTCTGTGCTGCCACATTGTGAATTTGCAGCATCAGGAATAGAGTAATTGTTATCCTAATCATTCGCTTTCTAATTGCTTTTTGTATTCTTCGATGTTTGCTTTAGTTTTTTCATCCAGTTCCGGCTCTACCACATCTGTGTATTTAGCCAGTTCCTGTAGCAGGATCTCTGCAACGATTACCCGGGCTGCTTCCTTGTTATCTGCAGGGATAACAAACCAGGGGGCATGCGTTTTGGAAGTATTGTTAATTGCCTCTTCATAACATTCCTGATAGGAATCCCACAGGGCTCTTTCTTTGAGGTCGCCTGCTGAGAACTTCCAGTTCTTTTCCTTCTTTTCAAGTCGTCTCAGTAATCGCTGCCGCTGCTCCTCTTTGGAAAGGTGAAGAAAGAATTTAAAGATGATGGTTCCGTTCTGAGCCAGATGGAGTTCAAAATCATTGATCTGCCTGAAACGATCTTCCCAGAATTTTTCATCTATATCTTCAACGGTGTGAATACCGGGGATATGTTCTCCAAGAATATAGGAGGGGTGAACCCTGGTGACCAGCACATTTTCATAATGTGTACGGTTAAACACCCCGAATTTTCCTTTCTGGGGCAAAGCGATATAATGCCGCCACAGATAATCATGGCTGCGTTCCAATTCGGTGGGTACTTTAAAACTGTGCACCTGCACCCCTCTAACATTAAAATCCTTAAAAACCTCACGGATTAGACTGTCTTTTCCGGCTGTATCCATTCCCTGCAGACAAATAAGTACGCTGTATTTATCGTGGGCATACATCACATCCTGAAACTTGCCCAGCTCTATCCTTATCTTTTCAAGGTACTTTTTCAGCTTTTTATCTGATTTTCCAAAATCCTCGAAAGTAGGGATGGCATTTAGTTTTGCAGCCTTTTCTACCCTATAAGAATTACTGTCTATTTTCTTCATAGCCTGAATATAAAATAAATTATGCTACCCCGGTAATTCGTAACAATAATTAAACATATTGACCATTTTCATTGGTAAAAAAGCACCGAAATCCTGCGTTTTTCGCCATATAACGATAAAATATGGTGATCCTCAAAGGCTGTACTACCTTTATAGGTCCTGAATCTTACGTAGTAACCTTAATGTAGACTATGAAAGGACTGATCACTTATCTGTGGCTTGCTCTATCCCCTTTACTTGCCGGGATGGAACCTTCTAATGCCTGTGACTATGCAGGATCCAATCTCAGCTTTATAAAGACCAATACTCAGAAGGCCATTTCTGCCGATAAGATTAAAATGGTTCACTACTATGCTTATAAGGCGATAAGTGCCATTGAAAAATCCATGGAACAATTTGAAGATTGCGGATGTGAATTCGCCATGCAGAATATTGAAGAGGGCGAAAGCTATTTAAAAAAGGCAATCAAGGCTGGCTCAATTTTAAGTACCCGTATACTATTAAAAAAAGCCCTGGAACACGCAAATAGCAGCCAGGAAGCTCTGGCGGATCACGCAGAAATCCACAGTAGTGAGTATGGGAACGACTTATTAGCGGTCAATACTAAGGAAATGGAGGAGAAGAAAAGTATATTCAAGCCTATTGCCGGAAAAGAACTCGAGGCCAGGATCGATGCTTCATTGCTTGATTTTGAACTTTCACTTCAAAAGGTCATCGCCACACTTCCCTGCACAGAAGCAAATGCCTATGTATCCCAGGTCTTTGAACGTTGCGAGCTGGAATTGCTAAATTCCGACCTTACAGAAGGGAAGAAGTATTACAACCTCAGAACGAAAGAAATTGCTGCCAAAGCATTAATAAAGCTCGGTAATCAGTGTCCCTGAAGCCAGTATCCTTGACCAGGAACAAGAATTTACTTGCTTGCGAAAAGCTTTACGTCAGCCTCTGTAATCTCATCATTTCCCAGGATGGTGAGTCGCTCCACCACATTGCGCAATTCCCGGATATTACCTGTCCAGTCGTATTCCTTTAAAAGCGAAACCGCTTTTGGGGAGAATTTTTTTGGAACAGTACCTTGTTCCCCTGCGATTTTTTCAGAAAAATGTTCAATCAGCAAGGGAATATCTTTCCTGCGTTCATTCAGGGCAGGTACTTGTATCAGAATGACAGCGAGCCTGTGATAAAGGTCTTCTCTGAACCGGCCTTCTTCAATTTCCTTTTGTAGGTTTTTATTGGTCGCGGCCACTACTCGTACATCCACATTGATATCCTTATCAGAACCTACTCTGGAAATCTTATTTTCCTGCAGGGCTCTCAGCACTTTGGCCTGTGCTGAAAGGCTCATGTCTCCTATTTCGTCTAAAAAAATGGTGCCTTTATTCGCCGCTTCAAATTTTCCTGCTCTGTCTTTTATGGCCGAGGTGAAAGCTCCTTTGACGTGCCCAAACAATTCACTTTCAATAAGTTCTGAAGGTATTGCCGCACAATTCACTTCAATAAAAGGATGATTACTCCTTTCGCTTTTCTGATGGATCCAATGGGCTACCAATTCCTTTCCTGTTCCGTTAGCACCTGTTATTAATACCCTGGCATCGGTTGGAGCTACTTTCTCAATAATTTCTTTGATATTAGAGATTTCCGGACTATCACCGATCATCTCGTATTTCTTACTCACTTTCTTTTTGAGAATTTTGTTTTCCACCACCAATTCCTTCCTGTCGAGTGCATTTCTTACGGTTGTGAGCAACCTGTTGAGATCGGGCGGTTTGGATATATAGTCGTAGGCCCCAAGTCGCATGGTATTGACCGCAGTATCGAGGTCGCCATGTCCCGAGATCATAATGAACGGAATTTCCGGTTTTATTTTCCGCGCCGCCTCCAGCACTTCCACCCCATCCATTTTAGGCATTTTTATATCACAAAGAACCAGATCGTAATCGTTCTTTTTGATTGACTCTATTCCTTTTTGCCCATTTTCGGCTTCTTCCAACTGGTATTTTTCATTCTCTTCAGAGAGAATTTTCACCAATACCCTGCGAATGGCTGCCTCATCTTCTATCACTAATATTTTTGGCATATCTTAAAGTTATTGTTGTATTAAAACCGGACTTTTCCGCTTCCTTTCCCAGACAGTTCAAAAACGGTGCCAGGGATTCTATTGCAAATTAGAATATAGCTATGTTATTTAGTCTTTCTTCATGGCAATAGGACCATGCTGGAAAAAATGTACATCCCTTTGTGGAAATGGAATAGTAACACCATTCTTCCTGAATTGATCATCTATTTTATAACGCATTTCACTGCGCATTCGGGGCACCCTAAATCCGTCTTCTATAAAGAAGTTCAAAGAAAACACAAGAGCTGAATCTCCAAAGTCATCAAATTGAACAAAAGGAGGTGGGTCTCTTAAAACTCCCATTTGATCCGTGGCAATTTCTTCCAAGATTTTTGTCACCAATTGCACATCACTGCCGTAGGCCACACCAACTACCAGTGATTCACGGGTAGTATTATAGTTCTGTGTATAATTGTATATCGTATTGGTTAAAAAGATATGGTTTGGAATAATGAGTACCTTGTCGTCTCGTGTTAAAGCTCTTGTACTTCTCAGGCGTATTTCGAAAACCTTTCCCACTTTACCTTCCACCTCAATAATGTCCCCTACGTGTATGGATTGATCAAGAATCATCATAACCCCTGAAATAATGTCCTGAAAGAGGGTTTGCAAGGCAAATCCCAAGCCTACGAATAAGGCGGCAGAAGCTGTCAGTAATACGGTCAGATTAACCCCTGAGGAATGAAGAATAACAGTGATGACCAGAACGTAAAAAAGGTATTTTAAAAAGGAAAAAATGCTGACAAACTTGTTTTTATCAGAGACGGGTAACTTCTTAACTACTAAATTATGAACAATCCGAAGCAAATAAGTAACCACAACAATGGCAATGACTATAGAAAGAAAGGTTCCTACAGTGATATGAATACTCTCACTTTCAATAATCTGATAGGAAAGAAAGTCATTAAATTTCGAGAAAATTGTCTTTAGCTTTTCCATCTCAGTATTTTAACCATTTAAATAATTCTTTATAACTGGGTTTTTTTCCATACATCAGAATTCCTACCCTGTAAATCTTTGCTGCCAGCCATACAATGCCTATAAAGGTAATCAGTAGAAAGAATATAGAAAGTACGAGTTGCCAGATTGGGACGCCACCTTCTCCTAGACCCCCCGGAAGCCTCATCAACATAACGATCGGTGAGGTAAGTGGAAAAAGTGAAAACCCTACTGCAATAGGTCCGTGAGGATTCCCAAATACAGAGAAGAAGCCCACATAAATTGCCAGCATCAGAGGGAGAATAATCGGAAAAATAAATTGCTGTGTATCTGTTTCATTATCAACCGCTGCACCAATGGCCGCATAGATGGAGCTGTAAATAAGATAGCCCAGAACAAAATAGATCATAAAAAAGAAGATCAGCATGGCCCATGGAATCTGAAATAATTCATTGGCGTATAATTGCATCTCGCTGACATCTGACCCCATACTACTCAGCTCACTTACTGTACCTCCCGGCAAAACTGAAGCGCTTTGAAATGCCGAAGTTTCCAATCCCAGAAATGACATCACCGTAAACAATAATAAGGTTGCTGAAAAGATCCAGATGGCAAACTGTGTTAGTCCCGCCAGAGAAGTGCCTATGATCTTGCCCATCATTAACTGAAAAGGTTTTACCGATGAAATAATTACTTCGATAATCCGACTGGTTTTTTCTTCAATTACACTACGCATCACAAAGCCGCCGTAGATGATAATAAACATCATGATAAGGTAGCCGAATCCACCACCTATAAAAGCTTTTAATTCATTGATTCCCTTTAAATTCTGTTGCCCTTCAAAGGTTTCGGTTTTAAGCTGGAACCCCGAATCTATTGATGCAAATTCCTCTGCGGTAACCCCCAGCTCAATTAGTTTTTGTTGCCGTAACCGATCGCGAAAAATGGCATCAAGCCTATCGGTAATTCCCGAATTAGGTGCTTCTTTTGAATAGAAATAGGCCTGCCTGGCAACCTCTTCTGCCGTAGTTCCCTCGGGGAGATACAACAAGCCATAAAAGTTTTGGTTAATCACGGAATCCCTTGCCTCGCTGAGATTCAGATCTCTGAGAACGACAAAAGACAAAGCCTCCGTTGACGCGAAATCATCAGAATAAAAGGGGCTTTCATTGAGAATTCCAATCACCCTGGTCTCACTATCGTTAATCTTTGTCAAATAGGCAATTAGGACAACCATCCCTACCATTAGGATTGGACTCAAGAAAGTCATGATCACAAAGGATTTATTTCTCACTTTAGCGAGGTATTCCCGTTTTATAATCAGGCCTAACTTATTCATTGACAGATTTGCTTTGAACGGTTTTGATGAATATGTCATTGGCCGTGGGGATGGTCTCTACAAAATTATAAATGGTTCCTTTGGAAGAAAGCTGATTGAGCAGAGATCTGGTATCCCCGGAGGGTAGTTGAATCTGAAATTCCAGTTCCGACGCGACAGGATCAAAGGAAGGAGATATTATCTGGAATCTTTCTGACAGTTCTTTGAGGAACTCCTCGCCTTGCTGAATGGCCATTCCTACATTGTAGATGTTATTCTTATACTGCTTTTTAATATCGGATAGTTTCCCATCCAGAATCTTTTCAGCATTGTGCAGTAGTGTAATATATTCACAAATCTCTTCAACAGATTCCATTCGATGCGTAGAAAAGATTATTGAGGTTCCCTGTTCCTTCAGATGCAAAATCTCTTCTTTGATAATGTTCGCATTAATTGGGTCAAAACCGCTAAATGGCTCATCGAATATCAACAATTTGGGCTGGTGTAGTACGGTCACAATAAATTGTATTTTTTGTGCCATACCTTTAGAGAGTTCCTGTATTTTTTTGTTCCACCAATCTCCTATCTGGAGACGATCAAACCAATAAAGCAACCTTTTTTTAGCTTCGGCTTTGGATAGACCTTTTAACTGGGCCAGGTACAAAGCCTGTTCGCCCACTTTCATACTTTTATAAAGGCCTCTTTCCTCAGGCAAATACCCGATCATAGCAATATGATGCGGCTGCAGAGGTTCACCGGCAAAACGAATTTGTCCACTGTCCGGATACGTTATCTGGTTGATGATTCTGATAAGCGTGGTCTTACCCGCCCCATTAGGGCCTAACAATCCATAAATACTGTTAGCAGGTATTTCAAGGGAGACATCTTTAAGAGCAAATTGGGCTCCGAACTGTTTGGTAATCCGATCGGCAACCAGGATAGAACTCATGCAGGCAATTTTTTCAAAGATATAGAATTGAGGGTAAAAGAATCAAGGTTTAGTCAATATAATAAAGCCCTTTTTAAGCTGCTTCCAAACAGGGTGAATACCGCATTCTTAATCAAACCTCAATTCCTGTTATGACGCATCAGACAGAGAATGGAATGTGATAAAATTAGAGGAAAAAATTAGCTGCAGAGTAGATCATACTACCCTTAAAAAAGCAAAACCCATCCCCGAAGGATCGAGGATGGGAAAAAAATTGCTATGAAAAAGAAAATTAATATTGGTTGCCCAATATCGAACCAAATATACGTTTTTTATTTAATTCGGGATTCATTGGTTTAAGAAAACATGTCTTTTACTTTTTCAAAAAATGATTTATCCGATTTCTCCGGCTTGGGCTCAAAATTTTCATTTTGACTCATTTTTTCAAAAAATTCACGTTGTTCCTTATTTAGCTCCTTTGGAGTCCATACATTGACGTGGACAAGAAGATCTCCACTCCCATATCCGTTGAGGTTATTAATCCCCTTTCCGCGAAGGCGAAGTATTTTTCCCGACTGTATTCCGGGTTCGAGTTTTATCCTCACTTTCCCCCCTACAGTATCGATTTCTTTGGAGGTACCCAGTACAGCATCTGAGATGCTTACATAAAGATCGTAATGCAGGTTATCCCCCTCCCTTTTCAGGGTTTCGTGCTCCCTGGTTTCAATAGCTACCAGAAGATCTCCCGGAATACTGTTTCCAGGAGCTTCATTTCCTTTATTACTTACCTTGAGCTGCATTCCGTCTTCCACCCCGGCCGGAATTTTAATAGAAACTGTCTCTTCAACTACCTTTAATCCCTGAGCATCTGCATCTGCAGGACGATGATCTATGATCTGTCCACTTCCCCCACAACTGCTGCAGGTGGCTGCCGTTTGCATTCGTCCCAGGATGGTATTGGTAATTTTGGTGACCTGTCCGTTACCATTACAGCTAGCACAGGTATTGTAAGTAACGCCCTCGGCCTTTACTTTTCGCTTTACTTTTACTTTCTTTTCTACACCCTGGGCTACTTCTTCGAGTGTTAGCTTTACCCGGATCCTGAGGTTACTTCCCTTCACCCGGCGCTGACCACCCCCAAAGCCTCCAAAACCTCCAAAACTTCCACCAAAGGCACTGCCGAATATATCTCCAAACTGGCTGAAGATATCTTCCATATTCATACCTCCACCACCAAATCCACCACCTTCAAAGGCAGCATGACCGTATTGATCATACCTGGCCCGTTTATCAGGATCACTGAGGACTTCATAGGCTTCAGCCGACTTTTTAAACATTTCTTCTGCCTTAGCGTCACCAGGATTTTTATCCGGATGGTATTCCAAAGCCTTTTTTCTGTAAGCCTTTTTTATCTCAGCAGCAGTGGCCGATTTGCTGATCCCCAGTATTTCGTAAAAATCTTCTTTCATAATTTCAGATTAATTGCCAACCACCACTTTGGGGTGTCTGATAATCTTATCTCCCAGATTATAACCCTTCTCTACCACATCGATGATCTTCCCTTTTAATTTCTTGTTGGGTGCCGGGATCTGTGTTATGGCGTCGTGAATTTCAGCATCAAAAGCGTCGCCTTCCGCAGCCTTTATTTCTTCAAGACCTTTAGACTTTAAGGTATCTTTAAACTTATTGTAAATGAGTTCAACTCCCTTGAACATTTCATTTTCTGAAGATTTTCCTAATTCTTTCAGGGCGCGTTCAAAGTCGTCCAAAACCGGAAGGAGCGAAACCATGACTTCCTGGCCGGCGGTTTTAAAAAGTTCCATCCGCTCTTTGGCAGTCCGTCTCTTGAAATTTTCAAATTCAGCAAAAAGTCGAAGAAATTTATCTTTCTCCTTCTCTAATTCCCCTTCGAGCTTTTCCACCTCTGATAAGGGAGCGGATTCTTCCTGATCCATTGAACCCTGGGATTCCTGGTTCTCTTCTGCCTGAGTCTCTTCGTTGTGCAATTCGTTCACTATCTCCTCCGTTTCTTCTGTTCTTTCTTTTTTACTCATTGCTCTTTGCGTTTTTTAGGACAATGTTAATTGAAGATGGCAAAAGTACTGCCATTTATCTTAAAATGTCAAAATGTCACAAAAAAAACACCCTCGAAAAAGGATGATTTAAAAGTTCCAGGCCTGATATCAAGACTTAAACGAATTCTTTGTGGTAGATATCACTTTCCTCTTCTTCCGGGAGAATGACGTTTTGAAGGGCACTACAAATATTTTTATAATAAAACTCGAATCCTTCTTCTTCAATTTTCTTGCTACTCACCCGCTGACTTACAAACAACAGCAAGGACATCTCTCCCAGAATTAGTCGCATAAGCCCCCGGGGAATATTAGGCAGAAATAAAGGTCTGTTGAGAATTTCTGCTATTTCCTTTACAAGTCGGTTATTAGTAACCGGGTTTGGCGCCACCCCATTAAATACACCATCAATACTGTGTTCCACAATAAATAAAAATTGCCTTGCCAGATCATCGATATGAATCCAGGATTGCCATTGTTCCCCGCTGCCAAAAGCCGCACCAACATAGGCCTTTACAGGTCTCACCAATGCAGGAAGGGCACCACCCTCCATCGAGAGTACCAATCCAACACGTAGGGTGGCTACAGAAAATGAAAATTGTGAAAATTCTTGAATTTCCTGCTCCCATTTTGCAACTACTTCCCCCAGAAAGCTGTCGTCAACATCTTTTTCATCCTCAGTGTAGTAATGATCAAAAGAATGAGGATAAATTCCAATTGCCGAAGCAGAAACAAAGGATGTTATTTCTTCGGTATTGATTTTTTCCAGAGCTGATCTTAGGGTACGCAGACTATCAATTCTACTACTGAGAATCTTTTTTTTGTTCGATCTTGTCCACCGCTGTGAAATGGATGATCCCGCAAGATTGATTACAGCCGAAACACCGTCGAAACAAGCCATATCAATTTCTCCTTTACGAGGATTCCAATAGAATCCTTTTAAGTCATTCTCCTGGGTAAGCTTTTGTTTTTGGGTAGAGAGGTAGTTAACGTCGATGTTATTTTCGCGGCATTTCTGAACTATGGCACTGCCAATCAACCCCGTCGCCCCTGTGATCAAAATGCGCATATAGCTTTTTTTGTAAAGATATTTGTTTTGCGGAGGAAAAGGCGGGGCTTTATATAAGGTTTAACAATGTTGTCTAAGGTTTTATTCTATTTACAATTACCTTTTGGAATCATTTCTTAATAGCTCGAAGCATTTCCCGTTTTCCCGGCGGACCTGGGAGACGCTCAACGTTAAAACCTACTGCATCCATAGCTCGTCTTACACTTCCTTTGGCCGAATAAGTAACCAGTATTCCTTTATCTTTAAGAGCATTAAACATTTTCTGAAATATATCCTGGGTCCATAACTCGGGCTGCACCCTTGCTCCAAAAGCATCGAAATAGATAAGGTCATATTCGCCCTCTGAGTTGATCTCCCTGAAATCCAGTTTATTTTTATTCAGAATAAAATTCGGAGACAGAGGTATTGCCTCCTCCCAATCACAGCTGTGCATTTGATTAAATGTGGCATCTAACTGGGGTAGTTGCAGGGCTTCCACATAATTTAACTCGCCAACTTCTTCAGGGGAAACAGGAAAGGCTTCTACCCCGGTGTATTTAATGTGTAAATTTCGCTTTATCCCTTCGTGAAGGGTGATCAGAGCATTGAGTCCGGTTCCAAAGCCAACTTCCAGGATGGCAATAGGATTTTTCAGAGAAGCATGCAGCCCGTGTTTGATAAATACATGATAGGCTTCCTGTATCGCCCCGTGCTTGGAGTGGTATTGTTCATTCCATTCATCAAGGGAAATAGTCTTTGATCCATCGCCGGTTGTAATAATGGATCTTTTCACATCAATTTGTTAACCGAACCCCGTCGGCAACGAAGCTATAAGTAGATTTAGGTGTTGTGATCCGATCGATCTCTTCTTTTGTAGCGCCTCCGTCCTCGGCGTAATGCTTCTGGTCTTCAACACTTATTGTTTCAGTAAAAGCTTTGCCGCGAAGGGTTACTTCCCTGCCAGCAATATCCTTTGGAACAAAAAATCCGTAATCTTTAAATGTCACGCGTATTTCTTCCTCTTCTCCCAGTGCAACTTTCATCCAGCATCCTTTCATCTGACAAACTTCGGTAACTTCTCCGCTAAAGGTGACATCAAGGCTATCAGTTTGCTGAAGCCCGGTAATTGCTTTTGCCATATCGGATGCTGATTTTACTTCATCGGCTTCAAAAGCGCTGCCAAAAACAGTGGCCACCTCTTTTTCTGCTTCTTTTACCGGCGTTTCTGTTTGAGAATTCTTCTCCTTACAACTCCCCAGAAGAAGAAAAACAACAAGGATAATGTTAAAACCTTTCATTTTATTTAGAATTTGAGATTACTCTGCAAAGCTGGTCATTTTTCGCTTAAAAAAGAAGGAATAAGAGGGTATAAATGTTTAATTTTGAGAAGTAAAACACAACATATGGAGACTACCACAGGGAAAATAATTGTTGAGAAAATAAAGGAATCCAAGATCGCCAAGGTAGATTTTTCCAATCTTCCTTTCGGAAAGGTCTATTCAGATCATATGTTGGTTTGCGATTATAAGGACGGGGCATGGCAAACCCCTCACATTAAACCATACGGTCCTATATCCTTAGATCCGGCGGCCAAGATCTTTCATTACGGGCAATCCGTTTTTGAAGGAATGAAAGCCTACAAGGACGCTGAAGGGCAGGCCTGGCTTTTCAGACCTGACGAAAACCAGAAAAGACTCAATATATCTTCCAAACGAATTTCCATTCCAGAGCTTCCTAAGGAAATATTTATGGAAGGCCTGCGTACGCTTTTAAAACTGGAAAAAGACTGGATTCCTACCACTCCGGGAAGTTCATTATATGTAAGGCCTTTTATATTTGCTTCAGGCGTGGGATTGCATGCCTCTCCTGCAGATCAGTACAAATTCTTTATTGTCTGTGCTCCTTCCGGACCCTATTTTGCCGGGAAGATCAAAGTTCTCATAGAGGAGAAGTATTCGCGGGCTGCTAACGGAGGGGTCGGATTTGCAAAGGCTGGAGGAAATTACGCCGGGCAGTTTTATCCCACTCAACTCGCGGTTGAAAAGGGCTATCAGCAAGTGATTTGGACCGATGACAATACGCATGAGTACATAGAAGAGGCCGGAGCCATGAATATCTTTGTTCGAATCAATGATACACTAATGACCAGTCCGGTTAGTGATCGAATCCTGGATGGTGTTACGAGAAAAAGTGTTCTCGATATTGCAAAGGCTGAGGATATTCCGGTAGAAATTCGAAAAATTAGGGTTGAGGAGCTTATTTCAGCCTCTAAAAACGGTAGCCTGAAAGAGATGTTTGGTGCAGGTACTGCGGCCGTAATTTCTCCTATATCAGGTTTCGGACACAGAGATGCAGACTATATGTTACCAGAATTGGAGAATAGCTATGCCTCACTCCTGAAAAAACGAATAACAGACATTCAGTACAACAGGGCAGAAGATCCTTTTGGGTGGCGATTTAAAATCGACTAGATTAATATCAGGGGTATCAGGTTAAGTTGCTCCTTACTTGTCGAGGATGGCCTTGATATCCGGTTTAAAATAAGAAGGACCTTTCAATACTTTCCCATCCTCACGGTATATGGGTTTCCCATCTTCCCCGAGCTTACTCATATTGCTGCGCTGAATCTCCTCGAAAACCTCTTCAATAATATGTTGCATCCCGTGCTCGAGAATGGTTCCACATAAAATATAGAGCATATCCCCCAGGGCATCTGCGACTTCCACGAGATCACCTTTCTGAGCTGCTTCATAGTACTCTTCGTTCTCTTCGTCCATTAGATTGTAACGCAGTAAGTTTTTAGCCTCCCCCAAATTGGCTTTGGGAGTTTCCGACACTCCAAGACCGAAGGAGCGATGAAATAGGGCAACGGCATCTATCTTGCTTTTCATGGTATCGCTTTTTGACGTAGTTTTGTGCTAAAATATAAAATATGTTCAGCACTGGACAATTAATCTTTGCCGCCCTTTTTGTTCTATTTTTTACGGTTGTTATTGTATTTTCTTATAGAAAGGACAAAAAACTTCACAATAAAAATTACAATGGAGTAAAATGGGTGGGTATTGTTTTTATCCTTTTCATAATTTTTCTTTTTACTATTAAATATCTGCTGAAAAATTAACAAATTTTTTAGCTACACCACAAAAATTGCTTCTCTGACAACATTATCCCCGTTTCGTGCGTATACTATAAGAAAACACGTACTTTTGCGTTATAGTATCAAAGAAATCCGATAAATGACAACCTTTTTTACCATTTTCTTTGTTTTGATTTTAGTAAATGCTGCTCTTCTCGCTTTTAGTTTGTTTACAAATAAACGCAATCAGACAGAAATTCAGGGTGGCAAAACACAAGCCAATGAAGAGATAATTTATCCTCTCGATTGGACATCCTCAGAATACAGAAAAGCCATTTAGATTCCTATCTTTAGGAAATGAAACACTTTTTACTGGTCTTTCTTGGAGGAGGTATTGGCAGCGGCTTACGCTTTCTTATCAGTAAGTTTCTTAATCCCTATTTCAGTTCTTTTTTTCTGGGCACTTTTAGTGTTAATATAATTGGATGCTTCCTTATTGGTCTCATCCTTGGAATTGCCACAAAATCTGCTGCACTTAATAATACACTTCTTATTTTCCTTACCATAGGATTTTGTGGAGGCTTTACCACCTTTTCTTCATTTGCCCTTGAAAACTATGGTATGCTACGAGAGGGGCAGATATTCTCTTTTCTAATCTATACGCTGAGCAGTATATTGGCAGGAATCCTCGCAGTCGCGATGGGTCTCTGGCTTGTTAAATTCCTTTCTTAAACTATAATTAAAGCCAGCGTTCTTAAACTTTATTCCCACTAGATACACCAATTCTTACGGTGTATGTTAATACACCCCTACAAAATAATCATATTTTCAAATTACAAAGTTTAGAATATCATACCCCTATTTATTAAGGGTATAATTTATTATAATAATAAAAATAATCAACATACCCCTATTTTTTTAGGGGGTCAATTAAAATAATACAATATTTGGCCCATCAACAATAAACTAATACGATGAAAAAAGTAGAAGCAATTATTCGAAAATCGAAATTTGATGATGTGAAAAAAGCACTTCATGAAATTGAGGTGAATTTCTTCAGTTACTGGGATGTCACCGGTGTCGGAAATGAAAAACAGGGACATGTCTACAGAGGGATTTCCTATAGCACTTCTGATATCCAAAGACGGTACCTCGAAATTGTGGTCTCAGATGATTTTCTGGAAAGAACGGTCAATACAGTTTTGGAAGCTGCGTATACCGGTAATGTAGGAGACGGAAAGATTTTTGTCTCAGATGTCCTGGAGGCATACAGAATCAGAACACGTGAAAACGGCCATGACGGAATTAACTAAAGCAAAAAACTAACTCACAAGTAAAGAAATATGGAAGCAGGATTATTTACAGCTAACAATATATGGATGATGGTTTGTACCGCATTGGTATTCTTCATGCATTCAGGATTTGCCTTTTTAGAAATAGGGCTTACCAGACAAAAAAACACTATTAATATACTTTTTAAGAACATCTTTATCATCACAGTAGGCTTACTGATGTACTATATAGGGGGTTTTAACCTTATGTACCCAGGTTTTGCCGACGGTTCTGCCGGTATACTCGATTTTGCAGGCTTCGGTATTGCCGCGCCGGAAAACGGTATGACACCTGAATACGCCGATGGAGGTTATACCTGGTGGACAGATTTCCTCTTTCAGGGCATGTTTGCCGCCACAGCTGCCACTATCGTTTCGGGAGCTGTTGCCGAAAGAATTAAGATCGGCCCCTTTATGATTTTTACCATCTTTTATGTAGGCCTGGTATATCCTATAGTCGGATCATGGCAATGGGGAGGTGGATTCCTTTCAACACTAGGAGGTGATGACGCCGGATTTTATGATTTTGCAGGATCTACCCTGGTTCACTCCGTTGGAGGTTGGGGAGCGCTTATCGGGATTTATCTCCTTGGCGCACGAATTGGAAAATTTGGAGACAAGGGAGAAATAAAAGCAATTCCGGGACACAATATCCCAATGGCTACTGCCGGGGTTCTTATCCTGTGGCTGGGCTGGTTCGGATTTAACGGGGGCTCTGTTTTATCAGGTGATCCCGAACTTACTTCCCTTGTACTTGTCACTACCAGTTTAGCGGCAGCTGCGGGAGGTGTAGGCTCCCTTATCCTTTCAACCATACTCTATAAAAACCTTGACCTTACCATGTTCCTGAACGGAATCCTGGGCGGACTAGTCGGAATAACTGCCGGAGCAGATCTGATGTCTCCTAATGAAGCAGTTGTTATCGGTCTGATTGCAGGGTTTATCATCGTCCTTGGCGTTGCCCTTATCGACAGGCTCAGACTCGACGACCCGGTTGGTGCGGTAACTGTCCACTTAATCTGTGGTATATGGGGAACACTCGCCGTTGGAATGTTTGGTGCAAAAGCCGGAGGAGAACAATTTCTCTATCAACTGGCCGGTGTAGGTGCAGCAGCTACATTTTGTTCTCTAACAGCATTTATAATCTTTTACAGCTTAAAGAAAACTATTGGAATTAGAGTATCAAAAGAAGAAGAAATTGAAGGACTCGACCTTCACGAACACGGGATGGACTCCTATGCAGATTTCAGAATGAACCAACATTAATAAAAAGGTGACGGAGCGTTTGGCAGAACGCTCCGTCTATAACCTTTTCCAAAATTTCAACTTAAAAGAGTAATAACATCCTCTAAAGAGGACATACAAACACAGAAATATGAAAACGATTATAACAACAAATTTCGCAAAAAAAATAGTTTTTCTCTTTCTCCTGACCAGTACTTTTTCGGTTTTAGCTCAGGAAGAAGAGGCCGCGGAAGAAAAGAAATTCACAATTAGTGGTACCGTTGATGCCTATTACAGGGCCAACCTTAATTCAGCTAACTCAGGTGTAAATTATTCCGCTCCCGGCTCTTCATTTGCCAATCTTCCCGGCTTTGCCCTGGGCATGGCCAATGTAATTGCCAATTACGAAGGCGATGATGTAGGTTTTGTTGCCGATCTTGTCTTCGGCCCAAGAGGAACGGATGCCATTTTTGCATCTCCGCTGTATTCAGCTACAGGGAATATTGTCAACCAGTTATACGTATACTGGAACGTAAGTGAATCTGTAACCCTGACCTTTGGTAATTTCAACACCTTCCTGGGCTACGAAGTAATCTCCCCTGCAGGTAACTTCAACTACAGTACCTCTTATCTGTTCTCTTACGGACCCTTTAGTCATACAGGGCTCAAGGCCGATTTTGATCTGGGAAATGACTGGTCATTAATGCTTGCTGTAATGAATCCCACGGATATTACTGAGTTTAATCCCAACGGAAAATACGCCTACGGAGCCCAACTCGGTTACAGCGGACAATATTTGAACCTCATTGCCGACGACGGAAATTTTGAAATCGACTATACCGGGGGATTTGATATCGATGAAGATTTTTACCTCGGGATTAATGCAGCTTATTTTGACGGTGCAGACGACACCGGATTTGCAGGTGTTGCGCTATATCCTCAATACCAGACCTCAGACACTTTTACCCTGGGTCTGAGAGGAGAATACTTCACAGAAACCGGAAACTTCGGAGCTATCGGCACAGGAGTTGAGGATTCCAGCGTACTGGCCCTTACACTAACAGGAAGTGCTACAATCGGAGACCTGGTTATCAAACCAGAACTCAGACTGGATAACGCTTCTGACGATGCCTTCCTGGACTCAGATGGAGCAAGCATGAAAAGTTTGTCGTCTTTTGTCCTCGCAGCAGTATACTCTTTCTAAACAGGGAGTAATTATTAGTTTTGTTTAGTTCGTTGATAAGCCCTGGCAACCTTGCCAGGGTTTTCTTTTTGTCTATTTAAACGCCTTTACGCCGGCTAAAATCCGGGTGCTGATATGATTCTGACTGGGTACGAGCGGACAGGAGTATTTTTTGTTGTAAGCACAGTAGGGATTGTAGGCCTTGTTGAAATCAATGACCAGTGTATCTTCTTCCGGGATCGTAAGATCAATATACCTTCCTCCCTCATAGGTGAGTTCTCCGTTGGTTTCATCGGTAAAGGGAAGAAAGAGATAGTCTTCAAAACCTTCCTCCGATTTCAATTCTTCATTCTGATAAACCTCCAGTTGATACTCTTTTCCATTTAAGGAAAAGGTGACAACACCATAGACCACTTCCTCAGACAATCGATCTGTATTGGTTGGCATCATGAAGGGAATCGCATCTGGTGTCCTTACAAATTTGGCCCGAACACTGTAAAGCGTATCAGGCTCAAAAAAATCGAGTCCCTGAAAGTCCTTTCTGTATCGGTCTGGAAGAGGAGATACCTCTGGATCTGAGAATTCTTCATTGAGGGAATTCTGGAATTCAATGATCGAGGCCAGTTTTCGATCGGAAGGAATTTCCTTTGGGGCTGCCTGGTCGTGATATTTTTTTCCATCACCACAATTTACTGATAACAGAAGTGCACCAATAGAAAAACAGACTAAGAAGAAATCCTTCATGAGAGGTGGTTTTATGTCAAAAGTACAACTTAGGGCATTTTTTAGCTAGATTTAACACTATTTACTCGCGGAGCAAACCCTGCAACTAACAGGACCAAAGTAACCATCCATTTATGAAGCTGCTGTACACTTCCTATATGAATTCCTTTAAGGGTCTCTCCAGGGAAGTTTGGTGGCTGGCCCTGGTTACGCTGATCAACCGTGCGGGAACGATGGTGATCCCTTTCCTGTCGCTCTACCTGACACAGGATCGCGGATTTACCCTGGAAAATGTCGGTGTGATCATGAGTTGCTTCGGCTTGGGATCACTCGCAGGAACCTGGCTGGGTGGAAAGCTTACCGACAGAATTGGATATTATAAGGTAATGACAGGAAGTCTGTTGCTCACAGGCCTTTTCTTCTTCTGGCTTCAGCTCCTTGAATCATACTACGCTATTTGTGCAGGTGTTTTTGTACTTATGGTAATCGCAGATGCTTTCAGACCGGCTACCTATGTGGCCATGAGCGCCTATAGCAAACACGAAAACAAAACCCGTTCAGTCACGCTGATAAGACTGGCTATCAACCTCGGTTTTTCTGCCGGACCGGCAATTGGCGGAGCGATCATAGCCGCTGCCGGATACTCCGGACTATTCTGGATTGACGGCACCACATGCCTTCTGGCAGGGGTGCTATTGCTCTTTGTGCTCCATCCGGCTAAAGCAAAAGAACTAGACATCGTGTATAATCAATCGCCAAAATCTGCCTATCGAGATTCTTCCTACCTCCTTTTTATTGTTGCCATGATCCTGCTGGGCTTTATTTTTGTGCAGTATTTTTCTACGGTTCCACTGTTTTACAATGAGGCCAGATCATTAAGTGAATTCAATATTGGCTTGTTACTGGCGATGAACGGACTTATCATCTTTGTTTTTGAAATGCCCCTGATCAAATTCCTGGAATCCCGACCTATGTCACAACTTAGCCTTATGATCCTCGGATTCCTGCTTACCGTGCTGAGTTTTGTTTTCCTTACGTTTGGGAGCTGGACAGGCCTGTTGATCATTGGCATGATCCTGATGACCTTTGGTGAAATGATCATCTTCCCGTTTTCAAGCGCTTTTGCCATGAATAGATCCAGGACCGGGAAGCAGGGAGAATATATGGCGCTCTACAACATTGCTTTTTCTATTTCCCATATTTTCGCACATAACGGAGGTATGCTATCTATCTCAAAATTCGGATTCAAATCTACCTGGTTTATTGCCATGGTTATTGGAGTTTTAGGGATCCTGTTTTTAGTGATATTGCAGAACCGTTTAATTAAAAAATCATCGAAATGAAATTTAGGATCTTAATTCAATCACTCGCCCTGCCTCTGATATGCCTGATGTGCAACTGTTCGGGACCAGAAAGGAAGTCGAATCAAAAGTCTGCAGATAAAGAATCTCCCACAGCAGATCAATCTGAGTATTACAACGTCGCCTTTCTTCTTATGGAAGGCACCTATAATACGGAGTTTACAGCTCCCTATGATATTTTTCAACACACCGTATATCGCGAAGGCATACGCCCAATGAAACCCTTTACCGTTGCGAATACAAAAAATCCGGTGACCACTTTCGAAGGCGTCCGTATCCTTCCCGATTTTGACTATACCAAAGACTCCCTTCCCCCAATTGACATCCTGGTAGTTCCCAGTGCTGAACATCATCTGGATTCGGACTTAAAAGATGTACAAATGCTCGATTTTGTAAAAAAGGCTGCCAGGGAAGCAAAATTCGTAACCTCTCATTGCGACGGGGCATTTGTTTTAGCAAAAGCAGGATTATTAGATTCTGTGGTTTCAACGACCTTTCCTGATGATATTGTGGCCTACCGGAAGATGTTCCCTATGTTAGACATCAGGGACAGTGTTCTTTTTGTACATGACGGAAAATACATTACCTCAGCGGGAGGGGCCCGAAGCTTTGAAGCGGCCCTTTATCTATGTGAATTTCTTTACGGGAAAGAAATAGCGAAATCGCTGGCAAGAGGACTTGTCATAGAATGGGACCTAGAGCAGTTGCCTCACCTCATTCATCAATAATATCGTAACGGGCGTCTTTAAAATACTTTTCGATGATCTCATTAAACTCAGGTGTTATGCGGAGGAGAGCTGTATTTTCCAGACTGTAAAGTTCAGCCTTATCCGTATACCCGTTTTTCAGTAATTCTTCCAGATAAAACAGGGCCGTACCAAAATCTTCATATTTAGCACTGTCTGATATAATATTGAGATAATTCTTATACTCTTTGGGTGATGTAATCGTCTTCACCATCCACAAGTAGCTCAATGCTTCTTCATTAACGGGATTCTGAGCTTTTTCCAGCGCTATGTTATCCTCCACCAGAGCATTGATAAATCCTAGGAGGCGATTCCCCATTTCTTTTTCAAAAGGGTCAGCGCTTTTCATGAATTTTTTTATCTCCCCCATCTGGTAATTCCACCACCCCAGGTTGTTGTAATTGAGTGTCAGGACATCATCATTGAGGTTGAAGTCATATTCATTGCGGATAAAAAATTCTTTCTGCATATATCGCCTTTGCTTTCTCAACTGAAGGTCATATCCCTTTTCTCTTGAGATAACTTTTCGCCTTTTTTTCAATTCCTCCAGATCAATTAATCCTTTAAACTTGGTGACCATTTCTTCTGCCATATATGCGGCAGCCAGGTAATTATTCTCCAGGACGAAATTGTTCAGGGTTGCAAAATTACGGTTGTATATACTTCTGATATAATCATCGTCTTTTGGCACATTGCCTTTATTCATGGATTTCAAGGTGAGAATTTCGACTGCCCGCTGAAGGTAGGAGGCATCTGGCCATTCCTGCCCTCCCTCAAAAACCAGGAGGTTATCAATAAACTTTTGCTGACCCAGAGCCCGTCTGGCACTACCTGTCAGATTAAAATCTGCAATAAGGTCGTTAAAATGATAGTCGGATCTCCCCACAACACCTATATACTGAAATGGATTTTTAGGATCAAGCAACTCCTTAAAAGGCAAATCTGAACCAAATGAAATAACTCCTTCAATAGGTCTGATTACAGAGGGAAGTATAGATGCGAATTGGGCGCCCACACCCAGACCTGCGGTATACGTCCTTTCTTTATGGATAGGAAACAACGAAAAGACAGTATTGAACATTCTGCTCGTAATCAGCGTATTCTGAACAATAGACAGGCTATCATTGATGTTATTGGAAGCAGCAAGAATATAACCTTCCTTTTCTGCAATCTCGCGGAACATATGTACAATTTGCTTCCCCCTCCCCTGCATATCCATAGCAAAAAGTACCGGCCATTTCCCTCCCGGTTCATAGGAAGTAGGAAGATAAAGTGCGAAAGTTTCTGGAATGGAATCGTTGATACGGATAGAATCCCGAACAACTCCTTTTCTGATAGCAATTTCCTGTCCCTGTAAGGCGGAAATACAAGTTCCCACCATCACTAGAAAGACTAAAATCTTAAATTTCATAGCAATCTATTCCTCAAAAATCCGGCCAAAATTAAACACTGAGACCGCGAATCTTCAAATCATATGTCAAATTTCAGGAAAATGACGAAAATAAGAGATGAAGAATTACTTCTGATTCTAAATTACGGAATAATTCTTATCCTTTTCGCTTTTTTATCGGACCATCTGCAACCACATCAGACAGGATGATGTGTGTACGTGTCTCCCCATACAAAATGAGCCTGTCGATAAATTGTTCAAGGTGAAACTGATCCCTCAGGACCACTTCCATTATTATATTTTCATTTCCTGTGATTCTATAACAATTAACTACCTCATCAAGGGTTGTTACCATTTCAAGGAATGGTTTTAACTTCCCCATAAAGGCCTTTAAGGTGATGATAGCTTTTAATTGGTAACCAGCCATGGCATGGGAAACCCTGGCATAATATCCTTCGATTATTCCGAGGTCTTCCATTTTTTTAACACGTTCAGCAACTGCCGGGGGAGTAAGTCCTACCTTCCTTCCAATGCTGGCAAAGGATTCACGGGAATTTGCCTGTAATTGTTGCAATATTCCCCAATTGAGATGATCTATCTGTGATTTCAATTTTTTTAACGTTGAAAATTTAACTTTATTAAGCAAATATACTATTTCTCTTTATTTAGTAAAGCAATTTTGGGTAAATAGCATGTAATTTTAAGTTTCTAAAGCCTTGAAAAAGAATGATGTCCCAAAATCATCTCGGATCGCTACCGATCTACAAAAAAGCAATTGAATTAAGCACCCTTAGCAGGGAGTTGGGTTCTTTTGTGTGTTATAATAAAAACATATTGAGTTTATATCAATCTGATAGTTTGAGAGATCACATTGCAGATTCATTAATCACCGATGCAACTTTAATTCCTCAACAGATCGCAAGGGCTGAAACTTCCAACTCGGTTGAAGACAGAATGAAAAGCGCAACTTTCATTGGAATCATGCTCCGAAATATCAATTCGTATTGCAATGGCCTTGAGCAGGACGGTCTGAGAGAGAAGGAATACCTGAATTTATTAAGAAGGGAAATCCGGATTTTCCGGAGGTCATTTAAGATCTGGCGAAAGTCGATCGCCAAGTATGGCCATAAAAAAGAAACCTGGCACTTCCGGGAATATCTGGGGTAACGCCTCCCCTTGCTTCTTGCTCTGACGAATTTCTTTTAAAAACAACTGTTACATATTACGGCGGTATTGCCCCCCAACTTCAAAAAGGGCATGGGTAATCTGCCCAAGGGAACAATATTTGGTTACTTCAATGAGTTTTTCAAAGATGTTTTCGTTGTGAACTGCCACATCCTGCAATTCCTTTAATCCTTGCTCAGCCCTCGACTTATTTCTTTCTTTAAGGCCTTCAAGGGACTTTAACTGTCTTTGTTTCTCTTCATCTGTTGCCCTTATGACCTCCTTGGGAAGAATGGTTGGCGATCCTTTTGAACTCAGGAAGGTATTCACACCAATAATTGGGTATTGCCCATTGTGTTTTAGGGTTTCGTAATGCAAACTTTCTTCCTGAATCTTAGATCGTTGATACATTGTCTCCATGGCTCCCAGGACTCCTCCCCTTTCTGTTATCCTGTCAAATTCGAGCAATACGGCCTCTTCTACCAGATCAGTGAGTTCTTCTATGATAAATGACCCCTGAATGGGATTCTCATTTTTGGCAAGACCCAGTTCCTTATTGATGATCAGTTGTATGGCCATCGCCCTTCTCACCGATTCCTCGGTGGGTGTTGTGATCGCTTCATCATATGCATTGGTGTGAAGGGAATTGCAATTGTCATATATGGCATACAAGGCCTGCAGGGTGGTGCGGATATCATTAAAATCAATTTCCTGGGCATGCAGACTTCGCCCTGAGGTTTGGATATGATATTTGAGCATTTGGGCCCTTGAATCGGCCCCGTATTTCTCTTTCATAGCTTTTGCCCATATCCGCCTGGCAACCCTGCCGATGACAGCGTATTCCGGATCGACACCATTGGAGAAAAAGAAGGACAGATTGGGGCCAAATTTATTAATGTCCATCCCTCTGCTCAGATAATACTCCACGTAGGTAAACCCATTAGATAAAGTAAAAGCTAGCTGTGAAATAGGATTGGCTCCTGCCTCCGCGATATGATATCCGGAAATAGATACCGAATAAAAATTGCGGACCTTTTTCTGAATAAAATATTCCTGTACGTCGCCCATTAGCCTTAAGGCGAATTCGGTAGAAAAAATACAGGTATTCTGTGCCTGGTCTTCTTTCAGGATGTCTGCCTGAACGGTTCCTCGTACCTCCTTCAACGTACGGGTTTTGATTTCCTGGTACACCTCTGCCGGCAATACCTGGTCACCAGTTACCCCAAGGAGAAGAAGGCCCAATCCATTATTCCCTTCAGGGAGGTCACCAGCATAGGCTGGTCGCCTATTATTGTCATTCTTAAATATGGAATCAATTTTCTTTTCCACTTCTTTTAACAGGCCCTTCTCCCGGATATATTTTTCACAGTTCTGATCTATGGCGGCATTCAGGAAAAATGCCAGTAGCATAGGTGCCGGACCATTGATCGTCATACTTACCGATGTCATTGGGTTGGAAAGATCAAAACCCGAATAGAGTTTTTTGGCGTCATCCAGGGAGCAGATTGAGACCCCGGCATTGCCTATTTTCCCATAAATATCAGGGCGCTCTCCCGGATCATTTCCATAAAGGGTGACAGAATCAAAGGCCGTTGAAAGTCGTTTCGCCTTCATATCGAGGCTCACATAATGAAACCTTCGATTGGTACGTTCCGGTCCGCCTTCTCCGGCAAACATCCGGGTTGGGTCTTCTTCTGTTCGTTTAAATGGATAAAGCCCTGCTGTGTACGGAAATTTTCCCGGTACGTTTTCCTGAAGGCTCCAGCGCAGTAAGTCGCCCCAGGCTTCATATCTGGGTAGCACTACTTTTGGAATCTTCAAATGGGATAGCGACTCTGAATAAGTATCTATCTCCAGTTCTTTATCCCTTACTTTAAATTTGTAGACCGGTTGTTTGTAGCGTTGCACCTTGGCTTTCCATTCCACCAGGGAAACCCAGTGATGGGGATCAAGATTCAATTTCTGGATATTGAATTCAGAAATCAGCAGGTCTAATAAGGTGAGTTTATCCTCTTTGACATCTCCCTTCAAGCCCTTTTCATCAAGGCCCGATTCTAACAGGTAGGGCCAGGTCTCTCCATGGGTCGCTAAGGTATCTTCAGGAAGGAGGGTGAGAATAGACTTGTACAACCCATAAAGTGACTGGGCGGTTTTGCTCTGTGCCAGGGCCTCTTTATCATAAGCACGATTGCTTTCTGAAATCTCAGATAAATAGCGTGTTCTGGCGGGTGGGATGATGTAGCGCTTTTCAGGTTCATCTCCCGATACTTCGAAGGTAGAATTTAATAAGGCACCGGCCTTTTCGTGTAAAGCGTGCATCACAGCTTTATAGAGCGAATTCATCCCGGGGTCGTTAAACTGGGAAGCGATAGTTCCGTAAACCGGGAGCGAATCGGGATCTGCATCCCACAGGTTGTGGTTCCTGACGTATTGTTTTTTTACATCCCTAAGCGCATCCTGGGCACCCCGCTTATCGAATTTATTGATCGCCACCAGGTCGGCAAAATCGAGCATATCTATTTTTTCCAGTTGAGTGGCCGCCCCAAATTCTGGTGTCATCACATAGAGGGAAAGATCGCTGTGTTCTACGATTTCGGTGTCCGACTGACCAATACCGGAAGTTTCGAGAATAAGCAGATCGAACTGAGCGTGTTGAAGAATATCCAGGGCATCCCCCACGTATTTGGACAAGGCTAAATTAGACTGGCGGGTGGCAAGGGACCTCATATAGACCCTTTCGCTATTGATGGAGTTCATCCTTATCCGGTCTCCTAATAATGCTCCTCCTGTTTTCCTTTTAGAGGGATCAACCGAAATAATCCCAATATGCTTTTCAGGGAAATCAAATAAAAACCTCCTTACCAATTCATCCACAAGGCTCGATTTTCCGGATCCTCCTGTACCTGTGATCCCGAGGACAGGAACTTTCGTGCTTACTTTCCCAAGGGTGGTATAATGCTTTTCATATTCGTCCTGCTTGTTTTCGGCAAGACTGATCAATCGCGCGAGCGTGGTGATATCTTTATTCTTCAGGGAAGCAGCTAGATCTTTTCCCTCAGGCAACTCAAGTGGCAGGGTTGGGAAATCCGACTGTTCAACCAGGTCGTTAATCATCCCCTGCAGACCCATTTTACGACCATCATCGGGAGAATATATCCTGGTAATACCATAATTCATCAGCTCTTTTATCTCTTCAGGAAGAATGACTCCTCCTCCCCCTCCAAAGATTTTGATATGTCCCGCACCTCGTTCCTGAAGGAGATCGAACATATACCTGAAATATTCGTTATGGCCTCCCTGGTAAGAAGTCATGGCAATGGCATTGGCATCTTCCTGTATGGCGCAATCCACCACCTCAGAGACAGATCGGTCATGTCCCAGGTGGATTACCTCTACCCCGGTCGCCTGAATGATCCGCCTCATAATATTAATAGCCGCATCATGCCCGTCAAAAAGTGAGGCAGCCGTTACAATTCTGACCTTATTCTTAGGGATATAGGTTTTAATTTGCTCCATTTGTAATTATCAGTCCATTTATCGCATGCAATTTACGATAAATGCAAAAATTATTAGGTTCTATTTAGAATTTTATAATACTATGCCTTGCTTTTGAACGCCCATATGATTGTGGTATTTTTAATCTCTAAAACAGGAAGCCTTGAAAGCAACCTTTCTTATCCATTGTCCGGACCAGCCGGGAATTATTAGTACTGTAACGAGCTATATTCAAAATAAAGGGGGCAATATTGTTTACCTCGACCAGCATGTTGACAAGGAGGCTGAGGTATTCTTTATGCGATTAGAAGGGGAATTCCTAACAACCCTTAAAGCTAATTCTAATATAGAAGACGATTTTGAGAAGGAAATAGCGGTACCCTACGCAATGGAATGGAGTGTACATTATGGTGATAAAAAACCCAGGATGGCCCTTTTCGTCAGTAAATACAATCACTGTCTTTACGATTTGCTCATTCGATATTCTTCAGGGGAATTAGACGTAGATATCCCTTTTATTATCAGCAACCACGATGACCTAAGGTATATCGCCGATCAGTTCAAGATCCCGTTCCACCATATCCCGGTAACTAAAGAGCTCAAATCCAAGGCTGAAGAGGAACAGTTAAGGTTGTTGAAGCAATCTAGTGTCGACTTTATCGTCCTTGCCAGATATATGCAGATTGTAACCTCGAGATTAATTGCAGAATACCCCAATAAAATCATCAATATCCATCATTCCTTCCTCCCGGCTTTCGCAGGTGCCAAACCCTATCATGCAGCCTTTAACCGAGGTGTGAAAATCATTGGGGCTACCAGCCATTACGTAACAGAAGAACTGGATGCCGGGCCGATCATAGAACAGGATACCACCCGGGTTTCCCATGTCCACAAGGTTCGTGATTTTATTGAGAAAGGAAGGGATTTGGAAAAACTAGTTCTCTCCAGGGCAGTTCATCTGCATGTGAACAGAAAAACCATGGTCTACAATAACAAAACGGTCATATTTACCTAAGTCATTGAGCATAAACAGTATATCTCTCAAAGAATAAATTAGTTCTTTCCTAAGTTTATTTTTCATAAATTACTCTTGCATTGCTTAGTAAAAAAAGGTTTATATCCTGCCTGAATTCAGGATTTTAAGCTCAAAAGTTCCAGGAATCGAATGACAAAAATTGCCATACTCGGACCCATACCCAGAGACACCATTGTAACCCACCACAATGAAACGATCAGGAAATACGGTTGTGTGTCCCATCCGGTTATAGCCCTGGCCAAACTGTTTGGGGATGAGGGAACAGTATACCCCGTTTCCCATGTACACGAGAAGGACTACGAGAATATCATCGATCTTTTTAAAGCCTATCCTAATATTGATACCAGTCATATCTCGAGCAAGCACGACCGGGGAACCGTTATAGAACTGAAGTTTATCGACCAGAACAATCGGCTTGAGCGACAGACTGCCTGTATGAAACCTATCATACCAAAAGACATAAAATCAATGGACGAGATGGATGCCTATGTCTTTGTTCCGATCACTGATTTTGAAATATCCCTGAGAACATTAAAATACATCAAGAAAAACAGAAAAGGTTTGGTTGTATTTGATGCTCACGGCCCCACAACTTCTATGGGTATGACAGGGGACCGATACAGGAAATTCTGGGTTGATATGGATCAGTGGCTGAAGTATATCGATATTCTCAAAATGAACCTTGAAGAATCTCAGGCATGCTGGATGAAACACGAATATTCATCAGAGGAAATGACCAGCTACGACGAAGAAAGGACAGATCATCTGGATGAAATGGCCGCCCATGTTCTGAAAAAAGGAGTAAAATACTTTTATGTAACCCTCGATGCAAAAGGCTGTGTTTATTACTTTAAAAAAGGCAAGGACATTCAAAAACAATTCGTAAAATCTATCTATATGGAAAATGTGGTAGATACTACGGGCTGCGGAGATTCCTTTGCAGGAGGACTGGCGTATGGCTTTGCTGTTTACGGAGATCCTGAGCAAGCTGCTAAATTTGCCAATGCTCTGGGAGCCCTAAGGACCCAGGGCAAAACCTTCGAAGTCTTTAAATCTAAAGCAGAAACTGAAGCACTTATTTCTGAACACTACGGAGCATAACTATTTTGTAGTTGCCTTTCGCAAATGCTGCCTCTGATTGTCTACCAGGCCTTTATTCTACCCCTGTGTATTCCGGGCACCCAAATACAGCTGCAATAATCTCAAAAAAGTACCGTTTAATAAATAAGAATGTGGTAAGGTAACCTTCTGGTAATCTTTACTTAACCACAATAAGAAAGAAATAAAATATTTTTATACCCTTACTATTTGAGTTAGTATTTTTGAGTTAGTTAGTTTAAAAAACCGGTGTAGTGGCCGGTTTTTTTATGGTTAATTCTGAAGAAATTTCCAACTGCTCATTCTACTTTACTGTACAGGCCATCAAAAAGGACATTGACCGCAACCCCATTGCGCAATACTTCCCAAACCTGGCGCACCTTCCCATCCTCCAGCAAGGTCCATGTGATACGCTGTACCGTAATACTTTCGTCTTCATTAATGACCTCATCAGACATCAGGATCATTTGATTATCAATGCGTTTTCCGCTTAATTTTAAAATCGTTCCTGCCGTATCAAGCCAGAGTTGTTCCCATAAGCCGGTAGTCGTATTGTAGAAGTTATAACTCGTGCCTGTAAAGTTTCCATTAGCGCCTTTCCAGTTCTCTCTCAACACACAGTCACCCTGTATCTTTTCAATCACATTTTCGCCCGCAATGTTACCATTGGGCAAGGTAACTTCCCATTTTCCAAGCCAAAAATCAAAAGCAGCGTGATCTTCGGTGCAACAGGCGCAGGGATTATTCTGTGCCACAAGGGGAGAAACAAATAGCAAACCAACTGCAAGAATTGATATTATTTTTTTCATTTATAAAAAGATTGAAGGCAGAAGGTACAAAAAGGAGCCCATATTTTTAATTTCTAACTTTTCAGCCACGGTTTTGTGAAGAATTCGCTACTACAATGTTAATTTTTAGATAAATAACATCATTTTTAGCTGAATACCACCAGACCCAAAAACTATTGTGCCACTTGCAACGTATCTTTGTATAAAAGATTATTACTATGGAAAATCAGTACTGCAAGGTGGGATCAACCACGCATATAACCAGCGGATCTCAAGCTTCTACAAGATTGGTAAGCTACTATCAGACATTTGTCAATATGGCGGCAGACACCCGATATTCAGGGACCCAACTAGGTGACTTTTTTGAAAGGAAGGCCAGAATTCTGAAAAAGACAATGGAAGAATTGGCTTAGTCTCCGGTTTGAATTTTTTTAATCTCCCTGCCCATAGCCTGCTGCAGTAAAGTTGCTTGTGCAGATGCAGCTTCTGCAAAGTCCTTATCCCGCGAAGCGTAAATTATACCTCTTGAAGAATTGATCAACAAACCGATATCATCGGTAATCCCGTGTTTACAAACTTCCTCCAAGCTTCCTCCCTGTGCACCAACGCCGGGAACCAATAAAAAGTTTTTTGGCACTATTCTTCGTATTTCCTTTAAAAACTCTGCTTTGGTTGCTCCGACAACAAACATGAGTTGATCCGGATTTTTATAAGTCAGGGCTGTCTCCAGTACTTGCTTGTACAATTCTTTTCCATCGATTTGCTTCGTTTGAAAATCAAAAGCACCGGGGTTAGATGTCAGGGCGAGTAATATGGTAAACTTGTCTGTAAAGTTCAGGAAAGGTTCCACTGAGTCCCTACCCATATAAGGAGCTACTGTTACGGCATCAAATTTAAGGTCCTCAAAAAAAGCCTTCGCATACCTTGTAGCTGTATTTCCGATATCACCCCTCTTGGCATCGGCTATAGTAAATATTTCAGGGTAGTTGGCATTGATATAATTGATCGTCTTTGACAAGGATTCCCAGCCTTTTATACCGTTAGCTTCGTAAAAGGCCGTATTAGGCTTGTAAGCCACACATAAATGATGAGTAGCGTCAACTATAGCCTTGTTAAAAGCAAATACGGGGTCTGGTTCCTTCAGGAGATGAGGAGGTATCCTTTCAGGGTCTGTATCGAGTCCGATACACAAGAATGAATTCTTCTTCCTTATCTGGAAAACTAGCTCGTCTGTACTCATTGTATTTAGAAGATTTCTGAGGCCTCTTTTAACTTCTCGGTATTCTCCACCAGCATGAGTTCATCTATGATCTTCTGAATATCCCCGTTAATGATGTTTTGCAGATCGTAAAGGGTAAGTCCGATTCGGTGATCGGTTACCCTGCCCTGAGGATAATTATAGGTCCTGATTTTAGCAGAGCGATCCCCGCTACTTACCTGGGAATTCCTTTTTGCAGCATCTTCTTCCTGGCGTTTTTGTAATTCCATATCGTACAATCGGGATCGCAGTACTTTAAATGCCTTATCCTTGTTCTTATGCTGTGATTTTTCATCCTGGCACTGGGCGACAATCCCTGTAGGAATATGTGTAAGCCTGACGGCCGAATAGGTAGTATTTACAGATTGTCCACCAGGTCCTGAAGAACAGAAAAAATCTATGCGCACATCCTTGGGATCTATCTGTACATCAAAGTCTTCGGCTTCGGGCAAGACCATTACGGTTGCCGCACTTGTATGCACCCTGCCCTGGGTTTCGGTCTGAGGCACACGCTGTACCCTGTGAACCCCGGCTTCGAATTTCAGCGTTCCATATACGTCCTCTCCGGAGACCTCAAAATGAATTTCTTTATAGCCCCCGCTTGTTCCTTCACTAAGGTCGATGATATTGGTTCTCCATCCCTTTGACTCGCAATACTTAGCGTACATTCTGTAGAGGTCTCCTGCAAAAATGCTGGCTTCGTCACCTCCTGTACCAGCTCGGATTTCCATGACTACGTCCTTGGCATCTTCAGGGTCTTTTGGAATGAGCATAAACTTGATCTCTTCCTCCAACTCAGGTAAAGCTTCCTTAGCTTCCTCTAACTGCATTTTTGCCATTTCCACCATTTCCGGGTCTGCTCCCGCAGAAAGGATCTCTTCGGCTTCTTCCAGGTTGTTCTTGAGTTCGAGGTAGGTTTTTCTTTTTTCTACCAAGAGTTTGAGGTCCTTGTATTCCTTGGTGAGTTGTACATAGCGTTTTTGATCTGAAATGACATCCGGCTGGATGATCAGGTCAGACACCTCATCAAATCGCTGTTTTATAATGTTTAATTTATCTATCATGGTCTATCTCCCTTGCGAAGCGAATTTACAACATTTAAGGCCAATGCGGTAGAATAAATTATAGGTTCAACAGCCCGGGCCTCTTTCACCCTGGAGTAGTCTGACAAGGAGAAGCCGGGTGTAAAAAAAGTTGCCTGAGGGATAAAGCCTATTCGAAGACCCTCAGGATATCGCCGTTTAGTTCGGTATTAAAAATCTTAAGGGGATTGTTGGTGATGGCGTTTAATGGTGTTCCTGTTTGCGAAAATCTTGAACCATGTGTAGAACAGAAAAAAATTCCCCCATCATCTTCTATAAAACGAACCTGATCTGTTTGCTGGTGACTGCAGATTTGACTAGCAGCTATAAAGTTTCCCTCCAGGTTTTTCACAACCACCACATCATTCTTCAAAATAAAGTCGCCATTATTCTGAAGCATAGCTCCTTCACTAGAGGTAAGGTCTATCGTAAAATCAACTCCTGTAGGAACTGGAAGCCCGGGACCATCTTCTTTGGAGCATCCCTGGACACAGGGAAAAGTTAAGGCAAAGGCCGCTCCGGCTCCAAGGGTTTTTAAAAACGCTTTTCTTTCCATAGCATATCGGTTTTTCTGTATATAGAAAACGTCGTTTCAAAAAGAATCGTATATCCTAATACGTAAAGGAGCCAAATGGGCTTTCGATGGTAAGTTTTTTCTCCGGATGAGCCTCTATTCTGCCGATAACACGCGCATCGATCCCAAAGCTTTCCGAAATAGCGATTAAATCTGCTGCCATTTCCTTATCCACATAGAGTTCCATCCGATGGCCACAATTAAAAACCTGGTACATTTCTTTCCAGTCGGTTCCCGACTGACTTTGGATAAGTTGAAATAAAGGAGGAACGGGAAAAAGGTTATCCTTGATCACATGGTATTGATCGAGAAAATGCAGGATTTTGGTCTGGGCTCCACCACTGCAGTGTATCATGCCGTGTATTTCTGAAGCTGAATGCTCCTCCAGCATCTTCCTGATAACCGGGGCATAGGTTCTGGTTGGTGAGAGAACGAGTTTACCAGCATCCAGGGGTACATTATCTACTGTATCCAGAAGGTTCATCTTACCCGAGTATACTAACTCTTCAGGAACCGAGGGATCAAAACTTTCCGGGTATTTCGCGGCGAGGCCCTTAGAAAATACATCATGTCTTGCCGAGGTAAGTCCGTTACTGCCCATACCCCCATTGTATTCCTTCTCATAGGTTGCCTTACCATATGAGGACAATCCGACAATAACATCCCCCTCCCGGATATTGGCATTATCGATCACCCTATCGCGACGCATTCTGGCGGTAACTGTCGAATCCACAATAATTGTCCTCACCAGATCACCCACATCGGCCGTTTCGCCTCCGGTCGACTTTATATGAACACCGTGGGCAGACATTTCCTCTATGAACTCTTCGGTGCCGGAAATGATCGCTTCAATAACTTCACCCGGGATCAGGTTTTTATTTCTTCCAATGGTTGAGGAGAGGAGAATATTCTCTGTTACCCCAACACATAAGAGATCATCCAGATTCATGACAAGGGCATCTTGGGCAATCCCTTTCCATACAGACAGGTCTCCGGTTTCCTTCCAGTACATATAGGCCAGCGAAGACTTAGTGCCTGCGCCGTCTGCATGCATAACAAGGCAGTAATTGTCATCCCCAGTAAGGGTATCCGGGACAATTTTGCAAAATGCTTTTGGAAATAACCCCTTGTCGAGGTTCCTGATAGCCTTATGAACATCCTCCTTGGAAGCAGAAACTCCTCTTTGATGGTAGCGTTTACTAATGGGCACGTTGAATAGTTCTTAATTTATCGCAAAAATAAGGGAATGATACCACTTCCCCGCAAGGCTCGGGTAATATAGTCTCTTTTTATCGGATAAAGAGCAGTTCCCTGTATTTAGCCAGCGGCCAGCTCTGGTCTTCCACGAGTTGTTCGAGCTTGTCGCAGTGATATCGGATGTCATCAAAATAAGGTCGAACATCATAACAATAAGCCATTGCTTTTTTATGTACTTCTTTTTCTGCATTTGCCTTTTTCCTGGCTTCGGTCATGGCTTCCGACTTTTTCCTTGTAGCCTCGAGATGCCCCGAGATATCTTCCAGGATCGCCAATTGGGCCGAAGCCTGTTTTTTAAATCCTGCCCCGTATATTTCCTTAATACCCTTAATGTTATCGATTACCGAATTCTGATATTTGATAGTAGCCGGGATAATGTGGGTATTCACCAACTCATTAAAAACGCGCCCTTCTATCTGCGTCTGCAGGATGTATGTTTCCAATTCCACTTCCTGTCTGGCTTTGATCTCTACTTCACTCATTACCCCCATCTCATTAAATAATTCCAGTGTCGATTTGGAAGAGAGGACATTCAAGGCATCGGGAGTTGTTTTGTTGTTACTCAGCTTACGTTTTGCCGCCTCTTTCGACCACGCCTCACTATAACCATCTCCATCGAATCGTATTCGTTTGGAAGATTTGATATATTCCCTGAGGACATTAAAAATAGCCTCGTCTTTTTTAAGGCTCTTTTTATTGATCAATGCATCTACTTCTTTCTTAAAACTGATCAACTGCTTCGCCACTATCGTATTGAGAACAGTCATGGGTTTAGCGCAATTCGATTTCGATCCCACTCCCCTCATTTCAAATTTATTCCCTGTAAAAGCAAAGGGAGAGGTCCGGTTCCTGTCTGTATTATCAAGGAGAATCTCAGGTATCTTCCCCACCACATTGAGTTTTAGTTCAGTTTTTTCCTCAGGCGATAACTTGCCCTTGGACACCCCTTCGAGTTCATCGAGGACCTCACTGAGTTGTTTCCCTATAAAAATGGAAAAGATCGCAGGTGGAGCTTCATTAGCTCCAAGGCGATGATCGTTGCTTGCTGAAGCGATCGATGCCCTTAATAATTCCTCGTAAGAATCGACGGCTTTGATGGTATTAACAAAAAAGGTAAGGAACTGAAGGTTTTTCATAGGGGTGGAACCCGGACTCAGCAGGTTTACCCCGGTATCTGTAGCCAGCGACCAGTTGTTGTGTTTCCCTGAGCCATTGATTCCTGCAAAAGGTTTTTCGTGAAAAAGTACTTTGAGATCATGCCTGTCGGCTACTTTTTCCATAACATCCATTAGCAGTAGATTGTGATCAACCGCCAGGTTGGCCTCTTCGAAAACAGGAGCGAGTTCGAACTGATTCGGGGCGACTTCATTATGCCTTGTTTTGACCGGAATACCCAGTTTGGTGCATTCTACCTCCAGGTCCTTCATATAATTGATAGCCCGGAGCGGAATCACTCCAAAATAGTGATCGTCTAATTGCTGCCCCTTAGCGGCGGCCTGGCCTACCAGCGTTCGTCCGGCAAGTACCAGATCGGGCCTGGAACTCGCAAGGGTCTTATCAATGAGAAAGTATTCCTGTTCCCAGCCAAGAGTAGCCAAAACCTTATTCACAGTTTTATCAAAGTATCTAGCGACACCAGTAGCTGCCTCATCAACTGCGTGTAATGCACGTAACAAAGGAACTTTATTATCCAGGGCCTCTCCGGTATACGAAACAAATACAGTAGGAATACACAAAGTGGCACCGTAAATAAACGCAGGTGACGTAGGGTCCCATGCCGTATATCCCCTGGCTTCAAATGTATTCCGGATACCGCCACTTGGAAAGCTGGAAGCATCTGGTTCCTGCTGTACCAACTGGCTGCCACCAAATTTCTCAATAGCCCTGCCATTAGGCAGCAGATCAAAGAAGGCATCGTGTTTTTCCGCAGTTGCTCCTGTTAATGGCTGAAACCAGTGCGTATAATGAGTAGCCCCCATAGATAAGGCCCAGGCTTTCATCGATTCTGCAATCTGATCGGCCATTTTCCTGTCGATTTTAGATCCGGTAAATATGGCATTCTTAACACTTTGAAAGGCATCTTTTGTAAGGTACTGAGTCATTCGATCCTCATTAAACACATGCTTTCCGAAGATTTCTGATCTTCTGGTTTCTTCAACAATAGCTATAGCTTTTCTCTGAGCACTAAGGCTGATGGCATTCAATCTTTGAGTAGACATACTATGGAAGGATTTTTATTCCGGGAGCTAAATTAAACATTTCGCAGATATACCCCTATAATTAATAATAATTTACAATGAACCCCCATAAAAATAGGGGTGTTGATAATTATGTCGAAATTTTTGATAATTACCCCCTGTTTTTTTATGCATGTATGGAAAAAAAATTATTTTTGGGGGTCGAAAAAATTAACAAAGAAAGATTATGAGCAAGACAAAATTGGAATACATCTGGTTGGATGGACATGAGCCAACACAGGAACTGAGAAGCAAAACCAAGATTGAGAACGATTTTGGTGGAAAACTAAAAGATTGTCCTCTCTGGTCATTTGATGGAAGTTCAACGGAGCAGGCAGAAGGTGGATCTTCAGATTGTTTATTGAAACCTGTTGCTATTTATCCTGACCCGGAGAGAGCAAATGGATTTTTGGTGATGTGTGAGGTAATGAATGCCGATGGCACTCCTCACGAATCAAACCATCGTGCCCAGATTGACGATGATGACAATGATTTCTGGTTCGGATTTGAGCAGGAATATTTCTTAATGGACACTGAAACCGACTTACCACTTGGATTTCCAAGGGGTGGTTTTCCTGGTCCGCAGGGAAAATACTATTGCTCCGTAGGTGGAAGGTACACCTGGGGAAGGGATTTTGTGGAAGAGCATATGGATTTATGTATTGCCGCAGGAATCAATATCGAAGGAATCAATCAGGAGGTAGCGCCAGGACAGTGGGAATTTCAATGTTTTGCCAAAGGAGCTAAAAGAGCCGGTGATGAGATATGGATTGCCCGCTATCTGTTAAACCGGCTCACAGAAAAATACGGATACTATATTGAATTGCACCCAAAACCAGTGAAAGGGGATTGGAACGGTTCAGGTATGCACGCGAACTTCTCCAATACTACATTGAGAACCTGTGGTTCCAAAGAAGTTTATGAAGCCATTTGTGAAGCCTTCAGACCGGTTGCTCAGGATCATATCGGCGTTTATGGTGCCTATAATGATGAGAGATTAACCGGACTTCATGAAACTGCGTCCATCAAGGATTTCAGTTATGGTGTTTCCGACAGAGGAGCCTCCATCAGGATTCCGATCATCACCGTTGAGAAAGGTTGGAAAGGCTGGTTGGAAGACAGACGCCCTGCTTCTAACGGCGATCCCTATAAGATTGCAGGAAGAATAATTAAAACTGTGAAATCTGCCAATATAGGAGTTTCAGCATAAAAGTTTAATTAGCTCTTTAAAAATAAAAACCGTTTTCAGAGAAATTTGAAGACGGTTTTTTTATGCCTTAAAAAACTAAGTTACCCGAGCGTAAAGAATACAAAAGCAGCATACCCAAGAAGGAGTATTAATCCATCGCGCCATCCCAGCCTCAGGCCTTTTGGAAAAAAAACGAGTGGAAGTACTAAAAAAGCAAATCCCAGCATCCAGAATATATCACTGGTCAGCAATCCCCGATCGATAACATAAATCGGACTTACCATTGAAGTGATGCCCAATACGGCAAGTAGATTAAATATGTTAGAACCAAGGAGGTTCCCAAGACCAATCGCTTTCTCTTTTTTAAGAATCGCAACCACGGAAGCCGCAAGTTCAGGAATACTTGTACCTACCGAAACCACAGTTATCCCAATAATTCGCTCACTTACCTGGTAAAACGTAGCAAGGCCTACAGAACCGGTTATAAGAAATTCGGATCCCGCCCAAAGAGCCAGTCCTCCTATCCCAAGAAAAAAAACAGCTTTGTAAAGTGGCAATGGAATGATGTCCTTATCGAAATCCTCTACAACCGCCGGTTTCTGGAATCGGAGAAGAAATATAAGGAAGAGAAAAAGGCAAGAAAGCATAATTGTTCCTTCCACCGCACTTATCACACCATCGAAATAAACCAAAAAAAAGAAAAGAAGAGACGCTGCCATCATCACAGGCCAGTCTGTAGTGTAAAAACTTTTTCGCACCTCGATGGGGCCTAAAACGAGAATGATCCCCAATACTAAACCAAGATTGGCAATATTGGATCCAACAACATTCCCAATGGCCAGATCCGGAAATCCTTCCAGAGCGGCATTAACACTGACAATGAGTTCAGGGGTAGAGGTGGCAAAAGATACAATGGTCATGCCTATGATAATCCTCGGTATACTCAGTCGCAATGAAAGGGCCACGGATGCCTTCAGAAGCCAGTTTCCGCCAATAATGAGCAATGTCAGGCCGAGGACAATAAAAATAAAATTCTGCAAATGTGAGGTTTTAACAAATATAATAGAATCTCTGAGGAGACCAGACTCCTACAATATGCAATTTCAAAATATACCCATTTATGTCCTAGAAAATTTAAATTTCACTGTCACAGAAATGTTAAATAACTACAAAATTAGTTGTATAACTATTTTTTTAGTAGTAGGTTTGATTTAAGCAATTCTTCATCGCAATTAATCGGTTTATAGCAAATAAAACTTGTATGGTGAAAAAAGAAATATGGTACGGATTGTTCAGTTTTCTTCTGCTTTCAGCCTGTGAACAGAATCCATCAGCTAAGCAAACTGCTTTCGATAATGAAGAACAGAAAATCGAATTTGTATCCGAGATAGAGCCGATAATACAGGATTATATTTCCCTGGATATTTTTTCTGGCGTGGTGTTGGTAGCCGATAACGGCCAGAATATATTTCACAAGGCATACGGCCTTACTGACAGGGAAACGGGAAAACCCAATGAGCAGAACACCCTGTTTGATATTGGGAGTATGAACAAGACCTTCACCCGGATTGTGGTCAAACAACTTGAGGAAGAAGGCCGCTTAAAATTGACAGACAAATTGATCAACTACGTACCGGGTTTTAAAGATGAACGGGCTGGAGATATTACGATCAATCATTTACTGGAACATCGTTCTGGTTTCGGGGATTACCACAACCCGGATTATTTTGACCTGACCTTGGAGGAGCGAAAATTGAATGCCATTGTTGAACGGGCTAAGGACTATGAATTACTTTTTCCTCCCGGAGAAGACGACGCTTATTCTAATCTTGGGTATGTAATATTAGGTAAAGTCATTGAAGTAGTGTCAGGCGAGTCTTATTTTAAAAATGTTCAGGACCGCATCGTGGACAAACTGAAACTAGAAAATACCTACCTCAAAGATTTTAACGGATTGGAAAACAGGGTTGCCAAAGGCTATCTATATACTCCTCTCGGAATACTAGAGGAGAATTCCACCCTCCAGGACATTCCTAACCCAGATGGTGGGTTTTTATCCACAACAGAGGATATCCTGAAATTCTATCATTCCTATTACTACGATACCTTGTTGATGTCGGAAGCCAGTAAAGAGGCCGATCCGCATTTTCAGTATTTAAGGCAACTACCCTCAGGGAAAGCGGCCAGTGCTGCCGGTGGTTTCGATGGTTTTAACTCGGTATATCTGCAGGTCATGAACAAGGACCTTAGCATTATCGTATTCGCCAATATGGATGAACCGGTTGCTGAAAGGATAGGGCTCGACATCCTTGCGCTTTATCGGGGTGAAGATGTACGCAAACCTTCTTTGCCTGCCATACAGAACGTGAGGATAAATTTTGAAAAAAACGGATTTGAATATGTAGAGAAACACTTCGACTCTCTTACGGTAAACTTTCATCCCACAGATCCCAAAGATTTTATCCTCAATGATTTGGGCTATGCTTATCTTTATGGGGCCAACAATCCTGAATCGGCTCTACAGCTCTTTAAACTTAACACAAAACTATTCCCGGATGTTGCCAATTGCTGGGATAGTTATGGGGAAGCCCTGCGAATGAAAGGGTTAAAAAATGAGGCCATTGCTGCCTATGAAAAAGCATTGGAAATCAGGCCCGGCCTGGAATCGGCCCAGGAGGCTCTTAGCGAACTAAAGAAATAATTCGATTTACAAAAACATGAAAAAACTAACGAACAAGGAGGAAGAGATCATGAAGATTCTGTGGAGGCTTGAAAAGGCTTTTGTGAAGGAGATCCTCGCCGAAATGGAGGACGATCGACCTCACTACAACACCCTCTCCACTATAGTGAGAAACCTCGAAGATAAAAACTACGTGGGTCACGAAGCTTTTGGGAATACTCATCGTTATTACCCTCTGATTTCCAAGGAAGACTATCGCAAGCGATTTGTGAATGCCAGAATTGCCGACTTCTACGACAATTCCTATAAAAGTCTGGTGTCCTTCTTTGCTAAGGAAGAAAAAATATCAGTGGAAGAGCTGAAGGAAATAATTGAACTCATTGAAAAAAATAAATGATGGAAGCATTCTTTGAATACCTGTTGAAATCATCGGGAATTTTGCTCATCTTCTTTACAACTTATCTATTATTGTTGCAGAAGGAAACGCTTTTTAAAGAGAACAGAAGATTTCTGATTGTTGGCTTGCTATGTGCCGCTTTTTGCCCCCTGATCAGTATTCCGGTTTATGTAGAAATGACTCCGATAAGCATGGCATCGACAAGTTCGGGAATTGTGGGGGAAACTACTCCAATTTCAGAATCCAGGATCGATCCATGGATGATAGGCTTTCTCCTTTATCTCGGCGGTTTGATTTTCTGGCTGTCCAAATTCGGACTTCAATTGTGGTCACTGCGCGCAACCCTGAGCAAAGCTGTAACCATAAAGAAAGACAATAACATCCGGTTTATGGAAACCGATGAGCCCATTGCTCCCTTTTCCTTCTTTAATTATATCGTCTATAATCCGAAGTTGTACAATGGAACAGAACTCAAATCAATTCTGGCACATGAAAAAGCCCATTGTGAACAGAAACACTCCTTCGATATTCTGATCAGTCAGGTTTTCACCATCCTTTTATGGGTAAATCCATTCAGTTTTATGTATCACAACAAGATCCGACAGAATCTCGAATTTCTTGCTGATGCCTCTGCCATGAATCGTATCCCTTCAAAGAAAAGTTACCAGTACACATTGCTTAAAGTATCGGGACAGGAAATCCCTATTAGTATCATAAATCATTTTTATAATTCATTAATCAAAAAACGAATCGTCATGTTACAAAAATCACAATCAAAGAAAGCGCGAATTTTCAAAGCTGCGCTGGTAGTCCCGGCCTTAGCCCTCTTTCTCTTCAGTTTTAATACCAAAGAAATTTACATTCCTTCAAATGAGGCTTCTGATCTCAGTTGGTGGGAACTAAATACAAATAAGGAAATAAAAATCAAGATCGATAAGGACACGTCTGATGAGGAATTGGAAAAATTAAAGGCTAAGATGGCAGAGGAGGCTATCGACTTTTCCTATACCACAGTTCGAAATGAGAAAAAAGAAATTATCGGCCTCTCCATTGATATGAATGGAAAATCAGAGGATGGGAAGCAATTTAGCGGATCTTCCGATTTTGACAATGACGGTGAGCCAATTGACCCGGTTACGGTGGTTTTTGATCCCAAAGGTAATATGATGTTTATGGGGGGTGAAGGTGATATGGAATTTGGCAAAAACCATGGTAAGAATAAAATGACATGGGTGATGGATAAGGATTCTGAGATTTCAAAAGAAGATTTGGAAGAAATGGAGAAGGACGGAATTATCATCATCAATGTAACGGAAGATGAGGAGGAATGGACAGACAGCAAAGGGAATGTCACCAAAAAAATTAAAGTTCATAAAGGGAAGGGGGATAAGGACCACAAAATTATTATTAAGAAAATAGATGGGGATGATGATCTTGATGGTGAGATGAGAATTATCGAAAAGAAAATTATAAAATCCGGGGATGGTGAAATGGTGATCCATGAAGGGCACGAAGATTCTGATGAAAAACACATTGAGGTTCTAAAATCAAAGAGTGGGAAGGGCAAAAACGTGTTTATTATAAAAGATTCTGATGATGATGAAGATATCGAGGTCATGGAAGGGGATGGATTCTTCTTCGTAGATTCAGAATCAGGAGAAAAACCATTGTATATTGTTGATGGCAAAGTGGTGAAGGAAAAAGTAATCAAATCACTTTCCCCGAAGGACATCGCCACAGTAAATGTTTACAAAGGTGATAAAGCCATCGAAAAATATGGAAAAAAAGCAAAAGACGGAGTGGTAGAAATTACCACTAAAAAGAACTGATCTCAGATTATTTTCAATTAATTACTGACCAACATCAAACCGGCCTGTTTCAGGTCGGTTTTTTTTGGAAAAAAGATGAAACTGTCCAAAATCGGCCAAAAGGATCAATTATACGTCTACGTTATTTAATTTCAGCTCTAAAAGGCCCTACAATTATTACATATTATTACCATATATAAAATTTAATATTATTTACTATAACTTGTTTGTAGACATACACTTATAATATATTATATTATTTATTTTTTTTCTTACAATTGTGTATTCACTTTTATTAATATTTCAACTTTTCCTTGTGGGCATTTAACAGCCTGTATATCTTCTCGAAAAATTAACAAAACGAGGAAATTCTCCTCTTAAAAAAGAACATATGATTGCACTAGTTAAATTAGTATTACAATTATTTATTTTGCTTGTTGGACTATTATTATAAGTATTTAATGTTCAAGTGCTGAAAAAGGACTGGAGAGATAGAGAGTCTGAGGATTTACGAAGAGAATTGCTACATTTAGAGCATGAAAAAAATCTTTTTCAAAGTCCTGGCGTATATAAATCGAATGATACTGCCCTCCTTTTCCAGGAAAGCTATTGATCTTTCCAAGGCGAGCAAACTTCAACTAGCAATAATAGGATGGAGGTATTATATTACCACCAGGGCATTAGATTAGAACCGCATTAAGGATTTTACCTTATAACCAACCAACTTTGAAGCTCCATGTAGTGCAGTTAATTCCAACAGGAAATTACACTGTATGACATCCCCACCTAGGGCTTCAATAAGCTTACAGGTAGCCTTTGCGGTTCCCCCGGTGGCAAGTACGTCATCGTGAACTATGACCCTGTCTCCCTCACTGATAGCATCTGCGTGTATTTCAAGAGTGTCTGTCCCGTATTCCAGATCATAGGTATGGCTTATTTTCGTGTGGGGCAATTTGCCAACTTTTCTAACCGGTACAAATCCTGCTCCCAATTCCAGAGCCAGAACGGGACCGTAGAAAAATCCTCTGCTTTCCATACCCACAACTTTATCGATTTTTTGGTTTCCAATAAACTGCAACAGTGCTTCGGATGCTGCTTTAAAAGCCTCGGGATCCTTAAGTAATGGAGTAATATCCTTAAATCCCACCCCTTGTTTTGGAAAATTATCGATATCTCGCACATACTTTTTAAAATCCATATTTGGTTTTCCTTTATTTTGTCCATAAATGTAAAAAGAAATATATTTGCAACCCGAACTTGATCCCTGCTCCGGAATTCCGGGAATTCGTGTCTAGAGATCTAAAAAAATGGCCTCGTGGCGCAACTGAATAGCGCATCTGATTACGGCTCAGAAGGTTACAGGTTTGAATCCTGTCGAGGTCACTAGGAGGAAACTCCAAACGATTAAAAAACCTTGCAAAATCTATGATTTGCAAGGTTTCGTTGTTTTTGGACTGATAATGTTTATTCTTAACATTCAATCTGACTAAAGCATTCAGTGTTAAGAGTTGACAACAAGTACAAAGAGCCTTGTCAAAAAAACAAGACTCTTTTACAGAACACTATATAAAACTGATAAAATTTGGGTCTAAGTAATTATTATTATTTAATAATAGGTCCTTACTTTTACATTGAATAATTAATGTTGTGAAAGTTTAATAATGTGTAGTATTACTTGCTAATTTGTAATATTCCTATTGTCCAATAAAGGATTTGCAAAACATACTTCAACGATTTATTATAATGACCGTTTTATGACACGATTATATTAGAAATAAATTTTAATTGTCCAAAGGGACTCAATGTGTAACAAAAATTACTTAATGTAGACTTATTACCAAGTCCTTCAGACGCAATGAACCATTTTGCATTGAAGGAATCATTATCATCAAACAAGAACCGACCAAATGAACGATTATAAAAAAAAAGGAAGAATTGTAGGGTTACTTTTTTTGCTCATTTTTATTATCGGTGTCTCTATGTACCAATTTTTACAAGTTTCACTATATGGCGATGATTTCCTGTCTTCAACGGCATTAAACTCAGATAATATTATCTTATCGACCTTGCTGGGAATATTAAGTGGATTTGCATCTATTCTCGTAGCGATCATTCTACTACCCATTTTCAAAAGATACAGCTCTAATTTGGGATATTTATATGTTGCGCTTTGTATTATATATTCGGTAACTATTTTAATAGATAATATCAGTGTCCTCTCCATTTTGGAACTTGGCAAGGAATCTTTAAATAATCAAGGAGAAAATCTAGGCTCATTAGAGGTTATAGGAACTTTACTGTACGAAAGGCATATTTGGACACATTATTTAACCCTTCTGATTTCATGTTTCCCTGTATTTATTCTATACTATACCTTTTACATCTCCGGTTTAATTCCAAAGGCTATTTCTGTTTTTGGTATTATGGCCGTCATTCTGATGTTTATAGAAATATTACTTTCTATTTTTGGAAATAGTATTAGCATGAATATGCTACTTCCACTGGGACTCGTGCAATTGGTTCTTCCAATTTGGCTGATATTCAAAGGATTGAATCCTAATTCAGACAAGACTTCAGAATAATCCAATAAGATCAAATCCTGTAGAATTGAGAATTACTAATACGGAACTATGCACATTCCGGTAGAAGAAAAATAGTGCAGTAATTTATGGTCATAAAAATCTTTTTAAAGTTACAGACACATTTGTTGTCAGTTATTTATGATAATGTTGATTTCTGGGTACTAATTTTAGGAATGTACTCACAGGATGCTTTTTCTTCAGTAAGTCTGGACGCTTAAAAAAGTACTCTGGGGCCACAGCATAGAATTCCGCCTTATTTGTTCCGCCATATTTTCTTATATCGGATTTATTGGCGTTTATTGCCTCCATTTCCTTGTGGATTAATTTTAACCATGGGATGGTATATTGGCGCTCCAACAACCTCTCGGGAATTCCATTAGTAAAATCGTCCAATTTGTCTATACGGTGCACAAATTCATGAATGCCCGTGTTGCTTTTGTCACTGGTATTCTTGAAACCGTGGTATAGTGCTTTTCTGGATAGTATCATCTGTTTCTCGAACCTTCCATTACCAACGATTCCCCCGATATTTCGATCCTGCCCTTTACTATGAAATTCCAAAATTTCATTGAAATGGTCTGGACATAATAGTATTCCGGTCAGGTTGGTATAGTGCCACTCCTTAAATCCAAAAACTGGAATGACGGCACTTGCTGCAATCCGTATTCTATCGAGATCCTGTAACTCCAACTGTACTCCGTCAATATAGACCTGACTTAAAAATTGCATCATCCTTTGTTGAAAAATGGACTGTTTATCTTTCGAAAGATGGCGATAGAAGCGTACATTATCCTTTATCAAGGGATGGAATGCCTTGGAAAAGGCTTGACTTTTTTCCCCTATTCTAGAAACGAAAAAAATAGGAACAGAATAATGAGCCCAAAAATTAAGGTATAGATCATCTGGAGTACAGTTGGTACACCCCTTAGACTTTATTTAGGCTCTCTACCTTAAAACCAATCCTGCCTAAAGTATCCTTGACATCCTGCTCCGTGGCCCCGTTGCTTTCAATAGTGAGAATCTTGTTCGGATTTACAGTGTCCACTTCCCAAGAATCTATTCCCTCATGTTCGTTCAAAAAAGGGGTTACTTTTGATACACACCCACCACAATTGATATTTGTTTTAAATTTTAAAGTTTTCATAGTATTGAATTTATTTATTATTAAAGTTTTACTCGTTTAAGTCTTAAGCTGTTTGCAACTACGGATACACTACTGAATGCCATAGCTGCACCTGCAATCATCGGGTCCAATAAAAACCCGTTTACGGGATAAAGAACTCCCGCTGCAATTGGAATACCGATGATGTTGTAAATGAATGCCCAGAACAAATTCTGACGTATGCCCAACACGGTTCTTTTTGACAGTTCCAATGCTTTTGGGATGGATTGTAAATCTGACGTTATCAGGGTCATTTTTGCTACATCCATTGCAATATCCGAACCTCTACCCATTGCAATACTCACATTGGCTTGCGCCAAAGCGTGTGAATCGTTGATACCATCGCCCACCATTGCTACTATCTTCCCATCCGCCTGTAATTTTTCGACAAAAGCCGCTTTGTCCGAAGGCAATACTTCGCCTTTATAATTAGATATTCCCACCTGATGTGCCACGGCAGAAGCCGTTTTATTATTATCTCCCGTTAACATATAGACCTCGATGCCTCTTTCTTGAAGCGTAGCTATGGCTTTTTTTGAAGTTTCTTTAATCTTGTCTGCAATGGCCAGTATCGCAAGCACTTGATGTTCGTTAGCAAAGAATATGACCGTTTTTGCCTTTTCTTCGAGACTTTCTGCTGTTTGCATTAAAGAAGCGTCGATTTGAATATCTTTTTCGACCATTAGTTTATGGTTGCCTACATAATATTTTGAACCTTTCTCTGATTGCGCCTTTACACCTTTTCCTGTAATGCTTTCGAAGGAAGTAATTTCTGCTTGTTCACTATTTTCTTCTTTCAAATGATTGACGACCGCTTCTGCCAAAGGATGTTCTGATTGTGCTTCGATAGCCAAAAGAATTTCCTTGTATTCCTTTTGATTTTGAAGTTTCTCCTTCCAGAGTATATCGGTTACCAGTGGTTTTCCTTCTGTAATCGTACCTGTTTTATCAAGGATTACTGCATTCACTTTATGGCCGAGTTCTAAACTTTCGGCATCCTTTATCAGAATATTATTTTCGGCTCCCTTGCCGATACCCACCATTATGGCGGTAGGTGTTGCCAAGCCCAAGGCGCACGGACAAGCGATAACCAACACAGCTACAGAGGTCAATAAGGCTTGTGAAAAGGCATTATCGCCTCCTACTGACATCCAGACGATGAAGGTTACAATGGAAATACCCAATACCACAGGAACGAAAATACTGGCAATCTTATCGACCAGTTTTTGAACGGGTGCCTTACTCCCTTGCGCTTGCTGAACCATTTTAATGATTTGGGAAAGCAGGGTTTCCCCACCTACTTTTTCAGCGGTAAACTGAAAGCTTCCTTTTTGATTAACGGTACCGGCGAACACCTTTTCCCCTTGGGATTTCTGAACTGGAACAGGTTCTCCAGTAATCATACTTTCATCTACATACGAACTTCCCTTGGAAACTTCGCCATCCACCGGAATTTTTTCTCCGGGACGTACCAAAATGGTCTGACCAACTTGTACAGATGAAATAGGGATTTCCTTCTCTTCCCCGTTCTCAATAATTTTAAGGGTTTTAGGCTGAAGCCCCATCAGTTTTTTGATGGCTGAAGAGGTATTTGATTTTGCTTTTTCTTCTAATAGTTTCCCCAAGGAAATAAAGGTGATAATCACGGTAGCCGCTTCGTAATATATGTGAGGCTCGATGCCACGACTTAACCAAAATTCAGAAAAAAAGGTATTGAAAACACTAAAGAGGAAGGCGATTCCGGTACTCAAAGCGACCAAAGTATCCATATTTGCTTTTCCGTGTTTGGCCTGCTTGAAGGCATTGATGAAAAAGCTGCGCCCAAACCAAAAGAGTATAGGAAAAGCCAATACCAAAGAAATCCATTTGCCAGGTTCCCATTGCATATAGAACATTCCCAACACAAAAATGGGCAACGTAAGGATAGCCGACCAGATAGTACGGTTCTTAATATCTTGGTAATGTTTCTGTTGAAGTTCTTGTTGTACTTCCGAAGGGTCTTCGGCATCAATTATAATATCGTAACCGACCTCACGAAGTGCGTTTTGAAGTTGATTAGGGCTCAACCCCTCGTCAAACTCTATCAGAACAGAACTATTTGCAAAATTGACACTTGCATCAAATACGCCTTCTTTATGCTTTAATACAGATTCAACGCTCGCTGCACAAGAGGCACAGGTCATTCCCGTAACAGGAAATGATTCCTGTACTCCTTTTTTAGTATTCTTTTCTTTGGTTTCAAATATGTTGATTGTCTCCATAAACCCATTCTTATTTGTAGACTACAAATTTCAGGATTTAAAGAAATTAATGTATTACGTAATATGCTGAATGATTTGTAGAATTTACTCTTCAAGAATTATTATTAACCTATTGGAATAAGTCGTTAACGATTTATGTTTTTATCATCGCAATGGGAAGGTGTCTATCTGTCTTTACTATTTGTAATCAAATACCCATTGGATTGAATGACCTTTTTTATCTCATCGACTTTGTTTACAGAATGGTTGATATTTTCTGTACAACCCGAGCATACCATTCCTTCAATATTCAACTTTATAGATTGAATATCGGTATTGTTTGTTGCAACATTTCCTACTTTCTCCGTTGAATGAAATATTTGTGGATAATAAGAAACCAATGTCATTACAACAACAAACACTGTAACCAACCACAAATAGAATTTCGACTTAAAAAATGATGGCTTAGCAGTATCACAGTTGCCACAATCGTCCACTCTCTTTTTTTATAAACCTGATAAAAAGCCAATCCCAATGACAAAAATGCTTTGGCCAATAGATAAGGTTTCAATGCAATAAGCCAAGAAAAATAGACAGAACTCCCACTAATACCAACTACACTTGTAAGTAGTAAAGGGCCCCAGCAGCATAGTTTGAGGGAAACTGCTGAAAATACAGCAGTCCCCATAGATGTTTTTTTGTTCAATTTAGTAATTGTAATCCCTAACAGCTTCCTATGCCTGCATTTACCAAATCATCTGTTGTGATTTTGATGTTGGTGCAGCAATTCAATAGTTTTCCGTTAACAGCAATGGCAGGAACTCTTGTAACCCCAAATTCCTTCATTTTTGAAACACAGAATTTACTTTCGCATTGCTCGGACAGATTATGAAATGACATTTCGCAGTCCTTTCCTGCTGTCTCCTTTACTAATTGCACCACAGGCTCGCAAAACAGGGAAGCCTTCAACTATGTTCCTTTTGTTTTGATTCGTGTTTTTGCAAAAACTAAAACTACCGAAATGCACATCTGTTGTTTTAGCTTGTTGGAGAAGGTAATGCTGGCTTTTCAGTCAATTGTCTTTTAAAACTACAAAACAGAAAATTCTGTATGGTGTTAAACGGTGTTATGTGGTCCTCTGTTACACAGCGAATTTTGTCAAATCCATTTTTTAATTCCGATGTTAATTCCTCTTCATTGTATTGTTTTATTTCAAGTCCGCTACATTTTTTTGGTCCGTTTTGTGAAAAGGTTCCTATTATTAAATAACCTCTTACAAATTTTGTCGCTATGTTAGTATATTTTATAATCTGGACATCTGTTGTAAGAAAATGAAAAGTTGCCCTGTCGTGCCAAACATCGAAAGATGTATCAGGTTCAAATTCGGTAATGTCGCTTACAATCCAATTTACTTTACTCGCCTTTTCCCTCAGTCTTTTTTTAGCTTTCGTAATTGCTTTTTCAGAAATATCAAGCACGGTAATGTTCTTATATCCTTCTTCAAGTAAATAGTCAACAAGTTTACTGTCGCCACCACCAATGTCTATAATTCTTGCCTTTTTATTTAGTTTGAACGAACACATAAACTCCAGTGAAGTTTTTGGTATTTCTTGCGTCCAACTTACCTGGTCTGGATTTTTAGTTTCGTAAACTGTTTCCCAATGTTTCTTTCTGTCTAATGTCATTTTGATATCTCAATTCAGTTTATTGGCAACTCGTTATATAGTCTAATGATTTAAAATATTCCACAAAAATTAGTAAAAACACCTTACACCTCATCCAAGAATTTTCGGTTTTTGTCCACAGATTTCTTAAACTGCGTAGGTGTCATTCCAGTTACTTTTTTGAACTGATTGCTTAAGTATGCAACGCTACTATAATGTAGTTGAAAAGCTATCTCGCTCAAGGTCAATTCATCATACACAATAAGTTCTTTTACACGTTCAATTTTTTGGTTGATGACGTATTGCTCGAACGTGATACTTTCTACCGACGAGAATAGGGAACTTAAATATTTGTAATCTAAGTTCAGCTCATTACTTATAATATCGGCCCATTTTAATTCGGTCTCTTCATTGGAATAATGTATTTTCTCAATTACCAAATTCTTCATTTGCTCGATAAGCTGGCTTTTACGGTCGTCAATCAAACTAAATCCTGCATTTTGTAGCTTTTTTGACAAAGATTTTTTTTCGAATTCATTGAGTGTCGAAACCAATTCTACCTCTCCTAACTTGACAGCTTTGTAATCAATGTTCAATACCACCAAAATTTCGGAAACTGCGGATATACATCTCGGACAGACCATATTTTTTATGTACAATACTTCTTTCAATATACCGGATTAAGATCCATACTTCGCTCTGAACTCCCACCATGCTTTTAAAAAAATCGCCACTATCACTATTATAAAAATCAACACTAAGGCTATAATACCGTAGATTCGCACCCTTTTGTCTTTTTTTTCCTCCTCTCGGTTTGATTTAATTTTCTTTGATTTCTTCTCTTCCTCTCTTCTTCTCCTTCTTAGTTCGCTCATCGTCATAATTTTAAGTAGTTGTATCTTGCCAAAAATTCTTTTGTTAGATTTGAATTGTACAATTTCTATTCAGTACACCACAGCAATTCAAGACTATTAATTCTGTGATAAGGCAAGCAGAACGAGTGTAATCACGATTTGTATCCTACACAGAATTATTTTTGAAATAAAAATATATAAACCTTCTTTTCGCTAAGAAAAATTTTCAGAAGGCCGCATTCTCGACTCTATTCCCTTATCCTAATTCTTATTTTTCACCATAGATGTTCTTTTATATCTTTGTTTTTCACTCCATTTGGCTAACTTTCACCAAGCTGTCAATCAATTTTTCTTACTTTTTAATCTTCTTACCGTAGGTGAACTGATAAACCATAACAAGAATCCGCTGAGCACAGTTATCAGCCCTAGAAGTGAAAAGGCCCTAAGTAATAGGGTATTGAAATTGTCCCTAGTGTCGTAATCCATGGTATGGGTCATCCAAAGAAAATCGAACCACCTCCAATTACGGTATCGAACCGTTTGAAACGCCCCATTTTCAACCGCTACGTATGCCTTTAGGTTCTGTGGGGTATCATATGATATTTCATAGGCGGGCAGAGGCCTACCCCTATACTCATGGTGATCGTCCACGGTGTTTATAAGTTGGATGTCAGCTACTTCAAGCTCTCGCAACATATATCTTTTTGCAACCTGTAGAGCTTCTTGCTGAGTAACCTTTGTTTTTAATTTTCCCGTTTTTGCATTGTACAGTTCGGATTCATTGATCCAGTAATAAGGTTTTCCGGCAATTTCAAGCAACTCCAATGATTCTATGGATCTTCGTAAGTCCAGGTTGTGCGTGCCCATTAAATTGGTGAATCCCGTTTGAATTGCTTTCTCTTTCTTAAAATGGTCACCATGTATTTCATCAATGTCCGTCCAACTAAAGTACATGCCACTGATTGTCCACATTAGAAACTGGACACCTAAAAAGACACCTAAGTAGCGGTGTGTTTTTCTAATCCATTTCGCTTTTTTTCTGTTAACCATATTATTTTATTTCGAAAGGAAATTCAATCGTTACTTTTTCCCAACTCATTGAAATTGTTCCGGAAGTCTCTGTTGTTTTTTTCACTTTGTATTCCAGATGTTCCTGAATTTCTTCGGAAATTTTAGGGGTTACTTTAAACCTTAATACATCATCGCTCGAATCATAGTCGTCCTTTCCGTGCTGGTTCCAATTCCTGTTGAAAATAACTGTCCATTCTTCTTTATTGGGAATTACAAAAAACCCATATTTTCCAGATATTAACACTTTACCGTCAATGGTTAAATCTTTGTTTGTTTCCAGCCAAGTAGCCATATGAGCACCAGCCTGCCAGACTTGATCATAAGCCAACAGACCACCGAAAATGATCCTATTCCTTACGCCTGGCGACGAATAATTGATATGAATATGAGCATCACCTATCATTGCCATTGTTTCGGTAGGTGGACTTAATGGCTTTTTCTTATCAGGTTCAGCGGTTTGAGAACTTGTTTCTAATTCTTTCGTCACAACTTCTTTGTTCTCTTTCACTTCTTGTTTGCAAGAGACGATTAGAATAATAATTAATACTGCGGAAAGAAGGATATATTTTTTCATTATATTTTATTTTGTATTTCTGGACGAAGAGTGCGTTTTAATGATTTTCCATTTACCATCTATCTTCTCGAGGATAGAAGTTGCCACTCCTTTTTTCTTTATCGTTCGGGAATTCCCTTTTTCGTCTGGTTTTAGGATAATAGTATAAATGTAGGTTTCTGTAGTAAAGGCATAAGGCATATGCACTTCTGCATCAATTTCATAATCTGAAAATTCAAACTTCTTGAAATGTCCTAATTCTGGTCCCAAGTGATGCTCTATATAATCAGAATAAGTGCCCTCAATGCCTCCTTGCTCATAGACTTGGGAATTATCCGCAAAAAGTACGAAAGTGCGATCTATTGTTAGGTTTTGTAGGGCTTCTTTGTATTTCTTCATTACTGTGATCACAGCATCTTCTTCTGAAGTTATCACAGGTTCTTGGGCGTTGACCGCCACAAAAGCCAATACCGTCATAAATGGTAAGAATATGGTTCTGGTCTTTTTCATTGTTATCGTTTTAAAAGTGTTCATTATTTTTCTTTTCTTTGTAAATATTAGTTCTTCTAAACCTTGCCGGTACTCGGTTTTTTCCCTTGATAATAGCAGTAGCTTCCAATTTTTGTGTTTACATGGCCTACTTCTGCCACGTCTTCAAATCCCGCCCATAACATTAAATCCGGTATGAGACCTTTTACGTTGTCGGCGGTGGTGGCAAACCCGTCAAGAATTTGGACCGCATAAAACATGAATCTCATAAGTTTGGATTTGGGCTTTCCCCAGTCCCCTATAACTAACTCTCCATCAGGTTTAAGCACTCTATTGATTTCATTTAAACAAGAAATCTTTGTGTTCTTATCCAATTGGTGGAACACCAATGAGCTAAATACCTTGTCATAAGTTCTATCTGGATATGGAAAAACATCTCCCCCATAAAGATCAAGTTTGATATCAACTTCATTTTCAGCGAACTTCTTTTCCGCAATATATTTGACCTTTGGATCAATATCCAAACCGGTATAGCTTGTGTTTCTATTTCGGTCGTTGGCAATAATTAAATTCTGGCCGGTACCAAATCCAAACTCAAGAATTTGTTCGCCATCTTGTGGATTTAAGAGGTCAATCAATTTATTTCTAAATTTCTTCTCCGGCATAGTAACTGAAATGGTCAAGTCATAAAACTTGGTCAACCAGTCATAGCCCAAGGCGGGAATAAATTCTTTGTTCTTTTTCTTTACCATGTTAATCCGTTTGGTAACATTATTCCTGTTTTAATAATTAATTGTTACAGATCTGTATGACCAGTGTCCAGATGACTATCGATCCAATGATGATATAAAGCAAATAACTAAACCATTTCTTAAGCTTAGACTTATGTTTCTTATGCTTTCCACAATCCTTACAACAGTCTTTCATAACAATGTAATTCTCTATATTGTGCCTGTCAAGGGAAGGGTTCTAAAGACAAACCATTAACTAACAATCCCTTCCCAAAACAGGACTTTGTCCTTTATTATTGTCTGGACGGAAATGGGAATGATTAAATAATTATTGTTATAAAGCACTCCCCTACCGTACCCAAAACTTTACTCTACTTTCATTCTCTTCTCAAATAACTTTATACTAATCAAAAAAATCAGCCATGGTAAAATTGTAAACTGCAGTACTGGCGAAATCCCCACATCGACTACTGGTAGCATCGGCATTGTCTCAGTGTATGACCAGTCGCCTCGCATAGTATGTAAAACTTCTGCCAGTATCGAACCCGAAAATCCGACAAAGGCCAAAAGTAATACTACGTTCACATCCGTATTTTTAATCCAAAACACGTTTTTATGAATCAGTCCGAAGACAAAGAATAGTATAAACACCATCAACATATCAGCAACAGATGCCAAGGCGCAAAAGGAAATATGTTTCAAATCGTATTCGAACCCTTCATACAGTGGGCCTTGTACTAGCTCCCATACAAAATTCAAGGCAAATGCTGTTACTGCCACAACAACTATGAACCTCCTATAGTTTCGTCTATCCGCTACCCGTTTGGCAAAATGTAGATAGCCCAAAATAACCAAAGTCAACGCTATGGTAGGAACAACGAAAATGCCAGGGCTTAATTCTTCCATTCAAGTTCTACTTACGTTCTTATTTATAAGGGCGTATGATTTTCAAAACCCTTAAAATCACACAATGATTTTAATAACTAATTATTGTTACCTGAAAAGGGGAGGTATATTAAACACTAACCATTAACTAAATCAACTCCCCCCTTTAGGTTTTACTTTTCCAATACCTCAGTCACTTTTCCACAACTGAGCATTTTAGCTCCATAATATGGGTTGCGGATGTCCTCAATAGCGGATAACCAGTAGGCACCACCCTTCAAGGCCATGGGGCAGAAATCCTTATAGAGCTTACCAGATGTAATAGTTCCTCTCAACAGGTTTTCCATTTCATTGCTCAAGTCGGAAAAAGTCTTTCGTTGTCTGTCTAAATTATCGGAAGAAGCGATCTTTTGCGAGGCCACTAATGCAGCATCGGAACCCTCGACTTTTTCTAGTGCTTCATTCAACATTACCGCTCCCTTTTGTGCATCGTCCGGATTTGAACCGACCAGATCATTTTTAATGTGCTCATAATGTTCATAGGCATTGGCCAGATTTTCATTACTGAATTCAAGTGGAGTTTGTTTCATTTCCATCTTACTATGGTCATGGTTCAACTTAATCTTTTCCTGTGCGTAAGAAAAAGTAAAGGTCAGTACCAGTAGGGCTGAAATCCCGTTTTTCAAATTTTTCATTGTTATTTTTTTTAGTTATTCAACTATAAACTATCCTTTAGTTTTGACACCCAGTCCAATACAGTTTTCTTTTCAGTATCTGAAAGTTTTGCATCCCTATGGATAAGGGTGTAAGATGCAAGGGGCATTTCATCATCCTTGATCTGGCTGATGATGGACCTTAACTTGCTTTTCTTCTTTCGGCCCGAATAGGTGTCCCATTCGTTAAAGTTCAATTCTTCCTTGCCATTTTCTATATGGCCTTCCAAAAACCAAGCGACCGGTTGTACCCTATTGTACCAGGGATAATCTGTATTGTTGCTATGGCAGTCATAACAAGAGGTTTTGATGATGTTCTCGATATTTTTTGGCACCTCGTTTACGACCATAAAGTCCGTTTTCGGTACCACATCGCTTTTATTGCGTTCGGTGGGAACAAATTGGATGCCCACCAACGCAACCAGCAAAATCCATCCTGTAGTCTTTACCGCATTCACTTAATTGATCTGCTTTTGTACACTACCACAGGTCATCATTTTGCTTCCGTAATAAGGATTCTTGATTTCTTCAGTGGCACTTAACCATTGTGCTCCCTTATTATTGTTGTACATTGGGCAATAGGCTTGGTAAAGTGTTCTTTCCGAACCTGTTATGGCCAAAAGGTCAATTACATCTTTGCTCAAGATATCAAAGTGCTCACGTTGGTGCCCTATGTCGCTTTTGGCGATATGTTCCGCATGTTCTGTGGCATCTTCAATAATGTCTGTTAATTCGGCCTGTTGTTCGTCTGAAAATTTGCTCGTGTCAAAGTCCTTAAGGCTACCCTCCAGCTTTTCCCCTGCCGTTGCTGCACCGTCTTTATCATCTGATACAAGGGCGTTTTTGAGCGTAAGGTAGTCCGCGATGACTTCCGATGACATCATTGCCATTTCATCATGATTCATGTTATCATGATCCATTTGTGAATGGTCTTCCATGGTGCCATCCATGTGGCCACTGTCTTCCATTTGTTCGGTATGTTCACCTTCTTGGCTTTCTTGCTCTTTTTTCTTGTCTTTACAAGATGTGACCGTTAGGGCTATAATTCCCATGGCCAAAATTCCAGTTGTTACGTTTGCTTTTTTCATTTCTGATTTGATTTATGATTAATAAAGGTTATTGATGACGTTTCTCAACTTTTCGGTTATGTCTTCCGCTACTTTGCCCAAATTTTCGTTATGGACAGCTTGCATCGAGGCCATCGGGTTTACTGCGGCAACTTCTACCGTACCTTCCTCTATTTCCTGCACGATAACGTTACACGGTAGCATAGTGCCTATCTTATCTTCGGCCTCCAATGCTTTGTGTGCATAAGGCGGGTTACAGGCACCGAGTATTTTGTACTTCTTGAAATCGACATCCAGTTTCTTTTTCAAGGTCTCCTTCACATCGATTTCGGTCAGAATACCAAAACCTTCGTTTTTTAGTTCCTCGGTAACCTTTTCGATTACTTTGTCAAAGTCTTCGTTCAGCGTTTTATTGAAATAATACTTCATCATTTTAGTTTTTAGAGTTAATCGTTCGTTTTTGTTCTTCGTATTCCTCTTTTGATATTTCGCCCTTTGCGAAACGGTTGTCTAGGATATCCATAGGATTTTCCTTGTTTTTAGAGCTTCGCGGACTTCCTCCTCTGAAAAGGAATAGGGCCAATATCAAAATAACCGGTATCAGTATCCACCACCACATCATCATAACTGTATCTTTTTAATTGTTACATAAACTGTTCTCATTATCGGTCGTATTTTTTCTTTTACTGCTTCTTGTTCTTCATTTTATCTTTCATTTTTTGCATCATTTCTGGATTTTTTTCCATCATCTTCTGCATCATTTCTTCCATCATTTCCGGATTCTCTTCCATCATTTTTTTCATTCTTTCCTTCATTTCCTTTTTCATCATTTCATTATTGTGCATTTTTTCCATCATCATCTTGCGGCCCTTTTCGCTTTCCATCATTTTATCCAGCATTTTGGAATGCATCTTTTTTTTCATTTCAGGGTTCTTGTCCATCATTTGCTGCATATGGGCCTGCATTTTTTCTTTCATTTCCGGATTCTTGTCCATCATCATTTTCATATTTCCCGACTCCATCTGTTCCATATGAGTCTTCATCAATATCTTTTTAGCATCTTCATTCTTTCGTGCCTCGCTAATGAAATTTGTGAACTGAACAGGGTTTGAAATGATTTCCCGATAGATGGCATTCCTATTTTCCTCGACCTGCATTGTCTCGGAAGCATTGAAAGTTGATTTGCATCCGGTAATTGTTCCAATAAATCCAATTACTACCAAAATCTTTACTGTTGTTTTCATGTTTTCTAATTTTTAGGTTAATAAATCATTTATACTGTGTCCGACTTTTATATCAGACTAATCTTTTCTTTTCAAAAACCATTTTTCCCCCGTAAATATGAGTACCATCAGTACTGCCGCCACGACTACCACCAGTATATCGCTCGATGCCTTTATATATAGAAAAGCTCCCAGAACGATAAAATCCAGGAAAATGGCAGTTGCGATTATGTAGGTGTTTGCCTTTATATCCTTTTTCAGGTTTTTTAAAATGCCCCAATGGATTCCGATATCCATAATCAAATAAAATATGGCACCCAAGGAGGCGATTCGTGTGAGGTCGAACAAAACGGTCAACGTGATGGCCAATACAACGGTATATACCAACATATGCCTTTGGACACCGCCCGACATACCAAAATGGTTATGGGGAATAAGCTCCATATCAGTAAGCATGGCCGTCATTCTAGATACCGCAAAAACACTTGCTACGACCCCAGAAATTGTAGCCACAATAGCGATGCCTACCGTAAACCAAAGACCATACTTGCCAAAGGCCGGTTTTGAAGCTTCTGCCAAGGAATAATCTTTGGCTTTGATAATTTCTTCTATGGAAAGATTGGATGATACTGCAAACGCGACCAACAGGTATACCAAGGTGCAAATGGCCAAAGAAATGATAATGGCCCTACCTACATTTTTTTTTGGGTTTACAATTTCGTCCCCGCTATTGGTTATCGTGGTAAACCCCTTGTACGCCAATATAGATAAGGCTAAAGCCCCCAAATATCTTGTAATGGGATATTCCGTCAAATCACTCGAAGGAATTACTTCCCCAATAGAAAATCCAGCAGCCCAAAGGCCACCAATGGCAAAAATGGAAATGCCGCCAATCTTTAAGATGGCCATGACCAAGGATGATTTGCCGATAATATTGTTTCCTGAAATATTGATCAAAAAGGCTACTACCAATAGTAGAACACCCAAAATAGGAACCCAAATACTATTATCTCCCACATCGAATAATTGCAAGGTGTACGAGCCAAATGTTCGTGCGACCAGACTTTCATTAATGACCATTGAAAAGGCCATCAATAATGCTCCTGAAGCGGTTAATGCGCTCTTGCCATAAATCTTTTTCAGGTAATTGGCTATTCCACCCGCTGATGGATAAGCATTTGACATTTTTATATAGGAATACGCACTAAACCCTGAGATAATGGCACCGACCAAAAATGCGATGGGAAACCATTGTCCGGATAGCTCGGCCACTTGGCCCAAGAGGGCAAAAATTCCCGCACCTATCATTACACCGGTACCCAAGGATACGGCTCCGGTCAAGCTCAGGCTATTTTTTTTGTATTGTGCCATTTCTTAAAATCTAACTAACAGACCGCCACCCCAGCCATAACGATTATTGTAATTTCCTTGTATGGAAAAGTTTCTGGAAACGATGTATGCGAGCCCTACCAGCCATTGGGTTTCACTTTCAAAAGATTTATTGTTTTGCAAATCATTAACCCAACCAAAATCCGCTCTGTACTCATATTCTCCCTCCAAAAAAAATCTTGGAAAAATCAATAGTTCTCTATCCAAACGCATTCTTGGGCGCAGTTGATGGTCCATACTAACATCTACATTAAATCTGTAAGGCGTAAAGTATTTAATCCCAACCAATCCAACGGTATTAAATGTATCGTAAGAATCCGGTGTTGAAGTTTCGGTATTTACCCCTGCATACACGCGTACCCAATCATTAAGGTATCGATTATAGTTCACCTCTATCTCGGCATTTTGGTTATAATCAAACTCGGCACGTAGTCCAAATTCATTTCGGATGTTGCTCGAAATCAAAAAAAGCTCATTAAAATTTGAACCTATGCGCCCAGCTCCCCAAGAATAATAGTGGTCTGTCTCGTCAATTAGTTTTTGAACTGGATAATCCTTCATTCTTTCATCCCTTGGTGTATCATAACTAAATACGCGTGCCATACCACCCATCATATGATATAATACGTGACAATGAAAGAACCAGTCACCATATTCTTCGTTATAAAATTCGATGACCACTTTTTGCATCGGTGGTACATTAACAGTATGTTTTAAGGGCGAACGTTCCCCGTTTTCGTTGATTACCCTAAAGTAATGTCCGTGTAAATGCATTGGATGGTGCATCATAGTAAGGTTGTTCAAGGTAATTCTTGTGACCTCTCCACTTTTGATTTTTATTTTATCGGTTTCTGATAAGGGCACGCCATTCATACTCCAAACATAGCGTTGCATATTTCCTGTCAGATTAAGCAAAATGTCATTAACAGGTAAATCTGCTTCATATGTGTTTTTTTCTTTTGCCTTTAAAAAATCATAGTTGAAATAGGTTTTACGAGTACTGTAATCAAATGAAGTGGAGTCTTTTTGCTTCATTGGTCCAATATGGTTCATATGGTCATCCATATTCATTTTATCACTCATTGCACCATCCTTCATCGACATGTTGTGGTTCATATTCATTTGTCCATCTTTCATATCCATCTTCATTCCGTATTTCTGCATTAAAACCTCGGGTGTATTTTTCTTTTTGTTGCCTACCATAGAAGGGGCGCCCATTTTCATATCCATTTTGGCCATCTGTTTCATCATTACCACTTTGTCAGGCCTGTCAATGCTTTTAGCAGGATAAAGCGTTCCTTTACCTAAACGTAACGAGGTATGGCCAGAGCCATCTTGTGCCGTAGCAGTAATTTCTAAAGTGCCTTCAGGGATGGTAACGATTACATCGTAGGTTTCGGCTATACCAAATAAAAATCGGCTTTTAGAGACAGGTTGCACATCAATACCGTCACTTGAAACGACTATTGGGTTACCTCCACCAAATTCCATCCAATAATAGGTTGATGCCGAAGCATTGATAAATCGAAGCCGTACCTCTTCACCTGGCTTAAAATCTGGATATTCTGCAAGGTTTTTACCATTGGTCAAAAATGCAGGATAGTAGATATCTGCAATATCTGCGCCCTCCATACGGTCTCGCCAAAATTTGAACTGTGCTCCCAGAGCACCTTCTTTAATTACCCTACTCAACGGTACTGCTGTACCCTTTTTAACTTGATACCACTCGTTACCCCTTTTTAGGTTACGCAGTACGTTCATAGGTTTTTCATTGGTCCAATCAGACAACACCACGACCAAATCTTTATCATAATCCAATATTTTCTCTTTAGGTTGAATGATAATGGAACCATATACACCCTTTTGCTCCTGTAACATGGTATGTGAATGATACCAGTAGGTACCGGACTGATTGATTGGGATTCTGTATTGGAATGTCTCACCTGGTTCAATAGGTGGTGTTGTTAAATAAGGAACACCGTCGTAGAAATTTGGAAGTATCAATCCATGCCAATGCACTGATGTTTCCACATCCATTTCATTAGTCACATTGATTATGGCAAGGTCTCCCTCGGTAAATTCCAAGACTGGTCCAGGAATTTGGCCGTTTATGGTCATAGCCTTGGCAGTTACACCACCAAGAGTCAATTTATTTTTTGCGATAGTAAGCTCATATTCCTTAACGGGTCGTCCTTCTTCTTTCCTGTCATCACCGTTTGTCCCGACTTGGGCAAATGTGATTGAGGTAAATAGTAGTATGATAATATTTAATATTCTCATTGTTATTGTGTATATTTTGTATTAATCGTTCGGTCTCAAATTACGCTTTACCAAGTTTGTTCGTTGACCACATCGGTTTATACTTGTGCTTATACCGTTTAGAATGGATAGTGGCCTTCAATTAAGAAATTGTACAATCAATTTTGGAACAAATCAATTTTAGGTATTCAATCGTCATTCAACTCTTTTTTTCCATCTTCTTCCATTCTATAAGGCACACAGATTGCTTTTAATCTTTCTCAGTAAAATGTCAGCCACTGTCGGGATCGCCCTGATTCGCAGATCTTCCAATTCCTGTATCGGTGGGCCTATCCCCATCATAAGCCTTTCCCCTTCGATAGTGGTTTAACCAACTCTTTCGTCTTCCCACTATCAATGATAGTGCGAATACCAAAATACCTATGCCCAATGCCCACAAGTACATATCCATCACTTCAATATTTATTTTCTTCTAAAGTCATTTTGAAATCAACTTTATTATCATTTTTTTGCAAGTTTAACTAAGCAAGTAATCGAGATAACATTTATCCATTTGTTATATAGAGTTGCCTTAATGCGTCATTCGATTGCGCTTCTTGAACTTTAAAAAACTCTCCTCTGACTCAAAGTAGGCCACTTTGCCGTCGACTGCCATTACTACGATGAACGCTTCGGTCTTATCGACCTTTTGATTGCTAAATGGGTCGATGCCCGTTCTTGCTTGTTCATTTTCGTTCAAGGTCTTAACACACATTTGGCAACAGCCATAATAGGTCTTCCCGTTGACGGGAACCGGCATCTGCAACTTGCCCATATAGGCATCGTTTACCATACAAACCAGTTCATTGGGCACTTGGGAGCCTACCTGATAATTTTTGGTAATCTCCATCTTAGGTTGCACCTCTTCCACCTTGATCTCGGCCCTTGCCGGCATTGGGGCCTCAGTAATCTTTGTTTTCTTAGCCTCAGTTTTACAGCCCATTAGGGCAAAGCCCGCAAATACAATAACAATTACATGTTTTATCATGACTTTTGGTTTATGTTAAAAACTTATTGATCTATGGTCGATTCCGTTGTGCCACAGGTCAACATCTTACTCCCCATGTAGGGGTTTTTTATCTTTTCGTTCAAACTAAGCCAATAGGCGCCTTTGTTATTGTCGGCCATTGGGCAGAAATTCTCATAAACCTTTTGGTTGACCCCGAACAGCCTGACACCTTTTGATAAATGTGCCGATAAGTGTTTAAAATGTCCTCTTTGTTTTTCAATATCCGATGTTTCGCTAATTGATTCCGAAGAACTTTTTACTTCATTAGAGATTGTCATCCAATGATTGTGAGCTTCATCATCGGTCAATAATTTCATATCGACTTTCTTCAGGGAAGTCAAGAGTCCGTTGGCCTGCTTTTTCGCCATATCCTCATCATCCTCTGCAAGGGCATTCTTAAGGCTTATATAGGTATCGAACACCTTTGCCAATTGCTCCTTAAATGTTCCGGAGACCTTTAGGCGCTTTTCCATAGCCGTATGGTCCGTTTCGGCCTCCATTTTGGAATGGTCCAAAGTGTTATCATCTGTCATGGCTCCCTTCTTGTCAACTCCATCACCCATATCCATTCCCCCATGGTTATGTCCGGTCATTACGACTCCACCCTCGGGATTCATCATACTTTTTTGGCCAACCAACTGGGCAGAAGCATCAATTCTAAAGACCCCGTTGGTGGCAACTACTTCACCTGCTTCCAATCCGGATTCAACGATATAATAATCGCCCATGTCCGCCCCCAGTTCAATTTCCCTGAATAAGAACGATATGGTTCTTTCATGGGGTACCTTAACATATACAACGGCGCGTTTACCGGTCCAGAGTACCGCCGATTTTGGTATAATTATAGCGTCTTTAACATCCGACATCTCTGCCGCTATAAGACCATTGGCATACATTTCGGGCAATAATTTATTATTAGGGTTTTTTACTTCTACCCTTACTTTGGCTACTCGGGTGCTGGAAGAAACAAAGGGGTCGACATAGGTGACTTTTCCAGTAAAGGTTTTTCCGGGGAGTGCCTGTATCGTGAAAGTTACCTTGTCATTGATGTCGATCCAAGGAATATCAGATTCATAGGCTTCGAACATAACCCAGACCGTACTCAAGTTGGCAATCTCGAACAGCGTCTGTCCTTCCATGATGTAATTTCCCAGTTCGACGTTTCTTTGCATGACGTAACCTGAATGGTCGGACAAAATATCTATCTGCTCCTGAACCTTTCCGGATTTTTCAATGGCCTCGATTTGGGCATCCGACAGCTTCCAAAGCTTCAGTTTGTTTCTTGAAGCCTTATAAAGTTGGGGATACACATCCTTGGATTTTATGGTCTCAAAGAGTTCTTTTTGTGCGGAGATCAGTTCTGGGGAATAAATGCGTACTATCTTTTGACCCGCATATACTTTTTCCCCTGTAAAGTTCAAGTATAAACGCTCTATCCTGCCAGGAATATGTGATACTTGGGAAAATAAAAGTCGCTCGTCCGGTTTTACCCGGCCCAATAAATGAATCTCTTTTGCAGCATCGGACTCTTTAACGACCGTGGTCTGTATGTTCGCCAATTGTATGGCTTCTTCCGTCATCACAATTTCATTGGACGCAATACTTTCAGAAGAACTGTTGGATCCTTCTTCTAATGGAATCAGTTCCATACCGCAAATGGGGCAATTACCGGGTTTTTCCATTTTAATCTGTGGATGCATGGAGCAGGTCCATACTTGAGTCTCCGGATCCTGGACATATTCATGTTCGCCATCTTTATGGGAACCCTCGGAACCTCCTCCCGAAAAAATATTCCCTATAAGTATACCAACAATCAGAATGCCGGCAGCGATTATATAATTTTTGTATTTCTGAATGTATTTCATGTCCTGTTTTTTTAGCGTTTAATTTCCTAGTAAGTAATTTATGAATGCCACTGCGGCATTTTTATCCGTCAATGCCTTTTGATAGGCCAGTTCATATTGCAACAATTGCCTTTCTATTCGTAGGACCTCTTCAAAATCCTCGGAATCCGTGGAATAGGAAGTAATGAGTATGTCCAATACCTTTTTGGCGATTTTCGATTGCCTATTGTTCAAGGCTATTCTTCGGTCTCCGTCGTTGAAGTCCTTGGAGGTGTTCTCGTAAATGGTATTGAGACTGTTTTTTTTGTCTTCCTTTCTTAAGGTCTCACCTTCCTGTAAATATTGAGCTTCATTGACCATGGCCTTGTACTTTTTACGGTACAGGGGTATGGAAATGCCGACTGACGGGAACAAAAAGGCATCTTGCCCATTGTCCGTGGCCGTTGACAAGGGGTTTTCACCAACAATGGTGTAGCTCAATCCTACATTGAATTTGGGCAAACCCTCTTTTTTTGCCACTACCTCTTGATTTACAAAGGCGTTCATCCGGTGTTCAATAGCCTTCAATTGGTGATTGGACGCATAAATCTCATCAATGATATCCAATTGGCCCTCAGGCAGCTCTTCTTGCCACAAGGTGGCCGGTACGGCTATCGCTGCGTGTTCATCCGTATTCAACAAATTATTGAATTTTACCTGTAAAGCGTACTTCGTATCTTGGAACAGGGCCAATTGGTTCTCAAGGTCGTTCAATTCCAGTTCTACCCTGAGCTCATCCACAACAGAAGCGTTTCCCGCCTCTATTTTCACCAAGGATAAATTCTTGAAGATCCTGAGGATTTCCATGTTCTCCTGAGTGATCTCAATGGCCTTTTCGATAAAATAATAATTATAGTAGGCTGTCCTGACCTCAAAGAAGAGATTGGATTTTGTGTTCTCAAAATCCTCATATTTGGCGTTGGCTAATTCCGTGGTCACATCCTCCCTGGCGCCCAATAGGCCAAACCATGGAAAACTTTGTGCCAGGTTGAAACGCCATTCCTGGGGACCGACCCTTGTTTCTACCGGTTGTATGAAATAGCCAAATGCTATACTTGGATCGGGCAAGGCTCCCACTTGGGGCACTTTCTCCATCGCGGCCATATAGTCATTGAACTTTGCCTTTAGTCCGGGGTTGTTCTCGGCCGCAAATTTTAGATACCCATCAAGGTCAGCCTGACCAAAAAGGTGGGATCCCATCATTAATACGAATACCAAGAAAACAATAGTATCCCTTTTTGAAAATATCTTCGTTACGCTAAGCATCGATTTCTTTTAATTGTTTTTTTAATTTTTTCTCTTTCCACATACTGTACAATACCGGTACAACGAACATGGTCATTACCTGCAATAACATGCCGCCGAAGGTCGGAATGGCCATAGGGATAACCACGTCGGAACCTTTACCGGTAGCCGTAAGTACAGGGATCAGGGCAATAATTGCCGTGGCCGCCGTCATCATTGCCGGACGGACTCTTTTGGAACCAGCGTGCAGAACGGAAGTCCTTATTTCCTGTATGGTTTTGGGCTTCTCCTTTTCAAAGGTCTGCATCAGATAGGTACCCATAATGACACCATCATCGGTAGCGATGCCAAATAGTGCTATAAAACCGACCCAAACGGCAACGCTCAGATTTATGGTGTGAAGCTGGAACAGGTTCCGCATATCCACCCCGGCAATACCGAAGTTCAAGAACCAATCCTGACCGTATAGCCAAATCATGATAAAACCACCTGCAAAAGCCACAAATATCCCCGTAAACACCATTAAGGCCGGGGTTATGGATTTAAACTGGAAATACAATATCAATAAGATAACAATCAATGAAATAGGCACTACGATCATTAACCGTTTTGAGGCCCTTATCTGATTTTCATAGTTACCCGTAAAACGATAAGTTACCCCGGCAGGCAATTGGAACTCTCCACTTTCCATTTTTGCTTCGATCAGGGCCTGGGCATCCTCGACCACATTGGTTTCCGCATACCCGTCTTTCATATCGAATATAACATAGCCCGTTAAAAAGGTGTCCTCACTTTTAATAACCTGAGGTCCTCGTACGTATTCTATATCCGCTAATTCTCCCAGTTCAACCTGAACACCTGCAGGTGTGGGGATCAGAATTTTCTTTAAGTCGTCCGGATTGTCCCTAAACTCACGAGCATAGCGAACCCTAACGGGGAACCGCTCCCTACCCTCTACGGTAGTGGACAATTGTCTACCTCCGATGGCCACGGACAGTTGCATTTGCATGTCTTTGATTGTCAATCCATATCGCGACATCGCCCGTCTGTTCAACTTCATTTCCAAATAAGGTTTGCCAACGACCCTATCGGCAAAAACCGTTTGTGGATTTACACTGGGGACTTCCTTTAAGATATTCTCCAGTTCAAAACCTACTTTTTCGATAACCTCCAAAGTAGGTCCAAATACCTTAATGCCCATCGGTGCCCGCATGCCTGTTGACAGCATGATCAATCTCGTTTGGATGGGCTGGAGTTTAGGTGCCGACGTAAGCCCGGGAAATTTGGAATGCTCCACAATTTCGTTCCAGATGTCGTCTGGCTTCTTGATCTTTTCCCGCCATTGCCTGAAATTTTCTCCATCCTCATCTTCAATGAGTTGTTCAACACCAATTCTTCTGAATTCATCTTCCCCGTATTTATAGGTGGAACCATCTTTCAGGACAAAGGCTTCATCATCGTTTACCTTAAAGCGCATACGATGGCCATCCTCGTCCAAAATGTATTCAGGTAGATAGTTGATGGTGTTTTCGTACATGGAGGTGGGTGCAGGGTCCAATGCAGAATTTACACGACCCCATTTGCCCACGGCAGATGCGATTTCCGGTATGGAGTTCAAATGTTTGTCAACTGTTGCAATGACCTCCATATTTTCGGTAATACTGGAGTGTGGCATGGTGGTCGGCATTAATAGGAAAGAACCCTCGTCAAGTGCCGGCATAAACTCTTTGCCCAGTCCAGGGAATGTTTCGTCCAATTTATTCCAAACAACATTATTTTTGGCAAATTCAGGCATAAAACCAAGGATTTGCCCAAACCCTAACCAAATGTTCATCCCCAGGAAAACGACCAAAATGGGGATAAACAAAAACTTCCATTTATTGTTCAAACACCAGATCAATATTCCTTTATAGAAATGCACTATTGCCATTAGTGCCCCCAGTACCAATCCTATTACGAAGACCACAAATATGAAGTTGACAAATGTTGAGTTTGCGACACCCAAAGGCATCCATTCGATGGTCAATAGGTACACCAAAACAATGATGGCTATGGCAATATTTATGTAATTGGCCAGTTTTTCGGAATAGGGTAATCTGACTTTCCCTTTAAACCCGTTCCAGTTCGGGACTTGGGTAAGCAAATTATTTATACCGACCGCAATAAGGGCTATTGAAAGGAAACTGCTGTATGCAATAAGGGAAACAAGCCCAAAACCGATTAAGATGGCATTGAATATTCTGCTTGTTCTCTTTGTATCTAGTCTAATCGAAAACAGAACTTTTGCCATAGCGGGTATGAACATGATTCCAATGAACAATGCTGACACCAAGGCGAAGGTTTTAGTCCATGCCAAGGGACTGAACAATTTTCCCTCCGCGGCCTGCATCGCAAAGACCGGCAAAAAACTCACGACCGTAGTTGCGAGCGCCGTAATTACCGCCGTTGCTACCTCCACGGTGGCCACATAGATAATTTGAACCAACCTCTTGCCCTTGGCTCCGTGGTTTTCAGGCATTTCTAAATGCCTGACTATATTCTCGGTAAAGACTATTCCGACATCGATCATTACACCAATCGCAATGGCTATACCAGAAAGAGCCACAATATTGGCGTCCACATTAAAATATTTCATCAGGATAAACGTCATCAATACGCCCACGGGCAATATACTGGAAATCAATACTGATGCCCTGAGATTAAGTACCAGTACGATCACCACCAGAATACTAATCAATATTTCATGGGAAAGGGCCAATTCCAAAGTTCCCAGAGTTTCTTGGATCAGCCCCGATCGATCATAAAAGGGAACTATGGTTATTTTTGAAACCGTACCATCCGCCAGGGTTTTTGATGGCAGACCGGGAGCTACCTCTTCGATTTTATCCTTAAGGTTGTGGATTACCTCCTGGGGGTTTGCCCCATATCTGGCAACAACGACCCCACCTACTGCCTCGACACCGCTTTTGTCAAGACCTCCCCTTCGTCCTGCTGGTCCAAATTGTATTTTGGCAACATCTTTTAGACGTATGGGAACATTGTCCCGAACAGAGACAACACTTTCCTCAAGATCGGACAGGTTTTTGATATACCCCAAACCCCGAACCAGATACTCGGCCCTGTTAAACTCCAAAGTTCTGGCACCGATATCAAGGTTACTGTTTTTTACAGCGTTCATGATCATCCCCACATCGACATTGTTGGCCTTCATGGCATCGGGATCGATTTCAACCTGATACTCCTTTAAGAAGCCGCCGATGGAGGCCACCTCCGAGACACCGCTGGCCGCAGTAAGGTAATAGCGAACATAAAAATCCTGGATCGTTCTTAGTTCTTGAGGGTCCCATCCGCCTGTAGGTTTTCCGGTTTTGGGGTCTCTACCCTCCAAAGTGTACCAGTATACTTGACCAAGGGCCGTGGCGTCTGGTCCCAAGGCAGGTGTTACTTCATTGGGTACGGTACCCGGAGGAAGCGAGTTCAGTTTTTCCAATATCCGGGTCCGACTCCAGTAAAAGTCCACATCATCGTTGAAAATGATATATATACTTGAAAGGCCAAAAATGGAATTGCTCCGGATGGTCTTTACCCCCGGAATACCGAGCAAGGCCGTTGTAAGCGGATAGGTAACCTGGTCTTCTATGTCCTGTGGTGATTGCCCCATCCATTCCGTAAACACAATTTGCTGGTTCTCGCCTATATCGGGAATGGCATCGACAGGTACTGGGCTCCGGTCCATCCAAGACAGTTCCCAGTTAAACGGGGCAGTTACGATTCCTCCAAATATAAAGGCGAAGAGGAGCATAAATGTTATCAGCTTGTTCTCAAGAAAATAACGGATCGTTCTATTTAGCATGATAATGGATTATTAAATAATTGAAACTTGTATTGAAAAATTCAACAAAAAATGGATTTAGCCCAAAACGATTGATCGCAGGGCTAAGAATTCAACTATTTAAAAATCAAATAAGGAAAGTCTGGTCTAGGATCAAAATATCCTTGACCAACAATGGTGGAGGGTAATCACTAAAAGAAACTATGTTCTCGGTTAACCCTTCAAAAAAATTGAGATAGGAAAATACAAAGGAAGCAAAGAACTGTAACTGTTCAAAGTTCAGATTTTCAAAAGATATATTTAATTTGTCCTGTCCATCGACGGCAAGTAATTCATCATCACAGCAATCTTTTTTTGATAAACTGGATGCATCGGAATACATCATATTTTGACCATCCATGTCACAAGATTCAGCCTCGCCGAAGAAGGAAAAATCTACCAAAACATCACAACAATAATGTTGCTCCAGCGCAAAAGAAAAGGTAGAGAACAGCACGACCAGTGCCATTAGAAAAGATGATATTTTGAAAAGAAATTTCTTCACTTCAATGACAAAACTACAAAATTTTTAACATTAGAACGTTGTTTAACAGAAATTTAGAATATTTCCAGAATGAATATTTGACTGTACCAAACTAGTCAAATGCCCTAATATTTGTGATGAAACCGACCAGTACTCTTATGGCCACTGGAGGGTCTCCATGATCGAAACTGCTTGATTCATAGACCTTTCCCATGAAAATAATTTTTAATTTTGCATGTACTGCGCCATCATGTTTCTGCTTTTCGGCAGGGGCTTCCAAATATGGTAATTCCTTCAACTTCAGTGTCTGTATCAAATCAGTTATTCTTTTCCATTTTTTCCCATCCATTCTTAATGTGTCAATGGTTTTATCACCGCTTTTTCTGGTGAATACTATCATGTCATTCTTCAGCTTCAAAAGTTGATATGAACCCTTGGTTATGGTGCGATACTCTATCACTATACCCTTTGTATTTGATTGTGAAAACAAAAAATTGACCAAGAGCATCATTCCGATTGCAATATAAATAGACCGATGTTTATTATTTTGATTCTTTGGCTTTTTCCATTTTGAAGACTGTTTTTCCATTTTACATTTATTGGTTGGAGGGTATATCAACAATTTTTATTCCAGCACTTGTGCATTCTATTCAATAAATTGGAGCAAGCTACCGTTTAGCTCGATCCTAAAATTTTTTAATGGGTTGCTTGTGATGCTGTTCAAGGGGGTTCCTTCTTGATCGAATCTGGCCCCGTGGGTTGCACAACGGCAGATGCCCCCGTCTTCGGTAATAAAACGCACTTCTTCGGTCTGTTGATGGCTACAGATTTGACTAGCGGCCACATACTGTTCCTCCAGGTTTTTGGCCACAACCACAAATTCCTTTAGGATAAACCCGCCATTGTTTTGTAACTGCGCCCCTTCCTGGGAGTCAAGGTCCACGGTGAAATCAATTCCCGTGGGGACCGGAAGGCCCGTCTGGGACTCATCTTTAGAGCAACCGTTCAAACATGGAAAAAAAGGGCAAAGGCCGACCCAGCACCCAAGTTTTATAAAAATCCTTTCGTGTCATAAAATAGCCTTTATGGTATTGAACGTTTATTTGTGATATTTTCTTGTTCTTGAATCCGCAATTCCAAGAGATTTGCTGCGGCTCCTAATGAGGAACTATACCAAAGACATTGTATAATTTGACATTATGAATCTTTTGTACATAGACATGACAAATATCATATTTTTGTTTAGCTCTCTTGGCTACTTTTGGAGCGAATACTTAACAGGTTTAAACATAAACATTTAAATAACAGGTATTTACAAATTTATTCAAATCAAAGTTGTTTACAATAGACTAAACAAAAATTTTATTGTCTTTAAGATGTGAAGCGAATTTATACTAAAATATTATCCATATTTCTCACCTGTGCGGTATTATTTACCACCACGTCTTTTACTGCAAATATGCATTTTTGCTGTAGCAAGTTGGTAAGCCTTTCTGTGACTGGTGAGGCAAAACCGTGTGATGAAAAGCTTCAAAACCTAGAAAACACCACAAAGAAATGTTCTTTAGGACAAAAAGATTGCTGTAGTACCGATTCCTTCGTTAATATTGGTAAGGATGATTTAAAGAAGGTTTCATTTGAGCTCGATTCTCAAACTATTGTTTTTTTAAAAGCCTTTCTCTACACCTATATAAACCTTTTCGAAGGGCTTGAGGAAAATGTAATTCCTTTTAAAAACTATGCCCCCCCGTGGATTCAGAAGGACTTACTCGTTCTTCATGAAACATTTTTAATTTGATTTTTATTTAAGCGGATTGTTTTGCCAATAGTCCGTTCTACGCATTGGCCATTACTCTTTGATGGCCTCCTTTTGTCGTACACTATCCCCACGACAGAACATTCAGATAGATTGCCAAACAGGGTTATAACCCGTTGAATTTTCATGTAAACCATAACACGAGCGTCATGGATTCCATAAGGGAATACTGGATAAAGAACATGGTTTGTAGGCGTTGCCTAAAAGTCATAAAACAAGAATTGCACGATTTGGAAATTACGGTATTGTCCCTTGAATTGGGGAAACTAACGGTAAAGGCCCAAGAAATAGCAATTGCTGGAGTAGACCGAAAAGTATTGGACGTCCTCCATTCCAATGGCTTTGAAATAGCCAAAAGTGAAGAAGAGATGCTAGTCGAGAAAATAAAGATTGCCTTGATATCATTGGTTTCTGATGTTCCTATTGATATTAAGGAAAAAATCTCGGACTATCTGACAAAATCGTTGCATAGAGAGTACAAAGTGCTGAGTAAAAATTTTTCAAAAAATGAAAATACCACTATCGAAAAGTATTTCATCAAGTTGAAGATTGAAAAGGTAAAAGAGCTCATACAGTTGCGGCAACATACTTTTTCTGATATCGCATATATGCTCGATTACAGCAGTGTCAACCACTTATCAAGACAGTTCAAGGAAATCATGGGCATGAGCATGACCGATTACAAGAATAGCCAAGTGTGGCAACGGGGCTTTCTTGATGAAATTATATAGATATAAAAGAATATTATGAAGATATATCTGACCTATAAAAAATAGTTTTAACCCAACGACTTAATTGATTCAAAATATGAAAATAACTAGAACATTAACTGGACCTATTGCACTTACGGTGCTTCTGCTTCTCGTTGTAATACCAAGCGTGAATGCACAAGAAGAATGGAAAGCACCCGAAAGTGCGGATAAATTGACTAATTCCTTGAAAAATGATGTCTCTGCTGTTGCCAATGGCCAAAGGACCTACAAAATGCTGTGTGTGATTTGCCATGGTGCAAAAGGCAAGGGAGACGGCATGGGAGGAGCGGGATTGACACCAAAACCTACCGATTTGACCGATACGAGTGTTCAGGCCCAGACCGACGGAGCACTTTTCTGGAAGATAACTGAAGGGCGTCCACCCATGGCCTCTTATAAAAGTGCATTACCAGAAAAGAAAAGATGGGAATTGATTAACTATATCAGAACATTAAAAAAATGAAAAAACTACTAGTATTTATAATTGTTTTGGCGTTTGGGTCTTCGGCATTTGGACAGACCTACAATACCTTTGAACCAAGTAAGACCCAATTTATGCTGCGTGGTTACGGCCATACAGGATTCGAATATATGGATTCGGGCGACGAAACAGAATCTACATTTCTGGGTTCGGCCTTTGCCCCAATTTTTCTCTATAAACATTCGGATAGGCTGATGTTCGAGGCCGAACTGGAGTTTGTGTTGGAAGGGAATGACTTAGAAACCGGTTTGGAATATGCGGATATCATGTATGTGCTCAACAAGAACATGACCGTTCGGGCAGGAAAGTTTCTTTTGCCCTTTGGCACTTTCATGGAAAGGTTGCATCCTGCATGGATAAACAGATTACCTAATGCCCCTTTGGGCTATGGGCATGACGGCATCGCACCCTCTTCAGGTATCGGTGTAGAACTTAGGGGGGCATTTGATCTAGGCGGCCCCAAGTTGAACTATTCGGTGTACTCGACCAACGGCCCAAGAATAAAAGATGGATCTGAAGAACCGGAGGAAGCAGGTATTTTGAAATTTGAGAACTATGAGGACACCAATTTGGCCAAAGCTTTTGGTGGCCGAATCGGGTTGTTGCCTTTTTCAGATTCTTCTACGGAAATTGGTTTTTCAGCCTACTCAACCAGCGGCACAGGGGAAGAGGATTCAGAATTTGAGGATATCGGTGCTTTTTTATATGCCCTGGATTTTTCCTTGGTGAAACAAATACCGGGATTGAGTGGCATAGTGGATGTTAAGGCACAATACAACAGTTCCAACGTGGATACGGCCACATTTATCGAGATGCATGAAGATGGTGATGAAGAAGAATACTCTTTTGACAATCAAAGCAACTCTTTTTATGCCCAACTGAGCTATAGGCCCACAATGGCCAGTAGTGACTTCGTGAAAAAATTGGAGCTTGTTGGAAGGTATTCAGACTTCAACGCACCTGAAGGCGCTGAGTGGGAGGAGAAATCGACACAATATGCCTTCGGTCTTAACTATTGGTTGAGTTGGCGGTCGGTAGTGAAGCTTAGTTATCAGACCACAGAAACTGAAGGAGGCCATGATGGAGATGGAATCACCAATACAAACGGTTTGTTTTTGCATTGGGCCATAGGATTTTAATTAAATTATAAAAATTAGAGAAATGAAAATAGTGTTTAAATTATCAATCGCTTTGGGGCTCATGGTTGCATTTGGACTTACGGTCGTTGCCTGTTCATCGACCAAGGACAAATATACAAATGTGCCAGCTGATACAGTGGCAGAAGCTTCCGAAGAATTTAAGATAGAGAAATCCGGGGCACAACTATGGGGAGAGACCTGTAACCGGTGTCACATTGCCCCGTCACCGGCTGATTACAACGATACGGACTGGGAAACAATAAGCTTACACATGCGGGTGAGGGCAAACCTGACCGAACATGAAAGTAAAAAGATAGAAGAGTTTCTTAAGTCAGCTAATTGATAGAGATCATTGCTCCCATGGCCGCTGCGTCATTTTGGTTATGGGAGCAAAACTCCGAGCATAATAAATAGGATAAGCACCTAAGGACGCTTACATTTTAATAATTAAAAATAAGAACCAATGAAAACAATATTAGTAATGCTCTCAATGATTGCGCTGATAGCTCTTGGGAGCTGTAACCAAAATGTAGATGCCGGCGCGGTACTTGAAAATGCCGAAACAAGAACTGAAATCATGAACACAATAGCGGGCAATCATAGTTATATGACCGAATTTATGGATGCCATGCAGAATAATAACCATGCCATGCAGATGATGCAGGGCAACCAGAAGATGATGGGTCACATGATGCAAGGCGATGGCATGCAAAAGATGATAAAAGACAGTACGATGATGAAGAACATGATGCAGAACATGATGAAGGACGGGAAGATGATGGGCAATATGATGCAAATGATGCACGAAAAAGGAATGATGAGCGAGGATTGTATGCAGTCCTGCATGAAAATGATGAAGGATAAGGGAATGGACATGGAAGGAATGAGTATGATGGGCGATGGCCCTATGAAATCCAATGGAGGTGACCATTCCAGACACCATTGATAAGAAAAAATGAATTCTAAAAAAACCAAAAAAATGAAAGGACACTGGATTTGGATGGTCATCGGATGTGGCCTACCCTTATTGCTAATTTTTTTCGCTCCCGTATTCGGAATCAAAGGCAACCTGACCCTGTTCACTTTTATTGTAATCATGTTTGCTGTCCATTTGTTAATGCCAATGCGACACCGTGGCCACAGTCATGGTCTAACAGAGGATAACCTGAAAAGGAAAAGTGAAGTAAAACAGGACAAGGACAAAGAACAGCACCAACATTAAAATCGAAAAACTTATGAAAAAGAAGTTTCAAATAGACGGGATAAGCTGTGGAGGCTGTATCATGAGGGTCAAGAAGGTTTTGGAAGCCCATGAGGCTATAGATGAAGCCAAAATATTCTTGAGTCCAAAAGGAGTTGTCAAAATCAATATGAATGATAATCATTCAGTAAATGATTTGCAAAAACAGCTCGATCAGCTCGACCGTTATACAATATCGGAAATAGAATAGAACAAATAAATACTAATAATTAAAATTAAAAACTATGCATTATTTCGACGGACATTGGGGCGGTATGCATTTTATATGGTGGATCATATGGCTGAGTCTATTAATCTGGATATTTTTTGTACCGTATGACATTCCCTATCGAAAAAACCAAAGAGAGAACCCACACGATATTCTTAAAAAGCGATTCGCCAAAGGCGAAATCACAAAAGAAGAATATGAGGAATCCAAGAAAATTTTAAACTCTGATATTTAATTTAAAAACAAGAATCATGAATCGGATCAACTTAAAAAAAATTGGTTTTGCAATCGGCCTAACGGGGAGTTTGGTCTATTTGGGCTGTATAATTGTAATGATGACCGCCGGGCAAGAAGGTTCTGTAAAATTCTTTAACAGCCTATTGCACGGGCTTGATACCACGAGCATTATTAGAATGAATGTTCCATTATGGGAGGCTGGTCTCGGAATTATTCAAACGTTCATCCTAGGATGGCTTGTTGGTGTTTGCATCGCAGCTTTTTATAACGCTCAAATTAAAAATTAATAAATGCAAAATAACTATATGATAACAAAAAATTATTCTGGAGATATATAATGCTTCAGGTTTTTGTTTTGAACTTTTAAAATATAAATGAAATGAAAAAAATTAGATTGATTAGCGTCACAATCGCTATGAGTTTGTTTGTTTTTACAGGTTGTGACAGACCAGAATTGCCATATGACAATAAAATTGAAGGAATTTATGTAGGAACAATCACTAGTCCCAATGGCCAAAGTAAGGAAGAGAGAAAAATCACTGAGGATGCCATGGCGGAAATAACCAAGATTGGAAACTTAATGATTGAGGTTCATTTATTCAATTCTGAATTAGATACTACCCTTATATTGAATTACTATGATGATATGAACTTTGTAAGGGTTTGTTTTACCGGAGATGATTTTGAGACCGCTTATGGACATAGGCTATCAGAAGATCATATTAGTAGAGGTATGATGGGGCATATTCAAAATAATGAAACCGAATGGATGCATCATCTCAATGACGAACATCAGGGAGATGGAGATGAAGAGCATTTTGGCGAGTTTGATATTCAAGACCATAGTTTTCGATATCGCTTCGATAGAATGGTAGACGGCATAACTACTAAGCTCGAATTTCAGGGAACAAAATTATAGGTTTAATAGGGCTATAGTTTTCTCCTTTTGAACAGATAAAAAATGATTTGATTGGATTTGTAGAGCCTTTACAAAAAATCAGTGCTTTTACTTAGAGGTAGTATTTTGTAAAGTGTTGTTGAGTATAGTGATGACTTTTATTCTAGAATGGATAATAGTAGAAAATTGCAATGTTGCTCTTATTCATTCACAAATAATAAATAGGTGCATTACGTATGGTTTATATGGTCCCTTATTATTCTAGCCCTTTGGGGCGTGGTTTATCTTATGAAGAAAGATTCTCGAAGAGAAATGCTGAAGATGAGCTGGATAACCATGCCCTTTGGGCTTACCGAGCCGCTGTTCGTTCCCGAGTATTGGTACCCTCCATCTCTTTTCGATTTGGCTATAAAAACAGGTTTCGACATTGAAAGTCTCATTTTCTCCTTCGCCATTGGTGGTATAGGAACGGTGTTGTACAACCTTATCTTTAAAAGAAGATTTATTGAAATGCCGCATACAGAAAGAAGCCACCAGAGGCATTCGCTTCATGTTTATATTCTTTTTGTTCCTGTTCTGATTTTTGCGGCACTAAGCCTTTTTACAGGGCTTAATCATATTTATTGTGGGGTCATCGCCTTGTTTTTCGGAGGTCTGGCAACCCTGTACTGCCGCCCCGATCTAAAGGGCAAAATCTGGGTCGGTGGTATGCTGTTTACAGTACTCTACTTTGTCTATTTCGGGAGTATCCTTCCGTTTTACCCCCAATATGTGGAGCTGTACTGGAATCTGAAAAACCTAACACATATTCTTGTTCTGGGCATTCCAATTGAAGAGCTTTTGTTCGCCTTTACTTTTGGGATGTACTGGTCCGGGCTATACGAGCACTTGTACTGGAAAAAAGTAATGAAACCGATAACCATTGATTAATGGTTATTTAATACGATCATAAAGTATCACTTATAAATACAATGTCATGAAAATACTAGTAGCAATAGACGACTCTGACTACAGTAAAGCAACAGTAGAAGAATTTTCAAAGTTACCGCTCCCCACCAATACAGAAGTACAGATTATATCGGTTTTTGAGAATCTCTTGCTGGTTAATCCGCGAATAGCCCCCCACGCAGGTTCGTTGGGTAGTTATTCTGAAGAAGCCATGTCCAACGCAATAAAAACCGCGGAAGCTATTGTTAGTGATGCCTCAAATTCACGAAAAGAAAAGAATGATGCATTGTCGATAACTACTGCCGTGGTCAACGGGCTTCCCAAAAGTGCATTTTTATAAAAGGTGGAAGACTTTGGTACCGACCTCATTTTGGTGGTGTCATGGGGCCATCAACTATTTTACCAATGAAAAAGGCAATAGGGTAATCAAAAGAAGTAAGAAAATTGATGTGCAACGCGCATCAATTGTAGAAGAAATGTCAAATCATTAAAAATAATTGAAAATGAAAAATATAGCAGTAATAGGATATGGGGTAATCGGTAAGCGGGTGGCCGATGCCGTCAATGTACAAGATGATATGAAACTTTCAGGCATCTGTGATGTCATCAGCGATTGGCGAATTCAAAATGCCGTGCGAAAAGGTTATGCCGTATATACGGCCACGCCAGAAGCGGAAAAAGAGATGAAAGCAGCCAATATTTCAGTAGACGGTAGCATGGCAGACCTTTTAGAAAAAGTGGATCTCGTTGTGGATTGTACCCCCAAAAACATCGCAGCAAAAAATGTAGAAACGTATAAAAAGCGAGGTGTCAAGTTTATCGTGCAGGGAGGAGAAAAACACAAGACCACGGGCCATTCCTTTAGTGCTGAAAATAATTATGAATCGGCAGTTGATTTGAATGCCACAAGAGTTGTTTCCTGCAACACCACTTCCATTCTGCGAACATTGACTGCATTAAAAAGGGCTGATTTGCTCGATTCTGCAAGGGGCACTTTGCTAAGGAGGGCGACCGACCCTTGGGAAAGCCATTTGGGTGGTATCATGAATACAATGGTTCCCGAAAAAGAAATTCCAAGTCATCAGGGCCCAGATGCCCAAAGTGTGGATCCAAATCTCGATGTGGTAACTGCTGCTGTCAAAGTCCCGGAGACTCTGAGCCATTTGCATTACTGGAATGTAAAGCTCAATCGAAAATCTTCCAAAGAAGAAGTTTTGGAAGCTTTTAAGACTTCCACACGTATCCAATTTATCCGATATGACCAAGGCTTGGTATCTAATAATACCATTAAGGAAATGTATTTGGACATGGGCAGGCCTTGGGGCGATATGTATGAAGTGGCCCTGTGGGAAGATATGCTAAAAGTAGAGGGTGATGAACTCTTTTATGCCTATGTAGTGGATAACCAAGCTATCGTAATCCCTGAAACCATAGATGCAATACGTGCCCTTACAGGACTCGAAACCGATGGTATAAAATCTATCGAAAAAACAAACCAAAGTCTGGGAATCTTATAAAATATTGACATGAGCACATATGAAACAATCATAAAACACCTTGGAGACCAAACAGAGTACTTGTTGGACCATGTAAGCCAAAAAATTACCAAAGATGAATTGCAGATTCCAAATGGTGAAACGGTCGATCAGGTTTTTGCCAATAGCAATCGAAACGCCCAGACTCTCAGAAGCCTTTCTCAATTGTATGGTAACGGCAACCTAGGGGGAACAGGTTATCTAAGCATCTTGCCTGTGGATCAGGGCATTGAGCACAGTGCATTATTTTCTTTCTACAAGAACCCCGATTATTTTGACCCTGAAAACATCATTAAACTGGCTATCGAAGCAGGGTGCAACGGAGTGGTCTCGACTTTCGGGGGCTTGGGTCTTTACGCACGGAAATATGCGCATAAAGTTCCGTTTATCGTAAAAATAAATCACAACGAGCTTTTGACCTATCCCAGCAAATACGACCAAACGCTCTTCGGTACAGTGAAGGAAGCTTGGAACATGGGTGCCGTGGCAATCGGGGCGACCATTTATTTCGGTTCCGAGGAAAGTAATCGGCAGTTGAAGGAGATTTCCGAGGCATTTGCGGAGGCGCACAGTCTTGGAATGGTCACCATTCTCTGGTGTTACACCCGAAACGAAGCTTTCAAAACCGATACAGAAGATTATCATTCATCGGCCGATTTGACAGGGCAGGCCAATCATCTTGGGGTTACTATACAGGCGGATATTATCAAGCAAAAGTTGCCAACTACCAATTATGGATTCAAAAATATTGGATTCGGTAAATACGACGATGTCATGTACAAAACCTTGACCACGGAACATCCCATTGACCTATGTAGGTTACAAGTGGCAAATTGCTATATGGGAAAAATCGGGTTGATTAATTCGGGAGGTGGCTCTAAAGGCGAATCTGACTTGGCCGAAGCAATTACCACCGCAGTCATCAATAAACGAGCCGGTGGCTCCGGTCTGATCTTGGGAAGAAAGGCTTTTCAGAGGCCGTTCAAAGAAGGGGTTGAACTGTTACATGGCGTACAGGGCGTTTATTTAGAGAATAAAGTAACTATAGCATAATGGATAATAAGGAATGTTCGATACGGAAATAAAATCACTGAAATCCCTTAACCACTACCTGCAAAAATTGGTGGAAGATAGGTTATGGCTAAAAGTTATCGTTGCACTGTTCCTTGGGGTAGGTCTCGGACTGTTGTTAAGTCCCCAAAATGGTTGGATAACCAAAAGTACTGCCGATGTTCTTGGCAATTGGTTGGCCCTGCCGGGCATGCTCTTTCTCAAATTGGTACAGATGATCATGATACCCTTGATTGTTGCCTCCATCATAACAGGTATAGCAAGTAATGACAAAGAGAATCTGAAAAAGCTAGGTGGCGGGGTCCTCTTATATTTTATTTCCACAACAATTATTTCGGTAACTATAGGTACAATCCTTGCCTTAATCTTTCGTCCGGGTAAATATCTACATCAACAAGCCGTTGTGGATCATGAGGAGACATTGGCCAATACTTCCGAAAGCACTGAATTATCATTCGGGATAAACGATATTCCGAATGCTATTACAAATTTGTTGCCCGACAATCCTTTGGCATCCATGGTAAGTGGCGAAATGTTGAGTATCGTCATTTTTACTATTATAATAGGTGTTGCCGTATTGTCCCTTCCCGACGACTTGCTAAAACCTGTAAAATTATTATTGAGTGCCATTCAGGAAATCTGTATGACCGTGGTCAAGTGGGCCATGTTACTGGTTCCCGTTGCCGTGTTCGGCTTGATGGCACAGCTGACCTCCAGTGTTGGTCTAAATTCACTTTCAGGTCTGGGCTTTTATGTGCTCGTCGTCTTGATAGGGTTATTGTTGTTGGTGGTAATTTATCTGATAGGTGTAAGCCTTTTGGGCAAAGGAAATCCGTTACGGTTTTTACGTAAGATCAGGGATGTCCAGCTGCTGGCCTTCTCGACCACAAGCTCTGCAGCGGTAATGCCCCTCTCCCTCAAAACCGCGGAGGAAGAACTAGAGGTAGATCCTACAATCAGTAATTTCATAATACCTATCGGAGCTACCGTAAATATGGACGGTACGGCGCTTTACCAAACCATAACGACCCTGTTTATTGCTCAAGCTTACGGACTGGAAATGGGCCTGTTGAATGTCATCGTGGTGGTGGTTACCATCGTTGCGGCATCTATAGGGACACCTGCAATACCCGGAGGGGGCGTTGTGATTTTGGCTTCTGTACTATCCGGTGCAGGCATACCGGCAGAAGGAATAATCATCATTATAGGGGTGGAACGGTTACTTGGAATGTTCCGGACGGCAGTTAACGTTGCCGGCGATCTTACTGCCTGTATGGTATTCAATCGATTTTATGGAAAAACACCCCAGCTGATTACCTCTAAACTTAAAACTACTGAATCATGAACACTACTATTAAACATATCGGGGTTTTTACTTCCGGAGGGGATTCCCCAGGCATAAATGCGGCTTTATTTGCGATCGCAAAAGCCGCCGAAGCAAACCACATAAAAATACGTGGTTTTCTCAAAGGTTATAAAGGTCTTATTGACGGTGATACAATCAATCTGAAAACTCGTGAACTTCAAAAGCTGATGCATAGAGGGGGTACTATTCTTAAGACCGCACGTAGCGGGAGATTCCTTCCCGAAGCTGGAAGACAACTCGCTTTGACCAATATTGCAGATATCACAATCTATAATTTGGATTGTTTTGAGAAAGGCATGGACTCTGGAAATGAGGTTACCAGTAAAAATCCTCGAAATATACCCTAGAACTCATATGAACCTAAAACTATATCACCATGAAAAATATACTAGTACCCACGGATTTTTCCAAGAACTGCAAGAAGGCAGCCGAGCTCGGAATCGAGATGGCCAAAAGTTACAATGCGGAAATCCACTTTTTACATCTGCTCAAGACACCAGTGGATTGGGTAAAGTTGGACAAGCAAAAGGAAAAAAGATATCCCGAAACCCTCAAAAAAATTGGAGAAGCAAAAGCGTCGTTACGTAAATTGGAAAAAAAGGCCGAAAAGGAAAATCTGAAATGCCAGACATTTTTGCAATTTCATGTTGACCAAGACAACATATTGAAGCACTCAGGCCATTATGACCATGACTTCATAATTACTGGCAGCAGTGGAACCAAAGGCATAGTTCGCGAACTCTTGGGAAGCAAGGTCGAACGTTTGGTGAGAAAATCTGACGTACCAGTCATTGTGGTAAAAGAAGATAATGTAAGGTTTCCTTTTAAGGATATCGTTTTCGTTTCAGATTTCAGGGAAGATGTCAGCAGTGCCTTTACAGAAGTGCTTTCCATCGCAGAAAAATGTAATGCGAAGATTCACTTTCTGCGTATCAACACTGAATCAGACCGTAATAGTATAGCCCTTGGTCTCGACCCCATAAAGAGCTTCGTTGAGAAGTTTCCTGAACTCAAGAACTTCTCTATGAACGTGTATAACGAGAACCATGTTGAAACGGGCATCAACACTTATTTGAAGCACAATAAAGGTGACCTAATCGCCATGTGCACCCATGGCAATACAGGTTTTTTGAGTTTGTTCTCCAAAAGTATCGCAGAGGGCGTGGCCAATCATTCCATGCTTCCGGTAATGACAATTAAAATTTAAATAAAGCATATTACAATGTCGGGTAGCTTAAATCAAATAGGGGGGAAATCCTTTTACAAATTATTGTTGGGAAAAACGACCTTGCCCCTTGTTAGCATTGTGGGTATTGGCATTTTGTATGTTGCTTTAATGACAATGGTCGACCATAAATCGTTGCCATTCCACATTATCATTGTTACAGCTGCATTGGGCAAGACCATCGTGATTACGATGACCACTTTAAAACGATTATCAAAACTGATAAAAATCTGTCATTCGTTGGAGCGGTTGCTTTGGGTTTTTGGTTTGATAATCATTATAAGCATTTTTTCTTTTGCAACCGATTATACCTGTCTTTACCAATTCGATCAAATGGCATTTGAAGGTATGTCCGTTCATTCAAATTCATATGTGTATAATCTGTTCCACTTTTTTTACTTCAGTGTAATTACTTTTTCAACAGTCGGATATGGGGATATTGCCCCAATCTCCGAAGCGGCCAGATTCGTAGTCATGCTCGAAATATTTTTGAGCTTTTTCTTGGTCGTTTTCGCATTTGCCAACATAAAAAAAATACATCTCAATGAATAGCATAGAAGTAATAAAGGCAAATGGGGAGAAAGTACCCTTTCAAGTGGAAAAATTGATACGCTCTTTGAAAAGATCGGGTGCCGCTAGCAAAATTGTTGAGCAAATCATTCAGGATATTGAAAATACGCTTTATGATGGAATCAGCACCAAAAAGCTTTACCGGATTGCCTTTAGCATGTTAAAAAACAAAGCAAGGGTAAGTGCGTCAAGGTACAAACTAAAAAAAGCCCTTATGGAGTTGGGCCCATCAGGCTATCCATTTGAAAAATTTGTAGGTAAGGTGTTTGACCATGAAGGTTTTGACATAAAAGTCGGGGTAATCGTACAAGGCAACTGTGTACAGCATGAAGTGGACGTGATTGCCCAGAAGGACAATAAACACTATATGATTGAGTGCAAATATCACAGTGACCAAGGACGGTTTTGTAATGTAAAGATTCCGCTATACATCCATTCAAGATTTTTGGATGTCGAAAAGCAATGGGAGAAACAAAAAGGCCATGAAACCAAGTTTCATCAAGGTGGTGTCTGCACCAATACCCGCTTCACGAGCGATGCCATCCAATATGGAACCTGTGTCGGATTAATGCTAACGAGTTGGGATTATCCTAAAGGACATGGTTTGAAGGAGCGAATCGACAGACTCGGCCTACATCCCTTAACCTCTTTGACCACATTGACCAAAGCTGAAAAATCTAAATTATTAGATAAAGGCATTGTGCTCTGCAAGGAAATTAACGAAAACCCATCACTATTGGAGCAAATAGGTATTCCCAAACAAAGACAAAAAAACATTCTCAAAGATTCGGAAGAATTATGTACAGCACATTAAAATAATTAGTAATCCTAAACAATAATACAGATGAAAACAAAAGAATTGCAAAAACAGAAGAGTATCGAGTTAGAGCCATTTTACCAGGCAATGGAAGACGATCCATTGTTGCTGGAAGAAGCCTTTGAAATTCTCTTGGAGATGGTAAATTCCGAGCCTAAATCCGCAAAGAAACTAGCTCTTCTTATCAAAGAGGACTTTCACGATTTATATAAAGAAATAGCGACGTTGTGCAAATCGAACGATACCAAAGGAAACACCCCTTCATGCTGCAATGAACTCTAAAATTCGACAAATATGAAGACCTCAATGACTGTTTTGATTAAGCGGGTCAATAGCCCCATACGGTCGGAACTTGCTGGATGCGATGAAAGGGTTATCAAAATGAATAATGATAAAAATATAATGTTGATTCCGGAGATATTCAGGAAAGGGATTTTAGTGAACCTACAGAAATTGGGTCACCAGCTTTAACAAATAAAAGCAATGGAAAAAGGTACAATACAAATTCATTTTTTAGGTGCGGCGGGAACCGTTACAGGCTCCAAATACCTTCTGGATACTGGGGATAGAAAAGTACTGATCGATTGCGGGCTATTTCAGGGAATCAAGGAACTACGCCTAAAAAATTGGGAATATCCGCCTGTCAACGTCAACGACATTGATGCCATATTGCTTACCCACGGCCATTTGGACCATGTCGGCTATCTGCCAAGGTTGGTAAAGCAAGGTTTTAAAGGGCCAATTTATGGCACCTACCCCACTCTGGACATCGCCAGAATAATTTTGAACGATAGTGCCAAAATTCAGGAGCAGGAGGCCGAACGAGCCAATAAAGAAGGTTATTCAAAGCACAATCCTGCAAAACCCTTATATAATTTGAAGGATGTTGAAAAAACCATTCCCCGCTTCAAAGGACTACCGCCGGGCCAGTGGATGCCTTTGTTGAAAAACGTAAAAGCAAGATTTCAGTATAACGGACATATTCTCGGGGCAACCTATATTGAATTGGACATGCAGGGTAAACGATTTGTCTTTTCGGGCGATATTGGTAGAACAAACGATTTGCTCTTATATCCCCCAATAAAACCAAAAAGGGCCGATGTGGTCTTTATGGAATCGACCTATGGCGGAAGGTTCCATTCCGAAGAGAAAGAGGCCATTCCCCTTATAGAAAAACTGGTCAACGAAACCATATCAAGGGGCGGCAGTCTCTTTATTCCAAGCTTTTCAGTAGAACGTGCCCAATTGATGATGTTAATACTCTATAGGCTGTTGAAGGAAGACAAAATACCAAGGGTAGGTATGGTCATGGACAGCCCTATGGGGGTTGACGTCCTGGAACTGTTCTATCGAACCAGGGATTGGCACAAACTCAGCGAAGAGGAATGCGATGCCATGTGTTCCCACTTTACCATTGTGAGCAGCTTTTATGAAACCATGCAGCTGAGGGACGATGGAAAACCAAAAATTGTAATAGCCGGTAGTGGGATGCTCACGGGGGGACGCATGCTCAACTATTTGGAGACCCAGGCCCAGAATCCAAACAATACACTGTTGTTTATAGGCTATCAGGCCGAAGGCACCCGGGGAAGAAAAATATTGGAAGGTGAAAGAGAATTAAAGGTATATGGAAAAACAGTTCCTTTTAAAATGGAAGTGGTAGAAATCGAGGGCCTTTCTGCCCACGCCGACCATAGAGAATTGTTGGACTGGTTGAGCGATATAAACGAAAAACCCGAAAGAATATTCATTGTACACGGCGAAAAGGAAGGGGCGGAAGCATTAAAACAGGGAATCGAGGAAACCTATGGTTGGAACAGTGAGATTCCGACTTTGTACAACATTGAAGAAATCAACATAAAGTAAATAGTATGGTCGTGCTACTGATCGGAATCTTATTGGGAGGTGTCATCGTATTTGGGGCCAAGGTGACCGGTTCTGAAATAGACCGGAGCCTCTACCCTGCATTGTTGATCGTGATAGCCCTTTCCTATGGGCTTTTTGCCTTTCAATCCTATGACAGAGGCGAAATCTTGTTCGAGCTTGTTATGGCCTTGTTGTTTTCTGCTTTAGCGGTGTGGGGCCATCGTAAAGGATTGATAATAGTTGTACTCGGACTCCTACTTCATGGAATATACGACCTGGCACAAAGGAGTATTGAATTTTCGACGGATCCTCCCGAATGGTGGTCGTTGTTCTGTCTTGGGTTTGATCTGACCTTGGCATTGGGATTAATGGGAACTACTTACACTTTGAAAAAAGGAAAACTTAAAATTTAACAACAGACACTAGGCAAACAATATAGAAACGAATGAAAAATTCCAGTAACATATCCGCGAATGAAATACTCAGGCCCTTAAAGCTTTCCATCTTGTTTTCCATATTAGGCGAAGCCGTCATATTTGTCGTTTGGGGCGTCCTTTTATATCCCGAAGGCAACCTTTTGCACAAGTTTTTATGGACCATAGTCTTCTGTGGATTTGGTATGGGAGCTGCCATCGGGTCCATTATCGCTCTCTTTGTCGTGGGCAAATGGAAGGGGGTCTACGCAGTCATTTTTTGTGCCGAACTCTCCGGAATAGTGCTCGGCCTTTTCTGTAACTACCTCTGCTTTTATCTAGATATGCATTTTGACTATTTCGGAGGAAAGGAAACCCCGCTACTTTTTGTCATCAACGGTACGGTAATAGCCACGTTGGGCGGGGCACTGGTCGGGTGGCTATGTTTTACCGAAAAAGGAAAAAGAGTATTAAACAAACTCAATATGTAAAATGGAAGAAAAATCGAACGTCCTCAAATATAAATCGCTAGGTATCTACACACAAAATGAAAACGTCGTGTATATGCGGCAAGATTGCCATGTCTGTATTTCGGAAGGTTTCGAAGCATTGACCCGTATACGTGTATCGAATATGAGTACCTCGGTAATTGCAAGCCTCCATATCATTACTTCGGATGTACTTAGACAGGGCGAAATAGGGCTGTCAGAGGTAGCGGCAAATAAACTCAAAGTATCGGACGGCGAAACGTTATACGTGTCCCATTTGGAACCCATAGAGTCATTGAGTTTTGTAAGGGCAAAAATTTATAATCAAAAGCTCGATTATACAGCTTACAAGGACATCATCACGGATATCATCGAAGGCGATTATTCCAATATCCACCTATCGGCATTCATTACGGCCTGTGCCGGCGACCGAATGGATATCAATGAAATCTCAGACCTTACCAAGGCGATGATAAGATCGGGAAAGCAATTGAATTGGAACAAGGAAATAGTGGTGGACAAGCACTGTATCGGTGGATTGCCTGGCAATAGAACCACGCCCATTGTGGTTGCCATTGCTGCCGCCTACGGGCTGACCATGCCCAAAACGTCCTCACGGGCCATTACCTCTCCGGCCGGTACGGCCGATACCATGGAAGTATTAACGAATGTTAACCTTTCTGGCGAAGAAATCAAACGTGTCGTAGAACAGGATGGCGGCTGTTTGGTCTGGGGCGGCACTGCCGAATTAAGCCCAGCGGACGATATTCTTATAAAGGTGGAAAAAGCCTTGGATATTGATAGCGAAGGACAACTGATTGCCTCGGTATTGTCTAAAAAAGCGGCCGCTGGTGCTACCCATGTAGTAATCGACATCCCTGTGGGAGAAACGGCCAAGGTGCGCAGTGAAGAAGCCGCAAGAAAACTTAAGGAACATATGGAAGCTGTAGGCAATTCGGTGGGGCTCAAAATAAAAGTGGTCATTACCGATGGGAGTCAGCCCGTGGGAAGGGGTATCGGCCCCAATTTAGAAGCAATTGATGTTTTAAGTGTTTTGCAAAATGAAGAGGATGCACCACAAGACCTTAAAGAACGGGCATTATTGTTGGCGGGGCATCTCTTGGAACTATCGGAAAAAGTGAAACCCGAAAAAGGCCTTGAAACAGCGAAAGAACTGCTGGAAAGCGGAAAAGCCTACAAAAAATTCGAGGCCATATGCAAGGCCCAAGGAAGATTTTCAAAAACCTATGTTGCCCCTTATCAATTTGAGATGCATGCACCTAAACGTGGTACGGTCAAAAAAATAAACAATCGAAAGATTGCAAAACTGGCAAAACTATCGGGGGCACCACAATCTAAGTTGGCAGGTATTTCAATGAATGTACGCTTGGGCCATGAAATAGAAAAAGGAGAGTCGCTCTACAAACTCCACGCTGAAACAAATGGGGAATTGAACTATGCTCTGGAGTACTACCAGAATCACGATGATATCATTGTAATTGAATGAGCTATGGACGAAAAAGACAAAATATTGGTAATCGGGGGGTACGGTACCGTTGGGGCCATCGTGTCGCGACAGCTTGCTTTGAGATACCCTTCAAAAATTATCGTTGCCGGCAGGAACAAGTTGAAGGCCGAAAATTTTATTCAAAGGAAAGGACTCATTGCCAAAGCCATTTCCTTGGACATCGAAAATGAAAGATTCGAAAATGTAAACTTTAGTGAGATACATACAGTCGTGAACTGTATAGAGACCATGAATATTTCTTTTATTCTCGAATGTATCCAGCTTAATATAAATTACACGGAGGTTGGCACCTCCTTCATGACACACAAACGATTTTATGAAATATCGGATTATATTGACAATGCGGATTGCTTGGTTATTCCCAGTGTTGGTTTGGTGCCGGGTCTTTCCAACATTTTTGCGTTTAACGGTGCCAAACAATTTTCCGAAGTAGATGAAATACATACCTATGTGATGCTTGGCCTTGGAGAGGCCCATGGAGTTGATTCTATTCGATGGATGTTGGAAAAGGCTGCCAGTACCTTCAAGATAAAGACAAAGGAGGGCAGTGTTGCCGTGAAAGGTTTTACCCGACCAAAATCGACCAAGTTGTTGAACGAACAGAGGGAACGTACTTTTTATCTGTTCGATTTTTCGGACCAACATACCATTCCGCTCATTGTGAACACCGAAGCCATAGATACTAGAATTGCTTTTGATTCCAAGGTTGTTACCTATTTGTTCTCCCTGCTCCAGAAAGTGGGTGTCTCGAAGTGGTATAAAAACCTAAGCCCGAAAGGATTTAAAAAGATCTTGGATCTCGCTCAGATAGGATCGGAGCAATTCGGCTTGCAAACGGAGATTAAGGGAAAGGACGGTTTAGGGACCCAATGGGCCATGAAGTATTTGGCAACCGGCAAGAACGAGGCCATGGCAACCGCAACGGTTACCGCCTATACAGCAGAATTGATGTACTTGAAGAAGGGGCAAAAAGGATTCAAACATATTGAAGAAGTCTGCGATTTTGATGAATTGAAGGCCTATTTGGAAAAACATAATATTAGAATTTTAAATACTAACGATCATGAAAACGATACTGTTCAGCCTTCCAGGGAATCAGGAACTTACGAAACTTCTAGCTAAAAAAATGAATGCAGAGATCGGGGAATGCTCGTTGCGTAAATTCCCTGACGGCGAATCCTACACACGTATCCTTTCTGATGTGAAAGGAAAATGTGTTGTAATGGTCTGTACCCTGCACGAACCGGACGAAAAATTGTTACCACTCTACTTCTTGAGCCATACGGCCAAATCATTGGGCGCAATGTGCACCTGTTTGGTGGCACCCTATTTGGCATATATGCGTCAAGACAAAGTGTTTCATGAAGGGGAAGGGGTTACCTCTACGTTTTTCGGAAAATTGATTTCAGGATTTGCCGATAGCATCACTACCATTGACCCGCATTTGCATAGAATAAGTTCTTTGGGTGAGGTATACGATATTCCGAATAGGGTTATTCATGCCGCGGATGCCATCGCCAAATACATCAAGGAAAATATACACAATCCGGTACTGATAGGCCCTGATTCCGAAAGCGAACAATGGGTCTCAGATGTGGCAAAAAAAGCAGGGGTCCCGTTTACCGTATTGCAAAAGGTTCGTCACGGCGACCGCGATGTTGAAGTTTCCGTACCCGATGTGGAGAAATATAAAGAATCTACCCCGGTCTTGGTGGATGATATTATATCTACGGCCCGGACTATGATCGAAACTACAGAGCATTTGAAAAATGCCGGAATGAAACCAGCAATATGCATCGGTATTCATGCCGTTTTTTCCGGAAATGCATATCAAGACCTTTGGGATGCCCATATTGAGAATATCATTACATGCAATACAATTCCACATCAATCCAACGGCATTGACCTAAGTGATATCATTGCCAAAGAAGTAGCAGAACTGATGCACCATACATGAAAATAGGCTTTTGTATATCGACCCTTTTATTCGTATCCCTTTCGGCGCAAGCCCAGAAAGAAATGCTTATCGGCCAATTGGTCAATAGATCTGTGGTTCGAGAAAATTTCGATGAAAATGGAGTTTTTCTGAACAAGCAAACCTTTCAGGGGGGAACGTTAAAAGAAACGGATGAATATTATGAAATTGAAGTGGTAACCGAGCTATTCGACAGAGATGGAGATTCTACGGATAAATATTCTACCAACTATCGTTGTAGGCCCGATGAAGCCAGCGTAATGGTAATGGCTTTCCCCTTTTTCAATCCAAAATCAAAGGTAACCGAAATCAACACCAACTCCGAGAATTTCAATGAGCTGTACGATTTGGATAATTTGGAAGATGTCGAACTGGAAATGAGTTTCGATTCAGGGTTACTGGACTTCTTTGGCTCAAAAAGCAAGATCAAAATTTATGATCGGATTTTGGACTCTAATGGAACCGGTAAAAGCATCAGATCCAGACTCAATGTTAAGGCCTATGCAATAGGCATACGTTTTAAACAGCTAAACTATGTCGTAAATGAAGATCTGAACGGTAAAGGATTGCTGTCCTACCAGAAATTCACAGAAGAAGACGGCAGCTATTTTACAATGACCTATAAATAAGAATCAATGAAAAGTTATGATACACTTTCCGAAGCGATACAAGACCTTCAAAAAAGGGGCTATACCTATGATTTCAATCTAAGGCCACTTTGTTTGATATGCCCATCCCTAAAATTAGAGCTACACCCTGAAGACTTTGAGGTAGATGAGATACATCGTTTTGAGGGTATGAGCAGCACCGATGACAATAGTGTTCTCTACGCCATTTCTTCCAAGAATGGAGTAAAGGGAACTTTAGTGGATGCCTATGGTGTGTATGCCCGGAATATTTCAGAATCCATGCGAAAAAAATTGATATAACCCTAAAATAAAGCTATATGGAAAATCACGAACATCATGATCACGAAAAATTGAACTCCGGGAAAGAGGACCACTCCAAGATGGATCATTCCAAAATGGACCATGCAAAGAAAGAACACGGGAAAATGGACCACTCAAAAATGGATCACAAGGGCAACGATCATTCAGGTCATAACCCCGGCCACGGGCAAATGGGCCATGACCATCATAAGATGATGATTGCCGACTTCAGAAAAAGGTTTTGGGTGACTTTGTTACTAACGGTTCCCATCTTGTTTCTCTCACCGATGATCCAAGAATTTTTTGGATACGACTTTTTGCTTCCCGGCAATCCGTACATCCTATTCGCCCTATCCACCATAGTCTATTTCTATGGTGGCTGGCCCTTCCTGAAGGGATTTTGGTCCGAGATCAAAAAAGGTTCGCCCGGCATGATGACCCTGATAGCCATGGCCATAAGTGTTGCCTATTTCTATAGTTCCGCAACGGTCTTTGGCTTGAAGGGCGTCGATTTCTTCTGGGAATTGGCTACCCTGATCGCCATTATGCTCCTTGGACATTGGATTGAGATGAAAAGCGTACTCGGAGCATCAAAAGCTTTACAATTATTGGTCAGTATGATGCCTGCTGAAGCGCATCGGGTAAAAGGGGAAACCATTGAAGACATCAAATTGGAAGATTTATTAAAAGATGATGTCATCCTAGTAAAACCAGGAGAAAAAGTACCTGCTGATGGGATCATTGTGGAAGGCTCAAGTTACCTGAACGAATCTATGTTGACAGGGGAGTCAAAACCAGTTAAGAAGGAGTTGGACGATAAGGTAATTGGCGGTTCAGTAAACGGCAACAGTACCTTAAAAGTCAAGGTAGAACATACCGGTAAGGACAGCTATCTCAACAAAGTAATCAAGATGGTAGAGGAAGCACAGAAAACCAAATCCAAGATGCAAAACCTATCCGATAGGGCCGCTAAATGGCTTACCTATATTGCGTTGGCTATTGGTTTTGGCACATTGGCCGTATGGCTTATTTTGGGCTTCCCATTTGTGTATGCCTTGGAACGAATGGTTACGGTAATGGTCATTGCCTGTCCGCATGCCCTAGGTCTTGCCATTCCATTGGTGGTGGCGATTTCCACTGCAGTTTCCGCGCAGAACGGGTTGTTGATCCGTAATAGGACTGCATTCGAGGAATCCCGCAAGATTTCGGCATTGCTGTTTGATAAGACCGGCACCTTGACCAAAGGGGATTTTGGGGTTACTAGAATTGAATCGGTAGATATAGGGTATTCTTCAGCTGAAGTCCTGCGGTTGGCAAGTGCCCTGGAACAAAGCTCCGAACATCCCATTGCGGTCGGAATCATAAAAAAGGTAAAGGATGACAAGATAGCCATACCAAAACCTAAAAATTTCAATGCCATTACAGGAAAAGGAGTGGAAGCGATAGTGGAAGGCAAGGAAATAAAGGTGGTAAGCCCCGGTTATCTACGGAACGAAAAAATAACCATTCCCGAGGATGCCTATAGCGATGCGGCCGAAACGGTAGTTTTCGTTTTAATAGATGGAACGTTGGCCGGCTACATTGCCCTTGCCGATGAGATCAGGCCGGAATCCGCTGAAGCCATCAGAGTATTCAAAAAGAACAATATCAAAGTGTTGATGGCTACTGGGGATAATGAAAAAACCGCTAAGGCAGTAAGCGACAAACTTGGTCTAGACGGTTATTATGCCGAAGTACTGCCCCACCAGAAAGTGGAAATCGTAGAAGAATTGCAAAATAAAGGGGAATTTGTGGCTATGACGGGAGATGGGGTAAACGATGCCCCTGCATTGGCAAAGGCAAATGTTGGTATTGCGGTGGGATCCGGTACTGATGTTGCCGCCGAGACTGCCGATATTATTCTGGTCAACAGTAACCCACAGGATATCGCCAACCTGATCTTATTCGGGAAGGCCACTTATAACAAGATGATCCAGAACCTTATTTGGGCCACCGGCTATAATGTTGTTGCCATTCCGCTGGCGGCCGGGGTATTATATTCCTCGGGATTTGTTCTGGGTCCAGCCGTCGGCGCGGTCTTTATGAGTTTGTCTACCATCATTGTGGCGATCAACGCCCAATTATTAAAAAGGAAAATCGGTAAAAAATAATGAACAGAAAAGAAAGGCTCAACAGGATATTTCTGGTTCTATTGAGCCTGTTCGTGGTAATGTTGGGGTATGGTATTCTACTGCCCATTCTTCCCTATTATACGGAAAGATTGGCATTAAAGGATAATCTGGATACCGACCTGATCAACTTCCACGTAGGGATGTTAACCAGCATTTATCCATTTTTTCAACTGGTATTCGTAATCGTGTGGGGCAGACTCTCCGATAAATATGGTCGTAAGCCCATAATTTTGGTGGGCCTCATAGGATTTATGGTGATGAACCTGTTAACGGGTCTGGCCACTTCGCTTGCGATGCTATATGTAGCCCGTATCTTGGGGGGAATATTTACTTCCTCGGTGATCCCTGTCTGCAACGCCTATCTAAGTGATATTACCTCGGAAAAGCGCAGAATCAAGATAATGGCATGGTCCGGGGTCGCGATCAGTTCCGGTCTTATTTTTGGACCTGTGCTAGGGGGCCTGTTGTCCCGGACAAACGTTCACTTGAAATTTTCTTTTGGGCTATTTCATTTTGACCGATTTTCTGTTCCATTTCTTTTTGCCGCGGTATTGGGTTTGATCGTATTGTTCGTTATTCTAAAATGGTTAAAGAATACAGTGATCGTAAAGCAGCTCAGGGATAAAACGATAAAATTCAATTTCACCTTTAGTAGCTATTTTGTGATCTTGTTACTGCTATCATTCGTAATGCAATTTGTGGTTACCCTATTTGAAACCGTCTTTTCGATTTATGGCAAGGACAAACTGGCCTTCAATAGTGGCCAAGTCGGGATTGGATTCATGTTATGTGGTTCGGTGATGGCGGTCTTACAGCCTGTTTTTGCCACTTATGGTGAAAAGATAATGAGCTCGAAACAGCAAATTACAGTAGGCCTATTGATAACCGGACTTTCGCTTATTGTGTTCCCATTTTTGAGCAATGAGCTAGCGGTATACGGCCTGATAGTAGTATTTGCTAGTGGTGGGGCAATGGTAACCCCAAATCTGCTTTCATCGGTCTCTCTGATATCCAAGGAGAATACAGGAAGAAACATTTCCATACAAAGCTCCACGAACAGCGTCGGACAGATTTTGGGACCCGTATTGGGCACATGGTTGCTTTCGGGCGGTTTTTATTATCCTTTTATGATGGCTGGAGTTATAGTTTTGTTTGCTATAGGATTGGTGTATTATTTAAGAATTTGAAATAAAGGTAGTCCTAATGATGTGATCAAAAGTAACTTTATACTATATGAGATATGAAAACTAGAGCAATTTGTTTATGGGTCTTGACCATATGGATTGTGTTTGCTTGCAATAGTGATGACCAAAGTTCTCAAGAATCTGATAATCTTGCTTTTACCGTTGATAATTTAAAAGGCGATTGGAAAAGGACGGCTCAATTCATTGGTCAAGCAAACGATACCTTAGGAAATTTGGAACCAACAGAGGATTTGTTTTCCCAATTTGAAGTTTGTCGTAAGGATGATATGATTCGCTATCAGAAGGGAGATGAGCAAACGGAAAATATGTATTTCTGGGGAATTGGGGAAATTGCATGCCATAGCCAGATAGCCAACTCCTTTCTTGAAATAGGTACTTGGGACTTAAATGAATCCGGGAAACTCACCCACTCATATTTGGATGTTAACGAGCCCTTTATGGTGGTTAAATTAAGGAGTCAGCAACTGCAGGTTAGAAGGGAATCGGGAGTGGAATCAGCCGAAGGTACAATCTATGAGTTCACAGAATATATACGTGCTAGATAAAATTATTTGCATCGGTCGAGCCATTAAATTAAAAGGAGAAGCTAAATAGGGGCCATCTTTTTCTTAGCACTCCATTTCGGTCTATCAACAGAAACAAGTCACCTCTTTTGATAGACCGAAATGGAATTCTCCTTAAAATTTGTAATGTATAGATATTCCATATCCAATAAAACATCCGTAGGATAATTTATCCCTTCTTCCAAAACTTGAAACAGTTGCCCATCATAACCATAAATCAAAACACGATCGTTCTCTTGATCTGTTACCGCTATTTCCTGACTATTCAAAGCAATACCAGAGGCCACGTTTATTTGGTCATTTAGACCAATCGTCTTTAAGTGTTTTCCACCAAAACCAAAGACCTGAACCCTGTGATTATAGGCATCCGCTACATATACTTTCGCCTCTTTTAGCTTAACATCTATTGGATAGTACAGTTCGTCCTCCTTGTGGCCCTGCTTGCCAATGGTAAAACTTTCATTCGGTGTCTGTACTAGAATCCGATGATTGTAAAAATCCGCTATTAGAATACTATCCCCATATACCGAAACACCGGCCGGGGCCTGTGGTCGTTTATTGATTTTCAAGGGGCGGGAGTTTCCCATTTTATATTGCCAGATGGTGTCGGTCAAAAATTCGGGGATATATAGTGCTCCCTTGTCAAAATGTATGTTCATTGGCCGTTGGATACCGGTGATTGAATCTAATACCTGCCCATTCATGGCAATTTTATATAAACGAAAATGATCAGGATCCGAAAACCAAATGGTTTCCCCGTCCTTGGCCAATGCCAAGGGACGGGATTCTATGGGTAGCATAATTTTCCTTTCGAAATGCCATTGTTTTTTAACCTTTTTACAACTAGATATGACAAGAAGCAAAAAAACAACGGGGAAGATGTACACCTTTCTAAAATTCATACCAAAAATTTACTATCATAGAAATTAAAACCAGGGATGTAATTATCCATAGAGACCAGGAGTTGATACCACGATTGATTTTACCATCTTGGCACGATTTCCTCCGGCAAAGCCTCTTCGAACCTTCAAAATTTTTATAGTGTGCGACTCCAAGGCTGCCAACCGAAAATAGGGTCAGATAGATCTCAGCGGGGTGTACCCATTGAAAACCTCTACTTATAAATCCCAATCCGGCCACCACAGAAAGCAATGCGGGAATGAAACAACACATCAAGGGAAGAACGGCAGCAAGCAAACTGGAGCTCACTAACATTTTGACGAAAGACTTCATAAAAACTTATTTAACTTTTGTGAGTATTATGGCCCATCGGCCCGAAAGGTTTCCATCCTCCTCATCTTCTACCGTACCACTTACAGTTGCCATTCCAGGAGTCAATGCTTGCACTAGTTCAGTCGGTGAATGCTGCGATATATCAAATAGCTCTTGGCCGGTTTCAATTACCCACAGCCCGTTTTCCTTCTTCACGGTTCCTGAAATGGTGATTTGGGCTTTCTTTGCTGAAAATCCATTTTTTTTCACTTCTTCCTGAATGTCTTGTAATGTGAGTTTATTTTCAGTTGCCAGTTCCAAGTAGGCCTTCCCGTCGTTAAGACTTACACGAACATATTTAAGACCTTCCATCTTTTTCAACCCCCGCTCCAGGCCATAGGCACAAGGGGCACAATCCATTCCATATACTTCTTGGTCAACTTTGGTGATCTGTGCATGCGATGTGCCGATGCCAAATAACCCAATTATTGCCAACATTGTAATATCCTTCATTTTTTTGCTCTTTTAGATTTTGTCTTTATTTATAACCAGTAACTTAAATTTATCGCTATCCGATAGTTTTCCTTTATGGTTCCTGGTGTCAAATCCTGTACAACCGGAAACAAAGCCCCGAACGATACTCCCCAGGCCCCGTACAGTCCCAAAAATGATGGGCCTGCCAAAACCTTCGTACTCCGCGAACCGGAATAATCCTGTTGCCCCGAATATTTATTATTACCCGGGAATTCGACCAGCGATTCGATGAAGATGCGCCAATCAGGTTTCGGGTAATCGCCCATAAAAATATTGGGGCGATATCCTACCACCGCACTTGCGTAGGGTAAGTCGCCCAGCCGTTCGTTGTTTTTTTTGAAATAGTACTGATATCCTCCCCCTATCCAAGCATACCATATGCGGGAGGCATAGCCCGTTGAAACGGCGGCGTGTACCGAGTTGCCCACATTGACCTGCCCACGCTCGTTATCGGTCGGAGCGGAAACGCCCACAATGGCGGTGGACTCGAAACGCTTGCCCACTCCGAATGCATTGGAAAAGAAACGGTACCAAAGTGATGCCTCGATATCGCCGTTGGCAGGCATATTGCTGTTTCCCCGTGTTCTTGGGGTATTGTCATGGCGTTCGATCATTGTAGGGGTTGTCAAATTTACCTGTAGATCTTCCGTAATACCATAGGAGAACAAGTAGCGTAGCATATACGAAGTTTCGTTTTCCGTACCTAGGCTCATACCGGCCACGTTCAAATCGACACCACCCTTTGCAAGGGTCGGTGTCTGCAGGCCGTAAAGCGGCCCGTGGCCCTGGGCCATCGCTGTTCCCGCTATAAGCAATAACCCTATTGTTGCCGAATACTTGATATTTCTTGATAGCGATATAAATTTTTTGAAGCACATGGTTATCTAGGTATTTTATAAAGATTGCCCTATTCCGGCTTCTATCAATTTTTCCTTGGAAATCGCTGAATCCTTACAGCATTCGAGCAATTTTCCATTTACTGCCACGGCAGGTATTTTGTTGACCCCGTATTCGTTCATCTTGGTAAGACACGTCTTATCATCGCATTGTTTTACCAAATCGTATGTTGTTACTTCACATTCATCACAGGCCAGTTCCTCAATCATTTTAACCACTGGGTCACATACGGGGCAGTTGGCTGTAAAGACTTCTACTTGACGTTTCATAATCTCTTTTTTTTTATTAATATTTCATTTATAATGGCTTATCAATTAAGCACGGTACAAAGGTAGGTGGGTGCCTGGGGTGGTCTCCAAATAATATTTCAAAAAAAATGACCCATAGTTTTGGGCCATCAAACGGGGGTTGTTTTTTCGCGAGTTCTATTCTTCGTTAAAGTCTTCCAATTTGGATTTGAGCATGGCAATTTCTTTCATTTTGTCGGTAAGACTGTCCAGCTCCAAATCAGGGAACTGTTTCCGTATAAATTCAATACGGTCTTCATTACCACAATCTCCAGGACAAGCTTCCACGGTTTCTGAAATCTTGATTGCCAAGGCTTTTCTGTAAGTTTCGTCCAGTAACAGGAAATGGGCCTTGTCCAAACCCTTTTGTGCTGCTTTGAACTGTATCAGTATCTTTTCAGGGTCGGTATCCTCGTCCAGCATTTTAATGAGGCCGCTAAGTTGCCCATTGATACTTTGTAACCTTGTTTTTATGTCCTTACTTAAATCCCGTGGTATCATTGATTAAAATTTTATTGCAATGTAAGTATGCTCGTAGGGTGGTCTCCAAATATTTTTTCAATTTTATTAGCAACATTTTAAACCTTCCTGAATAGGTGGACAGGCCACAGTTCCGTAAGAACAGAATACGCAGCAATGGCCTTCTTTTGGTTTTAGTATTTGTTTGCAATTATCACATTCATAAAAGAATTGACAGGCGGTGGTTGGCATTTCTTCTGCCTTTTTGTGGCCGCATTCAGGGCAGGTAATCGTGGATTTTAATATAGTAGTTTCCATAAATAATAGTTAGAGCATATAGGTTAGGTCGGATGCCATTGTAGGGTATGAAAATATCATTGTCCTTAAATCGCTTATGGTCATCTTGGCCTTTATCGCCATTGCAAAAAGATTTATTGTTTCTTCACAGTAAGGTCCAATAAGATGCGCGCCCAAAATGGTATTGTTATTTTTATCGATGATTGTTTTAAAGGCATACTCATCCACATTCAGGCGTCTCGCATTGAACCAATTATCCACTTTTTCAAAATTGACATTGACATCATATCCCTTTTCTTTGGCTTCATCTTCCAATAGGCCAACGGTTGCCATAGTGGGCAAAGTAAAAACCACGGAAGGCATTGGGGGATAATTGACTTTTTTCTGGTTCCCCTTGATGATATTTGAAGCCACGACGTGTCCTTCCAATACAGCTACGGGTGTTAGGGGCAATCCTCTTGAATTCGCTGCATCGCCAGCTGCATATATGTTCGCGTTCGATGTGCTCTGAAGGTATTCGTTGACCTCTATGCCCTTTTTTGAGAAGGATATACCTGCTTTTTCCAATTCTAAATCAAAAATGGCTGGGGGACGACCAGCGGAATTAAATACTGCTGCCGATTTGTAATTAGTTTCCTTTCCGTTTGAAATTCCTGTGGTTATGTAGTTGCCATCTTTACGTTCAATTTTAGAGACTTCGGTTTCAAGAACAAGCTTGATACCTAAATTACGTGTGGCAGCGACCAAATGTTTTACAATATCCCGGTCAAAGTTTTCCAACGGACGTTTACCTCGATGTACTATCGTTACCTCGGCACCGGAACGTGCGGCAATATGAGCGAATTCAAAAGCAATATATCCACCACCGATGAAAAGCAGGGATTCTGGTAATTCCTTTAGGTTTAGGAAATCCGTACTCGTTTGAGCAAGCTGTCCGTCATCAAAGTCTAAAACTTTTGGTTTTGAACCTGACGCAATTACAACTTTATCAGCTTGAATGGTCTCGTCACCTACACTTAAGGTATTTTCATTTATAAACGTAGCGGAACTGTGAAAGGTATCGATGCCGTTCTTCTCATACCCTTTTTCTATTTTCTTCGGCATTTCATCGACAAAGGTCTGTTTGAACGCAATTATATCCTTCCAGTTGATATTCGGAATGGTATCAATGCCTTTCCCTTTAAGTCTTTTAGCAAAGTCGCGTACTTCCGTGGCACCGATAATCACTTTTTTTGGGTCACAGCCTCGTAGGGCACAGGTGCCACCATAAGGCAGTTCATCTGTAATGCCCACCGAAAGACCTTTTGAAGCGCATTTATTGGCGATTGTCATACCTGACATACCCGAACCAATAATGAAAACATCATATTTTTTCATCTACTTATTTTCTTTAGTGGTTTTCTCGACAACTTTATAGCCGGTGCTTTCTATAGCTTTTCGGATTGCAGGCAAACCGGTTTTGGTCTTGTCAAATTCCACTATGGTATTGGCATTTTCGTAGCTGGCTTTGACCGAAATAATTCCATCCAGCTTATTGACTTCGTTTTCTACGTGTGCCTCACAGCCTGCACAGGTCATTCCAGCGACTTCAAAAGTCTGCTTTTCGATATTGGATTGAGAGACATAGACGATATCCTTGGTGGGTTGTGCATAAAAAAGGTTGGAATAGTACGGGAAGGCCAGCATCAATGCGGCGAATAGTGTTACTATCAATAAGAACCGTGTGGATTGCCAAAATGATGGGTTCGAATCATCTTCACAGGCGCAATCTATTTCTTCCTGTGTTTTCGGTCGTAGTTTCTGATACCAGGCAAACACCAAGACAATAATGGTCAAGCCGATAAGGTAGGGTCTAAATGGCTCGACCCAAGAAAAGGTAGATGCAATTCCGCTTGTTCCAGCAATTAATGCCAAGACAGGGGTTATACAACATATTGATGCTGCAACTGCGGTAAAAATGCCGGTATAGGCCGCGGTGTTTAAGGTTTTATTCGGTGCCATAATGTAAACTTTCTAAGCTGTTTTCTTTCTTGCTGAAATTGAATTGAAAATTCCATTCAAAACATTGTCCTCACTCTTTACCAGCGAATAATATAATGTTTGCCCCTCACGTCTCGATAAAATAATTCCTGCATCCTTCATTTTACGGATATGTTGGGATACGGCAGGAACACTCATTTCAAGAATGTCAGCAATATCGCAAGGGCACAATTCATTCTCTATATTCAATAGGAATAGAATTTTCAGTCGTACCTCGCTTCCTGCAAGAGACAAAATTTTGCTTATTGCTTCTAAGCTACACGAAGAATTCTCTATGGTTTCCTTGCATCTCGATATTTGCTTCTTGTCTGCTTCGTTCCGTGTACAAATTATTTCCAAGCTCATCTTTTTTGATTTAAAGTGTTCACAAATATATCATTATTATATTATTTAAGCAAATACTTAAATATATTTTGTTGTTACACTTGAATACATTGTTCAAGCGCGATATGACTGCTTTGAAATCAGGCGGATTTAAGTTGATAAATAGGATATCACTTTAAAAATAGGTGCTGATCCCAAAATACCATGTTGCAGTTTTTGAGGCAGGATTGTTTAAAATATCCTGCTGCCATTGGTATCGATAGTTAATCCTTAGAACGGTCTGGGGTGACGGCCTGAAGCTCAAGGCAGGGGTCAAAGCGAATAGGTCATCGCCAATATCCGTATTGGTCTGGGCAAACCTGCCGATATTGTAATCCACATAATCCGTCCTGAGCGAAAGGTTCAATATCGCATCTTCCCAATCCAATATTTTCGTTTTTAACACCGGTTGGATAATGTCGACAAAAAAGCCCGCCTGTTGATTTCCAAATTGCTGTGTGAAGGTATCCGGTACCCCTATCCAAATGTAGGCCATCTCACCTACGAGCCTTGTTCCGGTTTTGTTGATGGTCGTATTTAGGTCTAAAGCCAGTACATCGACCCGCCTTGATTCAGTGTCAACTTGAAGTCCATCTATTTCTTCCCTGTTGTATGTGCCTCCCATATAAGAGATGCCCAGTTCTCCTACTTTACGATGTTTAATTGCCAATTTTCCATTTAAGAGCGGGCTCCCACTAAAATTATCTTCAAATCGCGCAGAATTTTCCTTGACAGCCACTAAAGAAGTCCTTTCTTCTTCGTTATTGATAATGCTAGTGTCAAAACCATTGGTTAGATACCCTTCATATCCCAAGGTCCAATCTCCCTTATACGTCTTTCCATATATGCCAAATCCGGCATTGGAGAAAGTGGCGGGCAACAAATTGGTGCTAACATCCGGTCGCTCCACGAATTCCCATTTCGGACCGTCATGATTTTGATTAAATGAGCCGATGGGATTCAATACAATTCCACCTCGAAGATTGAGCAAGGGATGTAAGGCGATATCCATTGAGGCAAATTCGATGGCGATTTCCTCGGTTCCGTTTTCAAATTCCAACTCAGTCAAAAACTTAATGCGCTTCGATATGGATGCCGAAACGAAAAGAGTCAATCTCCTAGCCTGAAAAGATAACCCTTCTGACAATCCATCCTCAATGCTATAGATTGAGTTCGCCTCCAGATAACCACCCAGATTGACCGGAAATTTATCAAAAGTCAAAAAGGGGCGGTCATAGACTGCATCCATATTCATCGATGCCCTGATACTGTCTTTATCGCTGATTTGGGCGCTAATGGTCAAAACGCAAATATTCACTATGAAAAGAGCAGTATATATTTTAGGAGACATGTATATAGATATGTTCATTATCGGTTGTTATTAGGAATGACTTCAAGTTTTCTTCTGCGGGCCCTTGCATGACCCCGCCCGAGCGATCAAATTCACTGCCATGACATGGACAATTATATATGCCCCCACCAATGTTGAGTTCGCAGCCTCTATGGGTACATTGCATTAAACTGGCCGTATAGTCTTGATTCAGAGTTTTGAATATGCCTATGGGATATTGCATGGAATCGCTTTGGATGACCACAAAATCCCGCTCTATTTGTTTCCCACCTTTTATCTGTTTAAACTCACCCTTTGATATTCTTAACATTCCCTCTTCCTCAGCAAAGGAGGCATAGTATAGGCCCGCACAGCTGTGGAGTAAAAAGGAGGAAGCTGGGAGGACTGTCGCCAGATATCCCAAACGCTTGATGAATTCTTTCCTGCGCATCTATAGGGAACTAATGAATTTTATCAATTGTGATTTTTCTTCGGGCGTTAATGAGAGGTACTGAGCCTTTGAATTATTTGCCTCGCCACCGTGCATTTCTATGGCCTCCTCAATACTTGAAGCCCTTCCGTCATGTAAAAGGAATAGTTGTCCGCCTTGGGAATTGGGGGACAGGCCGATTCCCCATAACGGTGGAGTTCTCCATTCGGAGGTCTCAACATTGCCCTCTGTGAATCCATCATCAAGACCAGGCCCCATATCATGTAACAGTAAATCCGTATAAGGATGGAACTCCTTAAAGGACATAGATTCAATGGGAGAAAACCCCGTTGTCAGGGTCGGTGTGTGACAAGCTGCACATTGTATGGATTGGAAAAGCTCTTTTCCGGCTATAACATCCGGATCTGTCTGGTTTCTAGGAATAGGAGCTTTAAGAGTTTTAAGGTAAAATACCACGTCATTCAAAGTCTGGGTACTTATCTCTGGATCTTCTTCAAGACCGCTGAAGGGGTCAATGGGATCAAAAAGAGAGGTTATGCCTATATCTTGATTATACGCACCTACGGTCTGGTGCAACAAATCATAGCTATTGGCCTTCTTACCAAACCTGAAGATGTAATTGTCTCCAAGTGAAACACTATTTTCCCGGATTTCAGTGAATTCAGGAGGAATATTATAGTGGGGCCTTCCGCTAATTCCATCTCCATCCTCATCCATTGGGTCGGCCAAGGCCAGAATATCCCCATCAGGAACTGCATCCAACAGGCCCAATCCAGTGACTGCAGGGGCCACCAAAATAGAAAAGGGCACACCATCGGGCACGGTTTCAGGCTCAAAACCTGGTATGGCCTTATTTTGAATTTGGTTCCTGCCATCGCCGATAGTTGGCATTGAGGGTAGGACCACATCATTGTTGCCAAACCTGATAAGTTGGTTGAAAGGATGGCCCTTGCCATCCCCTGAATGGCAGCTAACGCAGCTAGTCCCGACAAATAATGGGCCAAGGCCATTTTCAACGGTAAAGACGTCATCGTTAAAAGCTATGTCGCCAGCTAAAAACCGTTTTTGCTCGCTTATGGACAGGCCATCGATAGGTCCATCCAACAGCTCAAATTCCATAGGTTCCTCGGGTCCCAATTTTTCACAGCCACAAAGCAGAAGTAAAGAGATCCCAATAAAAATATAAATTATTTTAGACATTACTATAAAAATATATATACGAATATAATTATATTTTTAGATAAGTCTAAATATTTCTATGTAATTCACAGAGCAAAACTTATGGAATCTTTGGAAGTTCTGCGTTAGTGGATTATGCAATTAATATATTTTATTAGATACTATCAGTTGTCCCGAATGAAAAAATGATTTCTTTATTTAGATTTAGTATGACCTTAATCCCACGTCATCCGCTGCAACCGAACCGCATTGAAAATTGCCAAAAGTGCAACCCCCACGTCGGCAAAAACGGCTTCCCACATCGTGGCCAGGCCACCTGCACCTAGAATGAGTACTATTACTTTTACTCCGAAGGCCAAACCAATATTCTGCCAGACAATTCGTCGCGTTGAACGACCAATTTTAATCGCTATTGCAATCTTGCTCGGTTGGTCGGTCTGTATGATAACATCGGCTGTTTCAATGGCAACGTCGCTACCCAAACCACCCATCGCAATACCCACGCCACTTGCTGCCAAAACTGGTGCATCGTTTATGCCATCGCCGATAAATGCGACTTTTGTTTCAGGTTGTTTTTTAAGCTCTTCGACTTCATTCAGTTTATCTTCGGGTAACAACCCACCTTTTGCCCAATCGATGTTTAATTCTTTTGCAACCTGTTGTGTAATTGAGTCCTTATCACCTGATAGCATTATAATCTTGGAAATTCCGGCATCCCTAATCTGTTTAATGGCTTGGTGCGCATCATCCTTTAGTTCATCTGCAATGGTTACATAACCTGCAAACTTTCCATCAATGGACACCATAACAATTGATTCTACAATACCATCTGTTGCCGAAGGGACTTCTATATTGTTTGAGGTCATCAAAGCTTTGTTTCCTACAAGCACCGTCTTCCCGTTGACCGTTCCTTTCAAACCCTTTCCGGCAACCTCTGAAACATCAGTAGCCTCATAATCCGAACCGTCAGCTTTATATTCGAGAATCGCTTTTGCAATAGGATGTGTGGATTGTTCTTCCATCGCCATCAGGTACTTCATAAATTCGGCTTCCTCAAATGTAATTGAATTGATTATCTTGATTCTAAAAACCCCTTTGGTTACAGTTCCGGTCTTATCCATTACGACCGTGTCCACTTGCGTCATTGTATCTAGAAAGGATGCACCCTTAAACAGAATACCGTTTCGCGATGCCGCACCCAATCCGCCGAAATAACCCAGGGGAATGGAAATGACCAGCGCACAAGGGCACGAAATAACGAGAAATATCAATGCTCGATATAGCCAATCCCTAAATACATAATCATCCACAAAAGAGGAGGGCAGAAACGTCAGGCCGATTGCCAAGAATACAACGATAGGCGTATAAATCCGCGCAAATTTTCTAATAAACAATTCCGTCTTTGATTTTCTGGCAGTTGCATTCTGTACCATTTCCAGAATTCGTGCAATGGAACTGTCCTTAAATTCCTTAGTAGTCTCGATTTCGATTACCCTATCGAGATTAATACTACCTGCAAAAACAGTATCGCCTTTAGCAATAGTATCAGGTTTGCTTTCGCCTGTCAAGGCAGCAGTATTAAAAGAACCCTTTTCGGAAAGCAGAATGCCATCAAGTGGAACTTTTTCACCTACACGTACCTGTATCTTTTCGCCAATCTCAACAGTCTCGGGATTTACTGAAACAATATCGCCATCACGATATACCAATGCCTCGTTCGGACGGACATCAAGTAACGCTTTGATGTTTCCTTTTGCCCGGTTGACCGCTGAACTTTGGAACAGTTCGCCCACGGCATAGAACAGCATCACGGCCACACCTTCCGGATATTCCCCAATGGCGAATGCTCCCAGAGTGGCAATCGACATCAAGAAAAACTCGGTAAAGAAATCGCCTTTTTTGATGCTGTTCCAACCTTCCCTGATAACTGGAAATCCTACCGGAATATAGGCCACCGTATACCATACGATCCTGATCCATCCTTTGAAAAAGGGGAATGCCTCAACGTAATCTATGGCAATCCCTGCAATCAGCATCACAAAGCTGAAAATAGATGGCAAATAGGTTCTAAAATTTGATGCTTTTTCAGGATTGCCATGGTTATACCCGTCCTCGTGTGTATGTTCGCCCTGATGTTTTTTTGGGTCTATGTCCCGTAGGTTTACTTTTTTCTTTTTCATAATTTTTGCAATGTCATCCTATTTTTGATGCAACGGAAGTGCATTTATTGTCCACTACACTTTTCGCAAATACCTTTGATGACCAAATTCGCATCTTCAGCTATATACCCTTCCGGCAAATTTATATGAGGGATTTTATGTTCTGTCAAACACATCGTTTCATCACAGTTATCACAATGAAAGTGCAAGTGTAGATCTTGTTCTAGTTCACAATTACAACCTGGTTCGCACAGGGCATATTTTGAAATATTGGTGCCATCATCTATTTGGTGTACGATGCCTTTTTCCTCAAAGGTTTTCAGAGTTCGATACAAGGTAGTTCTGTCCGATTTCGCAAAAGCGTTCTCGATATCCGCAAGCGCGACCGCGATGTCCTTTTCGGCCATATACTTATAGATCAATATGCGCATTGCCGTTGGGCGAACCTTTTTATCTTTTAGTAATTTTTCTATTTCGTTCATAAGTATTTAATCATCGTTTTCGTTCTCCCCTTTTTTCATTTCGGCCATAAGGTAATAGGCATTGTTGAATGCGAATTTTGTCTTGGGTTCCACGGATTCCAAAAAATCAATGGCTACCCAATCCCCGTTGTTTGTGCCAGTCACTATTTCCAAGGGCTTGAAATGCCATGCCCCATCTTCTTTTTCCGCAGTAAAAACAAAGGATTTTTCGCCATCCTTGGCAATCGCACTTTCCGGCAAGGCCATGGTTCGGGTATTGTCTATTTCGATACGTCCCCTGATGTACATACCGGGAATCAGATCGCCCTCTTTGTTCTCTATCTCGGCGTGAACGTGTATCGCCTTAGGATCTTTTTCAAAAGTCTTGCTGACCGAATAGATTTCGGCTGTCAGTTCCTTTCCGGGAATGGACTGCACATTGAAACGTACCGTTTGGCCTTCCCTGACCTTGTCCACATCCTTTTCAAAGACCATCAAATCGGCATGGACATGGTGCGTATTGACGATTTCGAAAAGGTCGGTTTGCGGTTCTACGTACTGCCCCGTTTTTACTTCCACGCTCTGCACGAAACCTTCAATGGGACTTTGCAAACTTATCCGCTGATAAATCGTACCGTCTCGAACTCCGGAAGTATTGATGTTAAACTGTTTTAGTTGAGCTTCAAGTCCATTGACCATGGCCTTGGAAGCCTGATAATCCGCCTCGGCCTTTTGGAAGTTCATCCCCGAACCGACCCCGGCCTCATAAAGCCTTTTTTGGCGATCGTATTCCTTTTGCAAAAACTGGCTATTGCTGTACGCATTTAGATAATCGGTCTGCTTCTGGATGATATTGGGATGCGAGAGATAGGCCACCGTTTGGCCTTTATTGACCTTATCGCCCTCGATAACCTCGATAGAAACTACGTTTGCACCCACTACGGAAGTAATGGTGGCTTCGTTCTGTGGGGGTACTTCCAACTGCCCATTGGCCTCTATATAGCCGCTCATGTTTCTTTGTGCCAGCGTATCGATCCTCATCTGCAACGCGTCGTATTGTTTTTCCGTCAGCATAACTTCGTCGCCTTCGTTTTCCACGTGCCGCATTGCCGATTCCGAATCTTGGCTTTTGGGGGCGTTTTTTTCTTTGGAATCCCCACAGGCCGATAGGCCCAAGAGCAATCCCATCGAGACCAGTACTGTATGTTTTATTATATTTTTCATCGTTTATAAGGTATAATATTGAAGTTCGAATACGGATTTCAAGTAATTGTCAAGTGCTTCCAAAGCGTCCATTTCGGTCTGTATGGCATCCCGTATGATCTGGGTAAAAGCCGCATAGTCCACCGCACCTTCGGTATAGGCGAAAAGCGCGCCTTTTCGCTGTTCCTTGGCGAGCGGTATGGCCTCGTCCCGATAGAACCGCCAAGAGCTTCGCCATTTTTGATAGGTCCGCAATGCCTGTGCGTACTCGGATCGCAGTTGTTTTTCCTTGAAAGCGGTATTGGTTTCGGCAATTTCCCTTTCGAGTTTTGCTGCCTTTTTACGCCCTCGTTCGGGACCCGAGAACAGCGGAACAGATACACCTGCCTGATAGGTGTAAAAGCCGCTTTCGCCATTTACCTTTTGAAGTCCGCCCTGAAGGTTGAGTTTGGGCAACAGATCGGCACGTGCGGCATTTAGCTCCGCTTCGGTTTCCGATAGGCGCAGTTGCGAGAGCATCAGACCTGGATGTTCCTCCAACTCGAAATCTGTTTCCAGGACCGTAAGTCCGCTTTCGTTCAATTCGTCGGGAACGGAGTAGACCGTTTCGGAGACCAACCACAGGTTTAGGCGTTGCAGGGCAATTGCAAAGTCGCTTTCAGCCTGTCGTAGACTATTGCGAATCTGCAAAGCCTGATTTTTGGCCGAAGCGAATTCTAATCGCGATATGGCCTCGACTTCGAGATTGAGTTCAATGGCGGTCGAGAACCTTTGGTAGATAGAATCCAGTTCCTTGTACAAAAGGAGTTTTTGCTTTGCCTGATAGGTTTCCGACCAGGCTTTTTTCACTTCCCTTTCCACTTGAAGTTCAGACAGGCCATAGGCTGCTTCAGCAAGCTGTACCCGCTGTTTTTGCAATCGTTTTTTTGCACCGATGCCGAACAAATCAATATTCTGTTGGCCCAACCCGACCGTCGTATAAACGCCCTGACCCCCGTTGACCTCCTCCCCGCCCGTAAAAACTTGGGTGTTTCCGAAATCGTAAGCGTTCGCTTTTAGGGCGGCCTGTTTGTCGATTTCAAGACGGTTGGTCTTCAGCAACGGATAATTCTTCTTGGAAATTGCTACGGCCTGTTCCAAAGTAACGCTTGGTAATGAATCCTGCTGTATACCCTGTGCGCCCATCATGCCTGAAGTAAACAATAAGCACACGACCGCGGTTGCCGTAATCCATTTTTTCTTGACCTTAAACGTCGCCGATCGCTTCTCCACCCATTGGTACAATATGGGAAGTATGAACAGGGTCAATAGAGTGGATGTTATCAAGCCGCCGATGACCACCGTTGCCAAGGGTCTTTGCACTTCCGCTCCGGCCGATGCGGAAATGGCCATGGGAAGAAAACCTAAAATATCGGTAAAAGCCGTTAACATTATGGGGCGTATCCTACGTTTTGTACCTTCCATGATACGGTCTTTAAGGTTGGTCACACCTTCGTCCTTCAGCTCGTTGAGTCCGCTGATCATGACGAGGCCGTTGAGTACTGCTACCCCAAAGAGCACGATAAATCCGACCCCTGCGGAAATACTAAAGGGCATATCGCGCAGCCATAGGGCAAAAACCCCGCCTATGGTCGCCATTGGGATGGCGAGATAGATCATAAACGTCTGGGGAAGGGATTTAAGCGCAAAATAGATGAGGATAAAAATAAGTAGCAACGCTATTGGAACGACTGTTTGCAGTTTCTTGCTGGCACGTTCTAAATTTTCAAAAGCCCCACCATAGCGAATGAAGTACCCGGATGGAAGCTCAAGTTGCGCATCCAGTTTTTGCTTGATTTCATTGACCAACGATTCTACGTCACGCCCCCTGACGTTCACGCCTACATACGTCCTTCGGTTGGTGTTGTCGCGGCTTATCTGCATCGGTCCCGGCCGGTATTCGATGGTTGCGAGTTCACGCAGGGGAATTTGACTGCCATTGGGCAAATTGATGAACAGGTTGCGCACATCGTCTATATCCCTACGGTTGGCCTCGGTCAGCCTGACCACCATATCGAAGCGTTTTTCGCCTTCAAAAATGACACCTGCGCTTTTTCCCGCAAAGGCCATTTGCACTGCAATGTTCAGCTGGCTGATACTGACCCCGTACTGCGCGATTTTGCTACGGTCATATAGAATGGTCATTTGGGGCAGTCCGGTCGTAGCTTCGGCCCGCATATCGCCTATACCGGGCGTACCTGCGATGATTTTGGTAACTTCCTCGGCTTTCGCTGCAAGTATATCGATATCCTCTCCATAGATTTTTATGGCCACGTCCTCGCGGATACCTTCCAACAGTTCATTGAAACGCATCTCGATGGGCTGCGTAAACTCATAATTCACTCCCGGAACGATACTCACGGCTTCCTTCATTTTCTCGATGAGTTCATCTTTGTTATCGGCACTTGTCCATTCATCCTTTGGTTTGAGTATCACGAACACATCCGCGAAATCAAAGGGCATGGGGTCGGTGGGTACTTCGGCCACACCGATTCGGCTTACTATCTTCTCCACTTCGGGAAAATCGGCCTTTACGATGCGTTCGATTTTCGTGGTGGTCTCGATGGTTTCCGTTAGGGAACTTCCCGGTTGAAGGATAGCGTGAAAGGCAATGTCGCCCTCGTCCAATTGCGGGATGAATTCGCCCCCCATTCGGGTAAATGTAAAAACGGCCAGCGCAAAAATCCCCAATGCAACTACTACGACCATTTTACTTTTATGAAGTGATTTCATCAGCAATGGTTCGTATTTGCGTTCTATCCAATGCACAAACCTATCGCCATAGGATGCTTTAGCGGATTTTGGTGCCTTAATGAACAGGGCGGACATCATCGGAACGTAGGTCAAACAGAGTACCATCGCCCCTAACATGGCAAATATGAACGTTAATGCCATCGGCTGGAACATCTTGCCCTCGACCCCTTCTAGGGCAAGGATGGGAAGGAAAACGATAAGTATGATGAGCTGCCCGAAAAAAGCGGCGTTCATCATTTTTTTGGATGCGTTGGCCGCTATTCCATCCTTTTCTTCCTTTGGTATTTCCAGCGCGGTATTCCCGTTTTCGACTTTCTTTTTCCTTGCGTAACCGTACATCATGAAAACGGTGCTTTCGACAATAATGACCGCCCCGTCCACGATGATACCGAAGTCGATGGCCCCCAGACTCATCAGGTTTGCCCATACATCAAAAACGTTCATCAGGATAAAAGCGAACAACAGGGCCAGCGGGATCGTAGATGCCACTATAAGACCCCCGCGCCAATTGCCCAAAAGGAACACTAACACGAAAATCACGATAAGGGCACCTTCGATAAGGTTGTTCCTGACCGTTCCGGTCGTTTTGGCAATAAGTTTGCTTCTGTCGAGCAAAGGTTCGATACGAACTCCTTCCGGCAGGGATTTCTGTATTTGTCCCATTCTTCCTTTGACATTTTCTATAACTTCATTGGAGTTTGCACCTTTGAGCATCATGACCAATCCGCCGACTACCTCGCCCTGTCCGTCCTGGGTCAATGCACCATAGCGAACCGCGGCACCATATTGAACGGTGGCCACATCATTGATGGTAATGGGTACCCCGTTGCTGTTCTTGATGACGATTTTTTTGATGTCATCGAGGTTGCGGGCCAGACCTTCGCCACGGATGAAATTGGCCTTACGGTTCTTTTCTATGTAGGCACCACCCGTATTCTGGTTGTTCAGTTCGAGGGCTTCGAAAACATCGCCGATGGTAAGGTCAATAGCCTTCAATTCATTGGGGTCGATAGCCACTTCGAACTGTTTTATCTTGCCGCCGATGGCATTGATTTCTACCACCCCCGGCACCATCGCCATCTGGCGTTGCACGATCCAATCCTGCATAGTCCGAAGATCCGTGATGGAATAATTTTCCTTAAAATCGGGTTCTACCTTCAGGGTATATTGATAGATTTCCCCCAAGCCTGTTGTAATGGGGCCCATAGATGGTTGGCCAAGACCCTCGGGAATCTGCTCCCTCACTTCGGTCAGCTTTTCGGAAACCAATTGCCTGGGAAGGTAAGTACCCATATCATCATCGAACACGATGGTAACTACCGAAAGCCCAAAGCGCGAAATCGAACGGATTTCCTTGACATTGGGAAGATTGCTCATTGCGATCTCTACGGGATAGGTCACGAACTGTTCGATATCCTCGGTTCCTAAATTGGGCGATTGCGTGATGACCTGCACCTGATTGTTGGTAATGTCTGGCACGGCATCAATGGGTACTTGGGTCATACTCCATATCCCTCCGCCAACAAGGGTAAGTGTGAGCAGACCGATAATGAATTTGTTATTGATCGAGAAATCAATGATTTTATTGATCATGGATAAGTATGTTAATTCAGTTTAAAGTAGCGTCAGGTGCATTGGCCAAATTGCAATACACGATATTGATATATCCTAAAAAGGAATACATCTAAACAGGATATAGCTATCCTATAAAAACTGAATTAAACCTGCGGGGGCTGAAAGAGGGAAAGAGAAATATCTTTGCCTGCCCTATCAAAATGGACAAAGTTGGCTTGAGAAATTAATGGTTGCAATGGTTCAAATAAAGCAAGTCCGAAATTGATAGTGTGAGCGTGGCAACAATGGCACTGGCAGAAAGGCGAGCACAATTCACAGTCCTGATCGTGGTCTCCATCAAAATCAACTGTAATGACAACCTGGGAATCATCATTAACGTTTCCTGCATCGCTACAAGGCAACACATTGAGAGCCAAGAAGTAAATCGACAGTATGGTTGCCAAAAGTTTCACGAAGCAAAGGTAAAAAGATTTTTGTGCAACTAGGTTGCAAAGAACAGCTTTGCGGTAGTTCAATAAAAGGAACGATCTTCAGGACAATAACTAAAAGCAATTTCCTCAGTTGAATACTATTTCATAAATTCACGTTGAAAGTCAAATGACACCATTTTCATTTAAATAGACTGTCAACAATTCGGTCAACATATTTTGCAAGGCCTTTTAAACACCTAAGGACTCTGCTGATTTAAATTTAAGTTTGAATCCTGTCGAGGTCACTACAAGCAGAAAGTCCATTACGCAAGTAATGGATTTTTTCATTTATGGAAAACCGGAAACGCAGTTTCCAAGGTTTGGAATAAAGGGAAAAGTCATGGCAGTGCCATGGACTTTCTATTTGCAACACGGAGTTCAAAGGAAGTTCGAGCAAAGCGAAGAAAATCCTGTCGAGGTCACGAATAAATAGTTCAATAAGAAAAAACGCCAAGCTCGCTTGAGCGTTTTTTTGTTTGGACTATTATCAAAGCGGAGCTTTGTCAGGATCACGAGCTTAGCGAGTCATCCTGTCGAGGTCACTTAAGAATGAAAAGCTCGCCTAAATGGCGAGTTTTTTTGTCTGAACGAGGAGGTGGAAAGCTCGCTTGCCAACCGGAGGCTGGAGGCTTTTCATTTAGATTACGGAGCTATGTCAGGATCACGAGCTTCGCGAGTCATCCTGTCGAGATCACATCAAGCAAGAAACCGCACTCAAGGAGTGCGGTTTCTTTGATTGCATTATCCGGTGCAACCTCTTCATTTTTCAAAATCAATACTTTATTGATCCAAAAAAGTAGCAGTATGTTTCACGGGAATATCCCAGGCTTCTTTAATCTTACCTTCAATAATACACCATAGTACAACAGCTTCAATATTCATTTGTTTCCCACCTAATAACATCCTGTCCTTCACATGTGTTATGACCAATTGATCACCCAAAGGCGTTATGGAAATAGGATTCACCTTAAAGGAACCAACAGTTCTATCAGCAATTTCTTTAAAGAATTTTACTAATCCAGAGAGACCGTAATAATCTCCTTCCATCTCAGGTAGTTCAGGGTTAATATAATGCCATACGAAATCTTCGGCTAGCACTTTTGACGCTGTAGCCGGATTTGCAGGATTAAACCTCTTTAGAATACTGATATTTGGATGTTCCTTAGTCATATTATAATTTTTACGCCAGCTGTTTTTTAGGATGAAGTACATTTAAAGTCAGTGCCCCATAGGTGATTGATATCAAAATAACAGAGAACAAGATACCTGCATATGGAATCATTGTGATCACCCGTAATACAACTGTTATTAATAATGCTAAGAATGTAATGCTCCAAAAATTCCAATTCTTTTCATTTCTATATCTCAAATAATAGACTGCCAACAGAGCGGCCACCAAATGACCAAACAATAGACTAAAAACAAAAATTGCAGCTGCAAAGAGTCCTAACGGAATACCTATCGCCAAAACAAACAAAAGGATAATCGCCAGTGGAATTCCCAGTAGATAAATCAACCCGAATCCAAAGCTTTTTAGTAAGCTTTGTTCTAAATCGTCAACAGCGTTTGCAAATGCATTTCTGAATAATGCATGAAACACCAGGATGGCCAAAAACGAAGACAAAATATACGTTATCCAGGATTTAACGGATTTTGTTCCTATAGTGGTTAGAGATAACTGCGAATTATCTTCGGCAAGCTCTTCATTAAATTGGGCTTCGGTATTGACAAGGGCGTTGTTAAAATCTATTTCCTCATCGCTATGCCAATATTCAACTTCTTTATAAAATCTGGCATTAGTCCCCAAAGTAATATCTTCTCCTACTACAACTGAGGTTTCTCTTACAGTTCCGTCAATAAGAACATCTGTGCCTTTGATTTCAAGCTTTCCAAGAACTTCCCCCCGGACTTCAATACTTCCGCCAAAACATTTGAGATTTCCATGAATTAAGGCATTTTCAGTTAGAATAACTTCTCCGCCAAAAACAACTAAATCATCTCCTATTTCTGAGTTAATAGTTGCCCTTCCTACCGCTAAACGCACATCATCTGCAACATAACCGTTGAGGAACAATTCTCCCGCAGCAGCTGTTAAGTCTCCATTAACAGAGTCATTTACTGTTAAATTTCCCCCTGCTATTACCAAGTCTCCCTGTATAACGGCATCAATCTTGATGGTTTCTCCTGCACGATACGTATCATCAGGCTGCATCTTATTGATTAAAATTTCACCTTCATTTACGGTTTGGCTGAAAGAAAGTAATGAGCACAATGCAACAAACAAAATAGTTATAGTTTTCATAAGTACCGTTTTTTAAATTACAAGGGTAAATCTACTGGATATCAACTGTTTAGCAAATGATCTTGGTCAGGAAGTATAACTTTTTATGTCAATAAAAGCGGTTTTATTCCCTAACAATATTTAATGATTGAAGAGCAGATGAATTCAGGTACAGAAGAAGAATTAGTAATCGTCATAATCTGAAGTAATGACACAATTACTATAAGATGGATGACAAAGAAGAAATCGGTTCTTATCAAATAAAAAACCGCACTTATTCAGTGCGGTTTTATTTTCAATTTTGGGTCAAATTAGGATGACACCTGTCTTGTCAATTAACTAAAGAAATATTGTTCTACTCAAATCCAATCTCCTTTAAGGCTTGATAACTTATACGAATCGCATCAAGCGGTTTGAGGCCATCAAATGTCATATCCTGTTCCACAAAGTAATATTCCATTCCGGATAATTCTTTTTGGGCTAAAATTCGTTTAAAATCGATCGAACCCTTTCCTACCGGGGCAAAACGCCCCTGTTCATCCATATCCTTTACGTGCCAGGCTTTGAATCGTCCCGGATATTTTTCAAAATAGGCCACCGGATCGGCACCAGCCTTAGTAACCCAGAACAAATCCATCTGAAAATTTACATATTCCGGATCTGTATTTTCCAACATATAGTCGATTGGCACCACCCCGTCTTCGTCTTCCATAAATTCAAAATCGTGATTGTGATAGAGTAATTTTAAACCGGCTTTATTAGCCTTTTTTCCCATTTCATTGATGATCTCAGTCAGATTTACCGCACCACCTGTCATGCCAAGGGTATTAGTACTGTCATCGTAAGTAAAAAGGCCCATAGGAGGTACGGGTACTACAAAATATTCAAACCCGGCAGCTTTTACATCGGCCATCATCTGCTCCGCATTTTCCAAAGTTACCGACCCCTGATGTGTACTCACAGGATTCAGACCTAATTCCTGAAGTAATGACTTAAAGTCGGTTGGTGACATCCCGTAAAAATTTCCATCCTCATATCCGGCCGCTTCAATATTGAGGTAACCCGCATCGGCGACAGCCTTAAGTGTTTCCTTTGCGTCGACATTCATGTCCTCCCTTACCGTATAAAGGGCAAGTCCTCCAAAGGAATCTTTTTCTTCGGTTTGACAAGACATTGTAAGTAGTAATGCAATTAATAATACTTTGATTTTCATGTATTGAAGTTTTAGTCAAATAATAAACAGCAATTTTCAAAAAAAGATCAGCGGTTAATTTTTTGATACGTCTTCGTCCCTTTAAACTTTAAAGTCGAAATAAAATAAACGCCGCCTTTCAAATATAAGAATTCCCAACGGACAAAATTTTTAGAATAACCATCCACTCTTTACTTTCATCATTAGTACTAATATGAACTATATTGGTACCTTTGCTTTAAATTCATTTGCTATGAATGTCAAATCATATTTAACTGTTTTAGTTATAATTTTACTCTTCGCATGCTCCAAGGATTCCTCCAACCCGGAACCCAAAATCTCTCAGGATCAACTCAATGCAATAACAGGCCTGTATAATCTCTCGGAATACATTGTAAGTCCGGCACAAGACCTCAACAACGATGATGTCCTTTCACAAGACCTGATGGCAGAACTCGACTGCCTGAGTGCCAGTATCATCCTGCGGGAAGACCTGAGCTACAGCAAGTATGCCATACAATTGAATATTAGCCCTATAACAAACGATCAGTACGCCATTTCCTGCAGCTTTAACCAGTCTACCACAGGTAGCTGGGATCTGGTAAACGGACAGATCGTTTTGTCTGAAGAAAGAGAAAACTCATATTCCCTGGATGGTTCGGTCCTTACCCTTACCCAGGGCAAAGTACTTCCCGATTTTCAATCGCAGGTATTCGTAAAACAATAGATCTATTTCTCCCTTTCACAGATCAATAGAGGTATCCGCCAACTTCAGTTGGGATTTGTAACAAGGATTACATTGAAAGGGGTACATTGATGTATCTTTGCACAAAGTTTTATGCATGGAATTCTTACTTAAACCCTGGCCGTGGTATGTTTCCGGTCCGCTGATCTCTCTGGTCATGATTGTGCTGATATACTTCGGCAAAACCTTTGGCATGTCTAGTAACCTGCGCACCCTGTGTACCATCGGGGGTGCCGATAATTTTGCTTCCTTCTTTAAATTCGACTGGAAATCGCAGATCTGGAACCTTACCGTAGTAGTGGGAGCAGTTATTGGCGGATTTATCGCGGTTAATTTCCTCTCTGATGGATCGGCTATCGCCCTGAACCCCGAAACTGTTGCAAATCTCAATTCCCTGGGATTCGAAAATGCAGGGGCTTCCCTCCTGCCCCCTGAATTGTACGACTGGAGTTCGGCACTGACATTAAAGGGATCACTTATTCTGATAGGCGGGGGGATTCTTGTTGGGTTCGGTACCCGGTATGCCGGCGGGTGTACTTCAGGACACGCAATAACCGGTTTGAGTAACCTTCAGTGGCCTTCTTTGGTCGCTGTAATCGGATTCTTTATAGGCGGACTTATCATGGTTCATTTCTTGTATCCCTTAATCTTTACCGCATGAAACTATTGAAATTCTTATTGGTCGGAGTATTCTTCGGCATCGTCCTTGTAAAATCTGAAGCCGTTTCCTGGTACAGGATCTATGAAATGTTTCAGTTTCAATCCTTTCATATGTATGGGATCATAGGTTCTGCCATCGCAGTTGGTGTAGCTGCCATATGGCTTATTAAAAAATCTAAGCTCAATAGTATTGAAGGTCAACCCATAGAAATTCCCCCAAAGGACAAAAGTATCGCCAGATATATCCTCGGAGGTACTATTTTCGGATTTGGCTGGGCCCTGGCCGGTGCATGTCCAGGACCTATGTATATCCTTGTAGGTACGGGTGTGATGACTATGTTTTTCGTAATCGGTGGCGCAATACTCGGCACATTTCTATACGGTTTGCTGCGCGATAAATTACCGCACTAAGCAATCTTCGTATTGACTTGTAATACTACATTGGCACCATTTCTTTCGGAAGGCTGACATCGATCCGTATAATTTCTCCGGAACGCTGAAAGATTTTATTACTCGTCTCTGCATCGAGTATAAGGCCCTCTTTCTTTTTAGTATCACCGTTCTTGAAATAAAGTTTCATCCCTTCCTCTGATCCGAAATTATAGACCACAGGAATCTGGCAATAGGTAAAACCTAAGCTATCCGGACTAAGGCCAAGAGCTCGCTCCTCGCCCAGCAAATCTATATATGTAAATTCTACTTCTTCCTTCAGGATTTCCTCTTTTTCAATTAAGCCCGTACTGAAGGAGAGTTTTCCGTTTTGTACACTAACTCCCAATTCTGCTAATCGACTGAGGATATCTTCTTTAACCTGCCCTGTCATCCCAGGTTGTTGTGCCCCTTTGGTGGCAGGGGTGTGTGAATATGGGTCCGTTGGGAACGCTCCGTAGACCTCGGGCGACTTGTGTACCCCAATTCCTTCATTGATCTCGTGATAATGCTCCATCAAAGCTTTTACAACCGCATCTGATGCCCCTTCTGCCATTGCTCGTCTGCTGCATTCCATAACTGCCAATAAAAGTTTAGAGACCATATGCCAGTAAATAGAACCCAGCCCTTCGTAGCCAAAGAAAGTTCCCGATCTTCCTGTAAACGACTTGTGATCAAATACTTCTTCAAAAATATCAAGTATCAGCTCCCTCTCAGTTTCCAGCAGGGATGAAAATTCACCGTCATCCAGAACGTCTAAAACCTTGCTGACATCATTGGCGTTATGGAAATTTCCATTGAAATGATAGTTTCCATTTATATCCTTTTCGATTAAAGATTTATTTCCTGTTTCCAAAAGGTGAGTTAGCATGCGGGAATCCTTCACTCGAGCCGCAGGGATTACGTTTTTAACCATGAATCCCGGTAAATCCTTGTTGGGATAGAGAATATAGCTGTTCTGGTCCTGTCTGTACAACTCACTTTTCCTCAGGCTGTTAAGGAGTTTCAACACCTCTTCGGCTTGCAGGTATCCGGCGCTTAGTACAGCAACCTGCCCCTCCAGCATCACGCTTAGATAATCTACAGAAGTACCTTCCCCCGGTGCTACGCTAATCAGGTTGTAAGAGTGGTATAAATTGTCTTCCCGTTTATTTGCATCGATAGAATGTTCAAGGAAGGGTAAAACGGTTTCCGTAAAACGGAGGAGTTCATTTTTAGACAGACTCACTTTCTTCCCACTGTACCCCGATTTGTATATAAGTTCGCGATAATCACTTCCCGCTGTTCCCAGGCCGTCCATAACTTGTAACCGTTCATTATCGGTGAATGACCTTTTAAGTACTGTGCGGTTTTCTTCCAGGACCTGTTCAACCCTTGTCATAAAATCTGCGATCTCCGCTGAGATTTCAACCTTTTCTGCTTCAATGGATTCTGTAATCTCCCTGAACTTCACCATAAATCTCCTAAGATAATAAAGGGTCACCATAGAAACACCGTTACCCACAAGAGCGTTATTGGCATCATTCCATTCGGGTCGCTGGGTGTTGAGCCAGATTCCCGCCTCAGGGATAAAATTCGAGCATTTAGCAAGCAGGGTGGCCAGAAGTTTTTCCACCAGATTGACATGGATAATCTTCTCGTCCTGCCCGGTCAGCAGGGCACCATCTGCCCCAATATTATTCCGGGCTTCATTGATTTTGCTGTCAAGTTTATGATCAAAATCAATGGTATCCTTAGGATTCGCAACTATATCCTTATATCCTTTTATCTTATAAGGCACATTGGCGTATACAAAAAGATGTTCATTCCAGTAATTTCCGAGCCTTGAAGGATAATAATCCTCTATAAATTCGAGGAATTTTAAAAGGTATATAATCTGGTGATCTCCCCAGTATCCAATGTAAGACCAGGGGTCATCAGGTTCTATCACTTCCCAGTCGAACCCACTTTTTGTCACCCGGTAAGGATTATAACCGTCAAAGGTGGAAGCGTTGAGGAATTTGTGGATCATCCCATCGATAAAATCGGGATAGGAGTGTGCAAGTGCCTCCCAATTCTGGAAGATATCCCGCCAGTTTCCTTCGTAATCAAGGATCTTAGAACCGTCTATTTCACTTCGCGTATTAATAGAAAATCGATTCCATGGCCTGCTGGGATCTCCGTGTCTACGGCTGAATTTAAGAGGGAGGTATTCTAAGCACAGGCGCTTAAAGTCGGGATTCCCACTCTTGTGAGCAAGCTCTCGTAAAACAGAAACATCAAAGACCTCCGGAAGCTGCTCCAATTCCGGGGAAAAGGCTTTAAAGACCTCTTTATTGGCCTGTTGCAAATAGGTATTAAAATCTGATTTCTCAATGCGGTAGTCAGAATCAAAAATACCCCCTCTCATGATATTGTAGAGGACATTGGCATAATGCCTTGAAGTCTGCAGCTTATCACGACTGCATTGGAAGCCGTCAGCAGCTCCGGCCAGTTCTTTTAATTTTCTAGTACCCTCTGAAATATCCGCCAGTACTTCTTCTTTTAAAGTATCGGGCTTCTCCAACTTTTTACTTAATAAAGCAATGTCTGCAGCAGTTTGGTTGACATTAGCTGCAATCATCCATTCCAGGGTCTGCTTTGGTCTTATTGTAGTTTTGGAGAAAGTGAAATACGCTCCTTTTTCTGCTTTTATATCGGTTTCCTGATGGAGGTCCTTCCCTTCCCGAAAGTCGTCTAACTGTAAGGAAGACAACAGATAAGTGGCCTTTGGCATTCCCATAGACCAAACAACATTGGCCTTTAATGCCTCACTGGGCTCGGCCTTATCCACAATAATGGCACTGAGGGCATAGATCCCTAAACCGGCATGAGGTATCAATTCACTCCTTTTATATGCATCAACGAGATTACTTCGGGTATTCTGCATCTCGGTTGTAACCCCATGGGGGATAATATTCTGAAGGCCATCCAACAGAGAAACCTCAACATCAGACCCATTTGTGTTCTGAAGGCTGGCTCTTTTGACAAATCCGTAAACATTACTTGAATTCCACTGATATCGGAAGACGAGACCCAGGTCTTCATTGATTTCTTCAAATATCACCTTATTGCCAAAGGTATTCTTATAGAGGTTTCTGGTTAGCTGATAAATACCTTCATATCGATCTGAAAAGGGCTCCCATAGTACATCTCCATCTCCGGTCTTTACACGCATGATTGTCTTACTCCCCGTAACTTCGATGGATTCGGTAATCTTATCATCAGTATAATAAGGGAATAAAGCAAACTCACTATTCTTTCTCCCGGCCGTAAGTCCGCCATTACTAGAAAGGAACATCCAGTGATTAGAATCACTTACAATGCTCATAAAGAACGGGCGCATGGCATCATTGTTACTTATCTTGTAAAAGGTTTCATTTTCTATGATAAGCTGATTTCCAGTCACCTTTTTATTTCGCTGATGTAAAACATTTTTCCCTATTTTAATCCCTTGCTTCATGCTGCTTTAATTAAATTTTTATTCAATCATTTAATGACTTCCTTCGGATTTTCGATAACTAAAACACTCTAAAGGGAATATTAGCTGTTGCCGCCCGATTGTCACCGTCAACAGCATATACAAATAATCTAAAATTCCCTGCCCTTGGGACATTCAGAATCGCTTCATTTTCGTTTTGCTCATGTATGGCATCACTTATTGCCTCAGGCTTTTCTTCCGGATCTCCCCCCTCTTTAAGATCAGTACTTTCAGGCAGAACTTCCCACCGATAGCTAACTGATTTATTTGTAAAAACAGAAAGCTCTATTCTGGCAGGATAAGACTGATTAATATTCAGGTGTATATTATCTTCTGCAATCTTCCCGTCGAGCTTAAACGATATAATCCTTGGTGCCCTATTTTCTGGCCATGAACCGCTCCAGAGGAAATGCATTACATCAACCGTTTCCGTGGCCTCTCCGCTCTCCAGGAACATTCCGTACCAGGTGGGGGTACGTTCCTGTTTATCTCCCCATAAAAATACATATGATCCCACACATTGGGTAGGATCGGATGCTATTGTGGTTTTATATCTCTCCAGGTAGTTTTCTGCTTTTAGGGTGCTATTTTCCTCAATAGGTGCGCCCCAGGAGGTTTGAGGTACTTCCCAATGACCAGTAGCCCCCCATTCAGAAACGATGTATGCCCCTGTATAGCCAAACTTCCTAACCAGCCGTGGCAAAATAGAAAGGTTTCCATAAAGTTGAAAGGAGAGCAAATCGAGGTCGGGACATCGCTCTGCAATATGTTTTAATTCTTTTTTAAAAATGCCCGACAAACTCGTTGTGGTAAGATGATTTGGATCCACCTCGTGAATCATTTTTGAAATTTCATTAACTGCATCCCAAACTTTGGGGTTCGTATATTTGAGGTTGAGTTCATTCCCGATGCCCCACATTAAAAGCGCAGGATGATCTTTTAGTTCTTCAACTTCCCTTCTGATTCTCTCAAATTGCTGCTGTACCTGAATATCATCGTCATAATCAAAACCGTGGCGTTCCCTCCCCATATCGAGTCCCATACAAACCATGAGTCCGTTTCTCCGGGCCTCTTCCAGGATGTCTCTTGCCGACTGCACCCCATTATCAGTGCGCCAGGTCCGGAAGGAATTCCCATGGTGTTCTGCCAGGGATCCTATATCGCCATACTCCAGCCCCGCTCCTTTGATAAAAAAGGGTTGTTTGTTAACCATCAGGCGAAAAGAATCTGTTGTTTTTATCAGTTCAACCTCAGCCGGGCCCGTTTCGTTTTGTATATGTACAGATTTAGTTGATTCCATGGTGTCGGGGAGCTGATGTGCATTGCCCGATTCTATCTGTTTCTATTTAATTTCTTATAAGCAGTTCTTCAACTTCTTCCAGTGTCCTGCCTTTGGTCTCAATGACAAATTTGTAAACAAAGAGAATCGCACAGAACGAAAGAAGGGCGTAAATGGCAAAGGTCAGGGTTGGACCCAAATTCGACAATTCCCAGGGAAAAACCTGGGTGACACTAAAACTAACAAGGGAGTTAAAGAATCCTACTACGGAGATAGCAATCCCCTTGATCTTACTGGGAAATATCTCTGAAATCAGCGTCCACATTACCGGGCCCAGGGAAATGGCAAAAGAAGCCACGTATAAAAGGATGGCAATCAATACCAAAGTGGCATTGATCTGAATAAAATTAGTAATCTCATTCCTTTTAAAAACCAGGAACTGGGATTCATTCAGACGTTGCTGAACTGCTTCAAAGAGGACGGCCTGTCCGTCGTAACTGTTTCCTTCTAATTCTGCCAAAGCCATTTTTACATCCTGATCATTTACCTTTTCAAGGGTAGTTTCATTAAAATCATAGGTAGCACTATTGAAGGCATATGTGGCCATCAAAAGGGCTATCGTCATACATGTGGTACCAATGAGCAAGAGGGGTTTTCTTCCCAGTCGGTCTATCAACCAGATAGCCACCAGGGTAAACACCAAATTAGTGAGACCAACTACGATGGCCTGTAAAAATGAAGAGTCGGTACTCCCCCCTGCCTGTTCAAAAATGGTTGGGGCATAGTAGAAAATGGCATTGATCCCCGTTATTTGCTGAAAAAAAGCAATCCCGAGGGCGATGATCATAATAGTGGCGTACTTGCTTTTCAGGATATCTGCCAGCTTGCCTTTTTCTTCTTTTTTATCTACTCCTCGCCGTATCTCCTGAATGGTAATTTCGGCGTATTCTTCTCCCCCTATCCTGGACAGTATTTTTCGGGCTAATTCAATTTTATTCAATTTCTGGATAAGCCATCGGGGGCTCCTGGGTACAGTCCACAGACTTATAAAATAGATAAGGGCGGGGATAGCCTCTACCCCCAGCATCCATCTCCAGCTTTCCCCTTCCATATTGATAAGGAAGTAGTTAGAGAAATAGGCCACAGAAATCCCAATAACGATATTCAGCTGATTAAAGGAGACAAGGCTACCTCTTAATTTTGGAGGGGCGATCTCTGCAATGTAAATCGGCGCAATCAGGATGGCACCACCAATTCCAATCCCACCTATTATACGGGCAATAATAAACTCTGTATAGCCCGTGGCCAGTGCAGACCAGGTGGCCGAAATGGTGAATAAAGCTGCTACTACGATCAGGGTATTTTTTCTCCCAAACTTATCTGCAACTGGTCCGGCCAGAAGATTTCCAGCCATTGCACCAAATACCACACAGCCGACAGAAAATCCAAGCATCCATTCGGTCATTTCAAAGTAAAGGGTAATTCCCTTGACCGCCCCTGAGATTACCGCACTGTCAAAACCCAGGAGAAATCCACCCAGGGCAACAATTAAGCTGATTAGGATGGTATAGGATCTGTTCATCTTAACTGCTGTGTTGGTCTGCTCCATTTTTATGTTGGTTAGTTGTTATAAAGATGCATTGTACGCGGATATAATAAGCAAGAAAACTAAAGATAATGCAAAAAGACCGGCAACTGATGCCTCACTTCTTGGTGAAGGTTTGTTTATCAGCTGAACAATGCTCCTTCCTTAAAATCAGAATTTGAGTTTTTCGTCCTTGTCCCAAAGCCCCCAAAAAGCACCAACGTCGCCTTCGGCACCCACTTTCCACGATTCGTCAAAGGAGGAGAAATAAAAAATCTCAATATCATCTTCATCTGCCCATTTCTGGGTATTCATAAAGTACTTCAGGGCATTTTCAAAGGAGGGATAAGCCCCTTCCAGACTAGTGCCCTGAAATGGCCAGCCCGTTTCAGAAATGATGACCTTTTTACCGTTTGCCGCTTTGATGGCCCTTTGGTACATGTCTTTCATATACAGCAGGGAATAGTCGAGATCGCAGCCTTCCCAGAAGGGATAGCAATTGGCCAGAACAATATCACATGCTTCAGTGATTCTGGGACGTTCGGCAAATTCGTAATAGGCATCCACATAGCCAACGGGAATACCTGCCGGAATTGCCTTCTTAACCTGATCTAATTTTTCCAGTAATTCATCTTCGGTTAGATCACCCCGTAACATCACTTCATTTCCTACAGCTGCAATATCCACATAGCCGTCATTGGCTAACTGAATCAGGTTTTCCACTTCCTGAGCATTGATCTTCGGATCATCACCCAACCAGGCTCCTACCATGGATTTGATGCCAAATTCTCTGGCTATCCTGGGGATGGATTCATTCCCTTCTGTACAGGAAAAAGAGCGTATCCATTTGGTATATGGTTGAATGATCTCCATTCTTCTTCGTATCTGTTCCTCCCCAATCTGATCTCCGGGGTTCTGCCCTTCAATATAAGGGCTAAAACAGAGGCCGTGCATTCCACCCTCCAGTACTTTTCTACAAAGTTTTTTAAGTTGTTTAGTAGACTTCCCCGAATAATCAAGGGCGGCAAGTGCCAAATATTTTTCTTTCCTTCTTGAAGACATCTTAGTTCTTTCTATTTATCCAAATTACAATTACACTCGGAGGGAAGTTAAATTTCTCCCCTGCGTTTTACAAGTTCTGCCTTAATCTCCCTGGCTTTTTGTTCAGTAAGATCGTATTTCCACATGACCCAGACTGCGAGGGCAGCAGTTAAAGAAGGTATGACGATATCGGCTATCCGGAGCCTGTTCATCGTTTCCAGGCTTTGCTCTGTGATATTCGGATCAAAGCCTACGATCTTTAGAATTAGTCCTCCTAAAACCAGGGCGATAGCCTGACCCAGTTTTACCATCCACCAGTAGATCGCTCCGAAGGTACCTTCCTTCCTGGGCATTCCGTTCTCCAGTTCATCCAGATCGCAAACGTCTGCCGTCATAGACATCATCAGGGTAAATAATCCTCCCATTCCAAAGGCGAACAAGGGAATAGGCACAAAGATCAGCCATGGGATTTCACTTCCCGGATCAATAGAGAACCAGGACATTCCCACGCTTTCCAAAAAGGGATTTAAAGCTTCGAAAATTGAACCAACACCCGAAGTAAGCCCTTCGCCCAACCAGGTATCGTTAAATTTATTATTCAGTTCGATATCAAAGCCCCACCATTTCAGGAGATATCCAATAATTGAAAGTATGGTTGAAATGATAAAAGCTTTTTTCTTTCCCCATCTGTCAGACATTTTTGAGATAATAGGGATTACCAGAAATGCCGTAATCATAGCATTGATTGTATTAAACCATGCCGGCCAGGTACCCGCTAATTCATAGCTGCCGCTGTAGATATAAAAGACAATGATAAATACGCCAAATGCAGCTACAAGTTGAAAGCCATTAAAAACTAAAAAAGTGGCGCCGCATAATTTCATAAAGGGCTTATTTTTGGAAACCTGTACAATGCCGGCAAACAGGTCCTTCATATTACGGGCCAGGGTTTTAAAGTTTATTTCTTTGCGATTCTCCATATGTGACGAATCGATACCGCGGCAAAACAGGGCAGGAAGGATACCAAAGACCACACACATAGCTCCCACAATCAGGGCCATTGTCCTCACCCCTTCTGTTTGGGTATTAAAGGTGTCTGAATCTGGGATAATTACGTACAGCCATGGCACGATCATCCAGGCTATCTGACCCATACTGTTGGCAAAACTCATCAATCTCGTCCTTTCATTGTAGTCTGATGTCATTTCGTAGCCCAAACCTACCAATGGAGTGGCGAACATAGTATTCCCCACCAGAAAGAGAATCTGAAGAATCATCACATGCCAGATGATATACGACTGAGAGGCATTGTCATCAAGCTGCCACATCAAAAAGAATAAGATTCCACTAATTATTGCACCCAGGAAAATATAAGGTCTTCTGCGGCCCCATCTCGACTTGGTATTATCAGAGATGAATCCCATTATAGGATCCGTTATGGCATCGAATATTCTGGGTAATCCGCCAAGTAGTCCGGCCCAAAGTGGATCAACTCCCCATGCAGTCAGGAGAAAGAATTGTATAAAAACCCCGAGGGTCCCGGGCAGAATATTTAAGATAAAATGTCCTGCCCCGAAGGCAGCCTTCTGTCCAACAGGGACCTTGTCTTTAGCGGCGGTTTTTATAACTGACATATGATGTGGTTTTTAGTTAGTTTGTTCTTTGATAATAATGGTTTGTATTGCCTGAGCATCAATGGATAGTTTTTGAGAGCTTTCTCCAAGATTCAGCTCAAAATCTCTGGCCTCCATTTCCTGGTTTAATGCGACAACCACGATTGATCCGTCAGGATTCTTCGCAGCAGTGAGCAAAAGAGCATCATCCGGATTTTCAAAACCAATACGAACTGCACCGGGTCTGATGTATCTGCTGAAATGTTTAAGGGTGTAATAAATGGGTGTAAAATACACTTCATCTTTTTCCGGGTCCACGATCACAGGAGCCACGCACCAGTTCTTAAACCAGTTGGGGCCTCCCTGAGTGTCGAGCACCATATTCCAGTCGATCCACCCATCTACCCAATTATTCATACATCCGATGATATCACGGGCATAACGATACACCGGAGCGTATTTCGGATGCAGGGGTTTATCTTTTTCGGGAGCCCAGTCCCATCCCCAGTCTGTAGCTTCCTTAGACCAATACCATTGATCGTCCTGCCATTTAGGTATTTCGGCATCAACACAGGCCTCAGATTGTATCAGATACTTTTCAGGTGCCTTATTATGTGCGTACTGTAATGCATCCGGGAATACCTCATAGGTACTGGCATACCAATGAATAGCGGTACCGTCGAAATACCTGGATGTCTCTTCATTCCGATACATTTCATCAACCCACTCCTCCAAATGCTCACGATTCTGATCGTATCCCAGAATCTTTACATCGTGTCCGTCTTTCTCTAACTGAGGTCCGAGAAATTCCTTTACAAAATCAGTCATTTCCTCAGGAGTAAAATGCATGCTTTCCCAGTTATTATCATTCCCCAAAGGTTCGTTTTCAACAGTAAATCCCCAGATATCTATCCCTTCCTGCTTGTAAGCCGCGAGGTATTTTGAGAAGAACAGGGCCCAGGTATCTCTGTATTCGGGTAATAATTTACCGCCTCGCCAATCCTTGTTATCTTTCATCCAGGGCGGGGCAGTCCAGGGGGAAGCCAGTATTTTGAACCCTTCAGAAGAAGAAGCCATCGCTTCTTTTATAAAAGGAATGATATCCTCTCTGTCTTCCTCCACCGAAAAACTCTCAAGGTCCCTATCCCCCTCCTTCGGGGCATAGGAATAATTACTTAGCGAAAAATCACAGGAATTCATATGGGTTCGGGTGAGGGAGTATTTTGCGCCATCGTCACCGAAATAAGCATCAATAATTTTTTTTCTATTCTCGAGGCTAAGGGTATTGAGCAATGAAGCTGAAGCTTCGGTAAAAGAGCCTCCGAATCCGGTTATTTTCTGAAATTGTTGTTCGGGTAAAATCTTAATTACAGGAGCGTCCGCATCCACATTAAACTCGGTTACCGAACTCCAGTTTTTACCTGCTGCAGACGTTTCATATACTTCAAGGTCTAGTTGCTGTTTTGTGGAACAGGAACTTATAAGTAAGCTGATGATCAAAATGTAAATTGTTTGGTTAAACTGTTTCATTGTTTTGGTTTTTAGCTATTCAATGAATTAGGCTGTCAGGGCAGCCTAAAGCCTCATCTCTAATCTGCAGAGGGAGGCACCAATACTTCCTCCATCATTGCTGATTTATCTCCATCGAAAGTCTTTGTAATGGGATTACCATTCCTTGTAAGATTTTTAAACAAGCCCTGATCTACCAGAACCCATAGAGCGTATTTAGCCTTCCCATCCACCGTAAAGAGTCCGAAGTGATTTTCCGAACCTTTGGGATTGTGAGCATCTTTCCACGGCTCGTCGAAAGCTTCAAAATAAAAACACGATATTCCTTCAGCCTTGGTCCATTCCCTCATCTGACGATAGTAACTGGCCTCTTTGTATTCATCCGTGGCTTTTGAGCCTTTTGGGCCGTAATGTCCATCAGAAATAGTAGCCCAACCTGTTTCTCCAATATGAACTGGCTTGTCTACGCCCAGGCTCTTCATATGATCAGTTACAGCCTTAAATTGATTTTTTGCAAATCCCAGAGCGCGCATCATGGCAGCATCAATTTTTTCCTGATCAGGGAGATCTGCTTCTTCCGCAGGGACCCTCCAGAATTCAGGATTGTAATGGGAGTTATGATAGGGATAGGTGTGCATTGAAATATAATCTACAGCATTGATCAGTTTTTCCAGGTCTTCTGTATGGTAACTGTCATCTCCCCCACCCCAGGAAGCAAAATCGTCTGAACTCGTAATCCATAAGTCTTTTGGTAAAGCGCCTGACATTTTTAAGTCCTGCAGGTGGTTTACCCATTTAAGGATGACCGAGGGCTGTACATAGTAACTGGTGGCCCATCTTACCATAGCCTCATTACCTACCGCAAGAACCTTAACAATATCCGGGTATTTATTAGCTAGTTGAACGGCAGTTTCAATTTCCTTTTTATTTCTATCGCTTTCCTGATTGTGATCCGGTTCCATATCCGTGAAGGCGTTTTTACAATCGATCCAGGCACCTAACATCACATACATTTCGAAAGAGGGATCCTCTATCTTCATTTCCCGAATGGCTTTAAGCAGGTTAGAAGCCTGATCCAAATGCACATTGTAGGTTCGAAGGATCCTGATACCCATGGCATGCAAGATCTTCATATCATCTTTAAGTTCATCAATTGTGGGCTGGTTATCCCGGGTTTTGGTTCTGTATCCTCCGTATGATATGGCCAGATAATCAGGATTTCCTAAAATGTCTTTGGCTGTCACTTCTTTTTCTGTTTGGGGTTGATCTGATTCAGCATTCCTTTTTGTCTCCTTACATGACATACCCAGTGCCAATATAAGAAGAGCAAGTGTATATTTTCGCAAGAATTTCATAGTATTAAATTAAGTTTTACGCTTTCTGACTCGGCTGTTTACATTGCATTTAACATCATTTAGTATTGGAGGCCATATCCAAAGGGGAATAGTGGGTTAATGGATTCATCCCAGAAATTTGGTCCGTATTTCCCATGGTATTCTTCTACCGCTGCCGGCCATGAATGGGGCAATTTACCTTTAAAATTATAATCCCCAAAAAGGACTTCGGCAATTCCACCTCCTTCTGATCCGGGGAGCCATGCCGCCACAAAGGCATCCGACTGCTCAATTTCTCCAGTCACGACCAATGGACGTCCTGAGATAAGTATTACTACGGTCTTAATTCCTTTTTTTGCGTAGATATCCAGATAGCTTTTCTGTTTTTCAGGCAGATAAAGCTGAAAAGCATCCACTTCGCCCCCAATATCTCCAAAAAATTCTGCATAGGGCGTCTCTCCAATGACAACAATTGCCACATCCGCGTCAATATGTTCGCCCCTGGCCTCTTTATCGTACACGACATCCCCTTTAGCATGGTCGCGAATCCCCTGCAGAATGGTAGTGGCCCCGGTATAATTCTGGTCTGTACCCTGCCAGTTTATCGTCCATCCTCCCGACTGTAATCCGGCGTTATCTGCGTGTTCCCCTACGACAACAATCTTGCTAAGCTTTTTATTCAATGGGAGAATTTCTCCTTCATTCTTTAATAACACCAAGGACTCTCTCACGGCCTGTCTTGCCAGATCTCGGTGTTCCTGTATTCCGATTTCAGGAATCAAATCGGAATCTGGCAACGGGTTTTCAAACAGGCCCATCCTGATTTTTTGACCAACGATCCTGCGCACTGCATCATCTATCCTTTCTATAGGAACCGAACCGTTTTCAATTCCGCTCTTTAGACCATGACGGAACATCTCGAGATCCCCGTCTACAGCCATAACCATATCTATTCCGGCATTGACAATGTCATTTTCCCCAAAGCGTGAATAGGCTTTCCAGTCTGATACCATTATTCCTTCAAATCCCATTTGGTCTTTCAAAACTTCCTGAATCATATGTGTATTAGCGTGCATAGGGACACCTTCCATTGTATTAAAAGAAACCATAATGGCCCCTACACCCGATTCTATGGCCGTTCTGTACGGGGGAAGAAGTCGTTTTACAATTTCTTCCTGGGAAAGGGAAACCTCGCCTCCTTCCAAACCAAAATCGGCTGAGCCATCACCTACAAAGTGTTTAGCGGTTGCCAGTACCCCATATCCTTCGTTCAGATTTCGCTGATGTCCCTTTACTGAAGCTTCAGTCAATTTCTCGGTCAATTCCGTACTCTCGGAAAACGCCTCATACACCCTGCCCCATTTCTCATTATATGGGATGGCAATACAGGGTGAAAAGACCCAGTTAAAACCGGTCGCTCGTGATTCAAGAGCTGTAATGGAAGCCGCTTTTTCAACCAGTTCCGAGTTTCCGCTTGCACCCAGACCAATGTTATGTGGGAAAATCGTAGCCCCTTCATAGGTATTCTGACCATGAACTGCATCTACTCCAAACAGTAGGGGTATACCCAGTCTTGATGACAATGCCTGTCTCTGTAAAGTAGTGAATTTAGCCTGCCATTCGTCTGCATTTTTTCCCGGCAGCGGACCCTGAGTATGTATGACCGAGCCGATAAGACCCTTCTCAATTTCATCTTCCGGAAATTCATCAAAATGCCGTACCTGAGTCATCTGGCCGATCTTCTCGTCCAGGGTCATCTGAGACAGGAGAGAATCAACTTTATTTTTAATGTCCTGACCGGCAATCATTTGATTATTCCTTTTTTAGTTTTTACACGATTGAAAGGCGCAAATGTATATGATCGAATAATCGACCAATATTTAAGAGTAGAAATTTTGTTAACCAGTCTACGGCAGAAATTTTTATCCCTACCGCAGACCCGCTAACTCAAATTTATGGGTTGAGAGTTACACTAACATTATCAATGTTTGCGACAACACTACATCCTGCATCTCCTCCACACACAGCTTCAATAAGGAAGGAGATTCCTTCTGAAACATCGGTTCCTCCGGGAATGGTAAATGTACCCGTAAAAGTAGTCCAGCTACCTGATAAAGAAGGAGCGGGACTAAAGACATGTGTAAATGATGCCCCGGCCGAACCTTCTCCGAAGAGAATTACATTAAATACCGCTCCAGGTTGTACAACAGAACCTATATGATCAAACTGAATCTGAACAACATCTGTTGCTGCAACGGTACCTGCGCCAATCCTTTCCTGCTTTAAGGCAGGGTTGCTAGGTCCTCCAGTAGCCAGTCTGCCAGACCAGGTTCCACCATTATTGATCGTATTATCAAATGCGGCAGTACCTCCGTTAGCAAATAGTAACCAGGGGTCTGCAACGCCAGATTCAAAATCTCCGTCCGCAGCTAAATTACCACCGCCACCACCGGCAGCAGCCCTATAGAAATAAATATTATCAAGGTAGATGTCGGATGGGGTTGTTCCCGCCTGACCATCGAACTTCATCTGTACAATCTGATCCAGTGTCATCCCTGAAGCAGTATAATCTCCAAGAGGGATATCGTAACTGTTCCAGGCACCCGTTGTGATAGGGGTCAATGATTGTAGAGACTCCGTGGGGGCTCCACTCCCGTTGATAGGAGTAACCTGAACCACAGTTGCATCTGGCGTCCACATGTCTACGTGCAGAAATTCCATGGCTGATACGTCCTGAGCATTCCCAGCAAAATCCGTTCCCTGATAATTGAAATTTGGGTATGCCAGGGCAAAATTGCCATCGCCAGGATCATAGGTTGGGTTTACCAGGGTATGACCAGATTGTCCCCAGTTTGGATCGTAATTAATCCCGGTGATATTCGTATAAGAATCACTGAAGATTGAGATCACATCCCCGGCATCTCGCGCAGGAGGTACAGGAGCTGATGTGGTTGGAGCAGTTCCTCCACTACCGGCTGCCCTGTAGAAGTAAATGTTATCCAGGTAGATGTCGGATGGGGTTGTCCCTCCCTGACCGTCGAACTTCATCTGTACAATCTGATCTAGGGTCATCCCTGAAGCAGTGAAATCAGATAATGGAATATCATACTGTACCCACTGCCCTGAAGTAATCGGCATCAGTCCCTGAAGGGATTCCGTAGGGGCACCGCTTCCATTGATCGGAGTCACTTTTACATCCGTGGCATTGGCGGTCCACATATCCACATGTAGGAATTCCATAGCTGAAACATCCTGTGCATTCCCGGCAAAATCGGTTCCCTGATAGTTAAAATTAGGGTATGCCAGAGCTACATTTCCGTCTCCCGGATCGTAGGCAGGATCAACTAAGGTATGTCCCGACTGTCCCCAGTTGGGATCGTAATTGATCCCGGTGATATTCGTATAGGAATCACTGAAGATTGAGATCACATCCCCGGCATCTCGCGAAGGAGGTACAGGAGCTGAAGTGGTTGGCGCTGTTCCGCCACCGGCTGCCCTGTAGAAATAAATGTTATCCAGGTAGATATCGGATGGGGTTGTCCCTCCCTGACCGTCGAACTTCATCTGTACAATCTGATCCAGGGTCATCCCTGAAGCAGTAAAATCAGATAGTGGAATATCGTACTGTACCCACTGCCCTGCTGTAATCGGCATCAGTCCCTGAAGGGATTCTGTAGGGGCACCGCTTCCATTGATCGGGGTTACTTTTACATCCGTGGCATTGGCGGTCCACATATCCACATGCAGGAATTCCATAGCTGAAACATCCTGTGCATTCCCGGCAAAATCGGTTCCCTGATAATTAAAATTAGGGTATGCCAGAGCTACATTTCCGTCTCCCGGATCGTAGGCAGGATCAACCAAGGTATGACCCGACTGTCCCCAGTTGGGGTCGTAATTAATCCCTGTGACATTCGTGTAAGAATCACTGAAGATTGAGATCACATCCCCGGCATCTCGCGTAGGAGGTACAGGAGCTGATGTTGTTGGCGCTGTTCCGCCACCTCCACCTGCAGGCTTATAGAAATATATGTTGTCGATATAAGCTTCCCCTGAGTTGACCAGGTCGATCACTACTTGCTGAATATTGCTATATGCTCCAAGGCCGTTCGACTCTAATTCCGTGATCGGAATGTCAAA